>CAZBIU010000014.1:0-38828 GCA_964491625.1 uncultured Myxococcales bacterium
CCCAGGCACAGGAGGCAAGGCCGGCAGCGGGTCGGGCGGTCACACCGGTTCAGGCGGCGCCACAGCTTCGGGCGGTCATACAGGCTCAGGTGGTGCCACGGCCGCGGGCGGATCGGGCGGCTCCACTGCAAGCGGGGGCACCACGGCATCGGGCGGCACCGGCGGCTCAACCGAAACCGGCGGAGCCACAAGCTCGGGCGGCGCTACCGAAACTGGCGGAGCCACCGGTTCGGGCGGTGCCGGCGGTTCGACCGAAACCGGCGGATCCGGTGGCGGCAACGGCAGCGGTGGGACTACTGAGCCTGGCGGCGACGACGCCGGTGGCGACTACGACGCATCCGCATCGCTCTGACCCGGGACGGCGCTCCGCCGCCTGATTTGCGCCGATCTGCGTTCCGCCCAAACGGCCACTGGCCGGGGACTACCGCGGTTTCACGTCTACCGTGTAGATATGCACACTTGGAGATCTCGGCCTTCGCGGATTGCACGACCGTCGCTTCCGTGTCGGCGCGCGTATCCGACCGGTCGAAGCGAATCGTGTTCGTCCCGGCGGGCGTCATTGGGGACTAACCGCGTCCCCTTTTCGTGACCCAGCAATCCAAGCCACGCGAGATCGCGTCGCACGCCCGTGCCCGAAGGCTCTGAGCGATCTTCTGAGCGATCTATAGAGGTGCCGCGGAGCGAATTGGAACGATCCCGCAACATCCGAGGAGACGTCCCCAAATTCGTAACCGAATGTCGAGACAGTTGTGATGGTTGTGACCTTGGCCTGGGCGTAGAGGGAATGGGATCGGGAGAAGTTGGGGCAAGCGAGCCCGGAAAGGGATATCCCATGCGCGCAATTCATCGTTTCTTCGCACGCAGAGTTGGCCACATACCAGTTGTCGCTGCGGCACTGTTTGGCATCGCACCGCGCACGGCCACGGCCGACGAGGTCACAAGTGCGGCGGTCGCAGCAGACGGAGCGACGCAAGCGCAAGCAGCACAAGAGCAAGCGGCACAGGAGCAAACAGCACAGGAGATCGCACAGTCCCGCCAGAACATCAGCGACGAGATCTCGTCCGAGATCGCCCACGTCCTGCCTGGCGCGCTCAACGCCGAGCTGGACCCGCATCATCGCGCGGTCGGCACCACTTGGGCCGGATACGACGGAGCGACGGGCAATCCGGTCGTCAATGCCACTGCAGAAGGATGGTTGGTGCCGCGGCTTTCCCTGCTGGTGGGCGCCGGCTCGACCACGCAGCCCGGACAAGTTCGCCTGCGCGCCGAGGGCGGCGTCCGCTACATGCTGCTCGATCAACGCCAGCATGGCCTCAATCTTTCACTGGGTTTCTTGTACCGACAGGATCGATTCTCCGACGAGGAAGGCATGCTCGAATGGTCGGCGCTTGTGAGCCGTCGCTTTGGCGCCACGTTGGCGCTGGTCAGTTTCATCTACGCCCAGGACGGGGAAGGCGACGATCGCGAAGGCGAGATTCGAGCAGCGGGCCTTCACGAGATTGGCGCTCGCCTTCGGATAGGCCTGGACGGCCGCGCGCGCGGATCGCTCGGGTCGAGTGATCCGCACCGGCTCCAGCACGCGAATCCCGTGCTCGAATTCAACGCCGGGCCGATGGCCGCCTACACCTTTCATGGCTGGTCGCTCATCACCGAGGCCGGCATCAGTGGGCAGAAGGTCGACCAGATGCAGATCGGTCTTCTGATTTTGGGCGGCATCAGCGCCGTCTTCTAGACGACACCAAGGGGAAAGCCATGCGTACATACCTCCGTCACATGTACTTTGTCGCGGGAATCTCTGCCTTCTGCGGTGCTTGCGACAATGATTCCAAAAACACAGCAACAACGCCTGCCGCAACACCCCGACAGGCCGCACAACAAATAACACAAGACTCCAAACCCGTCGCGACAGGCCAACTGCTTCCAACCGGAGCGCGCATCACGCCGGACGCGACGCCGGGCTCTGTGTTCTTGACACTCAATCCCGACTTGCCGAGCCTGCCCAATCAATTGGTCGACCATGCAGTGACCACATCCCTGAGCCCCGACGGCAAGACGCTGCTCATCCTGACCACGGGCTACAATGCGGTGACCACGCCGGACGGCACGGGCAACTTCGTTCCCGAGCTCTCCAATGAGTACGTGTTCGTCTACGACGTCTCCCACGCCCAGCCGGCCAAGCGTCAGATCCTGCAGGTGCCCAACACCTTCGTCGGCATGGCCTGGAACCCAAACGGCAAAGAGTTCTATGTCAGTGGAGGCGTGAACGACAATCTGCACGTGTTCCGATTGGACGGCACAAGCTTCAACGAAGCTACTCCGGCCATTGCGCTCGGCCACTCGGCAGGTCTTGGCTTGCAGGTACCTCCCACTGCGGCCGGCGTGGGCGTGGATGCTGCAGGCAAGAACGTCGTGGTTGCGAATTACGAAAATGATTCGGTCAGCATCGTGAATCTCGCGACATTACAGGCGACCGAGGTCGATCTCCGCCCCGGGAAGCTCAACGCGGCGCTCTCGGGAACTGCGGGCGGTGAGTACCCCTACTGGGTGACAGTCAAGGGCAACAAAGCGTACGTCAGCAGCCAGCGCGACCGCGAGATCGTAACCCTGGACATCCCTTCCGCGACGGTGCGGAAGCGCATTGCGGTCGGCAGCCAACCCAACAAGATGGTTCTTTCCCACGATCAGTCGTTGCTCTTCGTCGCGAACGGCGGTGCGGATAGCGTGTCGATCATCGACACATTGAGCGACCGGGTGGTCGAAACCTTCCCGGTTGCCGCTCCCAGCGCCGTGCTTGCCAACCCGCGGGGCTACAAGGGCGCAAACCCAAACAGCCTGGCTCTTTCGCCCGACGATCGCACCTTGTTCGTCACCAACGGTGGAATCAATGCCATCGCCGTGGTTCGGCTGGCCGGTCGCGACGGCAAGGCACGCTCGGACCGCGATGACGACGATGACGACAATGACGACAATGAGGCGAATGATCAAAGCAGCCGAGTGGTGGGACTCATCCCGACCGGCTGGTACCCGGAATCCATCAGCATCAGCGCCGACGGGCGCCGATTTTTCGCCGTCAACGGCAAGAGCATCCCCGGCCCCGGCTGTGTCGATGTGGCCAGCACCAGCGTGTACGATTCATGCTGGAACGGAAACGAGTACGTTTGGCAGCTGGAAAAGGCGGGCTTTCTCACCGCGCCGATTCCCAGCGGCGTTGCGCTCGCGCGCCTGACCCTGCAGGTGGCCGCCAACAACAACTTTCCAACCACCGGAAATCCGTCGGTCGCTCGGCGCCTGATGGCGTTCCTGCGTAGTCACATCAAGCACGTGATTTATGTCATCAAGGAGAACCGCACCTACGATCAGATCCTGGGCGACCTGCCGCGCGGCAACGGCGATCCGTCGTTGACGCTTTTCCCGGAAGCGACCACGCCCAATCACCACGCCTTGGCCCAGCAGTTCGTCACCCTGGACGCGTTCCAGGATGTGGGCGAAACCAGCGGCGTGGGCTGGAACTGGACCGTGTCGGCTCGAACCACGGACTCAGTGGAAAAGACACAGCCACCGAATTATGCAGGCCGCGGTCTCAACTACGATTGGGAGGGCACCAACCGAAACAT
The DNA here is from genome assembly GCA_964491625.1 of uncultured Myxococcales bacterium. Classification (GTDB taxonomy): domain Bacteria; phylum Myxococcota_A; class Polyangia; order Fen-1088; family Fen-1088; genus Fen-1118. The sequence continues at coordinate 3,615 of CAZBIU010000014.1, forward strand.
CAACGTTGGCGTGGCCACGTTGCCGGAGCGCTTGGCTTTGGATCCGGTGTCGCCGCCGGATCCGGACCTTTTGCCCGGCACCGCCGATATCGCCTCGGGCGATCCGGCCGACGGCGAGCCCGCGGGCGAGTCCTATTTGTGGGACGCGGCTTTGCGCAAGGGCTTGACCATTCGCAACTACGGTTGCTTCGGCGACCTTGTCCGCTCCTCGGTGCCCGATAGCCTCCCCATCTTCATTCCGCTCGAGCGAAATCCCTTCGCGAACAATGTTCGCCAATTCTACCCGGCCAAGGCTGCGCTGCAGGAGACGTCGGATCTGTATTTCCGGGGATTCGACAACAAGTACCCCGACTACTGGCGCATCAAGGAATGGGAGCGCGAATTCGATGGCTTCGTGACTTCCGGCAGCCTGCCGGCCCTCGAATTCGTACGCTTGCCACACGATCACTTCGGCAACTTCTCGAGCGCCATCGACGGGATCGATACGCCCGAGCTACAGATGGCCGACAATGACTACGCGCTCGGCCTGCTGGTCGAGAAGGTCGCAGCCAGCCGGTATCGTGACGACACCCTGATTTTCGTCGTCGAAGACGATGCTCAGGATGGGCCTGATCACGTGAGCGCACATCGAAGCATCGCATATCTGGTCGGTCCCTACGTCAAGCAAGGCGCCGTGGTCTCGACCGCCTACAACACGGTGTCCATGGTACGGACCATCGAGGACGTGCTGGGCCTCGAGCAACTTGGCCTCAACGACGCGCTTGCAACGCCAATGGCGGATGTGTTTGACCCGAGCTTGTCGCCGGCGCGCTTCACCTATGTCGCCAAGGTGCCAAGTGCCTTGCGCGGCACTGGCCTGCCGGTTCCACCTGCGACGGCAAGCAACACCCTCGCCGGCTCGGCAACCGCGCCCAAGCTCGACCGACATACCGCCGCCTACTGGGAGCGCGTGATGCGCGGCCAGAACTTCGATCGAGAGGATGCCCTGGACACGCCGCGCTTCAACCTCGCTCTCTGGCGCGGGATCATGGGAAGGCGGCCATACCCGAGCGCGGCGCAGTAGCAGCCGGGGAGCTACTCCCGCCCTTGGCGCCTGTGCCTCACGCTCCGTCGCGCGGAGGGGTTCGCCCTCCGCGCCCTCCCGCTCCCTCTGCGCCCTCTCCTCCCCTACTTCTTGATCTCGATCTCGAGCAACTCGATATCGAAGACCAGCATCCCGTGCGGCCGCCCGGGTGGTCCGTCGTCGCCGTAGGCAAGGCTGCCGGGAATCCAGAAACGCGTCTTTTCACCCTCGACCATGAGCTGTACGCCCTCGGTCCAGCCCTTGATCACGCCGGAGAGCGGGAACTCGGCCGGCTGGCCGCGCATCACCGAGCTGTCGAAACGCTTGCCGTCCGTGGTCCAGCCCGTGTAGTGCACTTTCACCACGTCGCTGGCCTTCGGGTGCACCTTGCCCTTGCCCTTGGCGAGCACGCGGTAGGCGAGCCCCGATGCCGTCTTCTTCGCGTTCTTCGGCACTGCGGCCACGTCCTCGGGAACCTTGGGCGCGGGCGGCGCCTTCTTGATGCCCAGAAGCTCGACGTCGAACACCAGCGTCCCGTGCGGAGCGCCCGGCCGTCGCGGGGAATCGCCGTAGGCCAGGTCGCCGGGAATCCAGAAGCGCCGCTTCTCGCCTTCCACCATGAGCTGGAGGCCCTCGGTCCAGCCCTTGATCACGTGGTCGAGCGGAAACTCAGCCGGCTGTCCTCGCGTCACCGAGCTGTCGAACATCGTGCCGTCGGTCATCCAGCCCGTGTAGTGCACCTTGACGGTGTCCTCAGCGCTGGGATGCTCCGTGCCGGTGCCCTTTTGCTGGAGCTTCGATGCCAGGCCCGACGCAGTCTTCTCCGCATCCGCCGGGGCAGCCGCCACATCGGCAGGAGCAGGTAACCCCTTGGGCTTCTCCGGTGCCTTGGGGGCAGGCGGAGGGGGCGGCGGGGGCGCGGGTTTCGGTTCTTCTTTCTTGCAGGCGCAAGCCAGCAAGGCCATCAGAATTACGGCAGAGATCTTTTTCATAGGCCCGAATTTCCGTGGTTCCCGCAGCCGTGTCAACAGCAAGTACGACGGCAGGCCGGTATCGGGTAGATTGTCACCATGCCCCTGTTCCAGAAGCCGGCGCGCACCGCCCTTGAGATCGCCGCCGCCAGGCCGCTTGATATTGCGCCCGCCGACGTTGCCAGCTTCGACGAGAAGACCTGGTACGAACGCGTTTTTCGCGGCGAGAGCACGCCCCAGCTCACGCTGCGATCGGTGGTGCTTGGATCGCTGCTCGGCTTTCTGCTCGCCTTCACCAACCTCTACGTGGGGCTCAAGACCGGCTGGGGGCTGGGCGTGGCGATCACGGCGTGCATCGTTTCCTTTTCGCTGTGGAACCTGTGTCTGCGCGTCGGCCTTGCGCGCTCGCCGCTTTCCATCTTGGAAAGCAACTGCATGCAGTCCACCGCCTCGGCGGCCGGCTACTCGACCGGCAGCACCATGGTGTCCGCGACCCCCGCCCTGCTCCTACTCAGCGTAACCGCCACCAACCCGCACGGCACGCATCTGCCTTGGCCGGTCCTGGCAGGTTGGACCTTCTTCCTGGCGCTCCTCGGCGTGGCCCTCGCAATTCCAATGAAACGCAACATGATTAACCAGGAGAAGCTGCGTTTCCCGTCGGGCATTGCCGCGGCCGTGACCCTGCAATCGCTCTACAGCCACGGCAGGGAGGCGGCCGCCAAGGGCAAGGCGCTGCTCTACGCGGCGCTGGTCGCCGCGCTTCCGCCGATCATCATGGACGTTCCGTTTCGTAAGCCGGCGTCGGGCCGGCGCTACGCCGGCTTGGTACCCGATACATCGTCAATATTCGATTGGCTGCCTGTTCCCGGCAAAGCCCCGAAGACTGGCGCCAGCTACTCGGCAAGCGACTGGAACTTCGTCCTCGACAACAAGCTGGTGATGGTCGCCGCCGGTGCGCTGACCGGGCCACGCATTTGCTTCTCGATGGTCGCGGGCGGGCTTTTGCTTATGTATTGGCTCGGGCCGGCCGCACTCTCCGTGGGAGCGGCCCACAGCCCCGACCGCGCCTGGCGCGAGATCGGAATTTGGGTCGGGGCGCCCATGATGATCGCCGCCGGGCTTTTGACCTTCTTTTCCCAGTGGCGCACTATCGTGCGCGCTATGGGCAGCATGGGCCGCGGGGACAAGGCCAGCTATGCAACCGCGGAGGTACCAGGCTCATGGTTTCTCGGCCTGGGGTCGGTCGGCACGGTCGGCGTTCTCGCCATCGGCCATTTGTGCTTCGGAATCCCTTGGCACTTGGGCTTGGTCGCCGTGCTGCTCACCTTCTTCCTTTCGCTGGTCGCCTGCCGCGCGACCGGAGAATCGGACATCACCCCCATCGGGGCCATGGGCAAGATCACCCAGCTCGCCTACGGCGTGCTGATTCCACAGAACGCCACCGCGAACCTGATGACCGCGTCCATCACCGCCAACGCGGCTGTATCGAGCGCCGACCTGCTCACCGACCTCAAGTCGGGCTACCTCTTGGGCGCCCACCCGCGCCGGCAATTCATCGCCCAGTTGCTCGGCGTCTTTGCGGGCACGGCAGCGACGGTGATCGGCTTCCATCTGCTGGTGCCCGACGCTGTGGTTCTGACTGGATCAGGAAGCACGCCACCCGCGTTCGCAGCCCCCGGAGCCCAGGCCTGGCTCGCGGTGGCCCGACTTTTCCAGGAAGGCGTCGACCATCTGCACCCGCTCGCCCGGCGGGGAATCGTGTGGGGACTGCTCGCGGGCGCGATCCTGGCGGCGCTGGAATTGGGGTTGCCCAAGCACAAGCGTTGGATCCCTTCGCCGGTCGGGCTGGGCCTTGGCTTCATGCTGCCCTTCTTCAATCCCTTTTCCATGCTTATGGGCGCGGTGCTGGCGTGGCTGTGGGGCAAGCGCAGCTCGGCGCACGCCGAACGCTACGTGGTTCCGGTCTCGTCGGGCATCATCGCCGGCGAGTCCATCGTCAGCGTCGCCATCGCCTTGCTGAACAATCTGATTTTGCGCCGATAGTCCGCTACCATCAGCGCATGGCCGTCGGCCACACACCGCGCTCGCGTCTGATGCTCTTCGCTGGGCTCTACTTTGCCCAGGGCGTGCCGTGGGGCTTCTTCACCGTCGCGATCATGTTGCGGCTTGCGGACTTGGGCCTCGGCCCGGCCGCCATCGGCGAGATCTCCGGCACGGCGTGGCTGCCTTGGACGCTCAAGCCTCTGCTCGGTCCGTTGGTCGACCGGGTGTCGTTCGGACGATTCGGCCGGCGCCGGCCCTACATCCTGCTGGCCGAGCTCGGCATGGCGCTGTCGCTCTTCGCCATGTCCTTCGTGGATCCGACTACAAGCCTCGCGTTCTTCAGCATTCTCCTGTTCGCCCACAACCTGTTCGCCGCCGCACAGGACGTCGGCACCGATGCTCTCGCCATCCACATCCTGCCCTCCGACGAGCGCGGTAGCGCCAACGGCTTCATGTCGGCAGGAAAGTTTGCCGGCGTGGTGGTGGGCGGCCAAGGTCTCCTCTTCGTCGCCCACCAGGCCGGCTGGAAGGCGGCGTACCTAGTCGCCATCGCGCTGCTGCTGGTGCCCGCGCTGCTGGTGCTTCCGGTCCGAGAATCGGATGCCGCCAACAAGCCTGCCCACCTGCTAAGGGACGCCCTTGCTCTGCTTTCTCGTCGCGTGGTCCTTGTCGCGGCGCTGTTCGCGATGGTCGTCGACGCCAGCGACAGCTTCCTCTTCCCCCTCACCTACCCACTCCTCACCAAGGATCTCGGTTTTTCGCAGCAACAGGTAGCGACCCTTATGACCATCGGCGACGCCGTCGCCGCCGTGGCCTCCATACCCGGCGGTCTTTTGTCCGATCGCTGGGGCCGACGGCGAACGCTGGCCTATTCCTGTCTCGGCGTGGCCAGCCTGGACGTCGCGTTCATGCTCTCGCATTCCCTGTGGGGCAACTACGCCTTCCAGGTCGCCTTCGCCGTGGTCGGCGCTGTAGTGACCGGCATCGTCAACGCCTCGACCCTGGCACTGTTCATGGATTTGGTCGACCCGAGACTGGCGGCCACCCAGTTCCAGGTCTACATGGCTTTGCTGAACACGCGCGGCTTCTGGGGCAATCGCCTGGGTGGCCGGGCTGCCGAGCGCATACCCGCCCCGCGTATGTTTGGTATTGGCGCCCTGATCGAGGTGATTCCACTTCTGCTTCTTCCACTGCTGGATCCTCGCCAAGTCCCCAAGACCGCCGCCTCCGAGGACTGAATCGCGCATATCCGAAGTTTCAAGTTTTGGCTGTGGCTGTGTCACAATGGATCGAAGTTGCATCCTGCGCACCGCGAGATCCCATGAAACACACGACCTCTTTTGCTCTGGTCCTGCTTGCATCGGCCTGCGGCGGTTCGAGCGGCGGATTGCCAGCCGCTGACGATGGCGGCATCGCCACCCGCGGCGGGAACGACGGTCCGGTCGTTGCCTCTGGCTGCGACCACGTGACGGCACTGTGCGCGAAATTGCACGAGTGCGCGCCGTTCTTGCTGGAGGCCCTGTATGGAGACGTGAACGGTTGCGCGGATCGATTGACCAAGGTTTGTACTGAACAGGCCGGCTCGAACGGTTCGGGCATGACCCAAACCGCTATCCTCGCGTGCGAGGCGGCCTTGAAGACTGCGACCTGCGACGATGTGTTCGGCAACAACATCCCCGGTTGTAGCTTCCGTGGCACGCTTGCCGACGGTTCTGCCTGCGGCGACAGCAGTCAGTGCCAGGGCGGTTTCTGCAACACCGGCGGCAGTTTGTGCGGAACCTGCGCGTCGAAGAAAGGCTCAGGCGAAGCCTGCGCCTCGGGAAGCAACGACGAATGCCAGATCGCTCTGGTGTGTAGCTCGGGAAAACTCTGCGCCACTCCCGCCGTGGTCGGCGGACCGTGCGACGACAACACCCAGCCTTGCCTGAGCGGAAGCTTCTGCACCAGTGCCAAGACCTGCGCGCTCACCGTGAAGCCGGACCAGATTCAAACCGAGAAGTGCCCGGGCGCCTACATCAACTTCGCCGACGGCACTTTTTGCACCGGGAAGGATGCTCAGCCCGGCCAAATCGTAACCGCGACGAAAGGAGAACCGTGTGGTCTTGCGCCAAGCACCGGGCAACCCGCATTGTGCGCGCCTGGAAGCGTCGCCGCTTGTGCCTCGACCGGCATCACCATCCTGGGCGTGCCGACCCAAGGCGTGTGCACGGAGCTGAAAGACGACGACTTTGCTTGCACGGCATCGTCGGACTGCCAGGCCGGCGCGCAATGCATTGCCGAAACCTGCCAGATCCCGTCGGGCAAGTACTGTCAGTAGAAGATTTCGGTGGGAAGAACACCCCCGGGTGATGGATGATTGATAGGTCATGGCTAGGCTTTCAGTCAACGTCAACAAGATCGCAACCCTTCGCAACACTCGCAGCAACGGCATCCCCGACATCGTGCGACTCTCTACCATCGCCCTCAATGCCGGGGCAGATGGCATCACCATCCACCCGCGGCCCGACGAACGACACATTCGTGCCGCGGATGTGGACGCCATCGCCCGCCTGCTGGACGACCATCCAAGAGCCGAATTCAACATCGAAGGCAACCCTTTCCACGGCCTGGTGGAGCACTGCGAGCGCGTGCGGCCCGACCAGGCCACCCTGGTTCCCGACCAGGCCGACGCGCCCACCAGCAACCAGGGCTGGGACCTGCTCCACCTCGCCGCCGATAGGCGAAATGCCCTCGGCGCCGCGATCGCTCGCCTGCATGCCTGCGGCTGCCGGGTAAGCCTGTTCATCGATCCGGTGGTCGAGCTACCAAGGCTGGCGAAGGATCTGGGCGCCGACCGGGTGGAGCTCTACACCGAGCCATACGCGACCGCCTACGTTCAAGGCAAGGGTGAGGGGTCCGTGCAGGCCTATGCCGCCGCGGCCAGCGCAGCCCACGCCGCCGGCCTCGGCGTCAACGCGGGACACGACCTCAACCTGGACAACCTGCGTCTGTTTCTCGCCCGGGTGTGGCCTGTCGACGAGGTCTCCATCGGCCACGCCCTGATCGCCGACGCGCTCGAGCTCGGCCTGGCAGAAACGGTGCGACGCTATCGCGTGCTCGGCGCGTGCGCGCGCTAGGGTAGCGTGTACTGGTAGATCACTTGTCCGGTCATTGATAGGAACTTCACCTCGACGGCGTCGTGGCTGACTGCCACGCGGGCCCAACCCGATTCGAGCCAAGACTGCGCGTACCCGGTCTGGGACGGAGAGAACATCCAAATCGCGCCCGCGCTGCCCGGCTCGGAATAGTGTATGCCGTCGACGGTCATGTCGGTGAAGACGTGGTCGTGCCCGTAGAAGAAGATCTGCACGCCGTAGTTACGCATGAGTTGGTGTACGCGCGCCTGCTCGCCCACGTAGGCGGCCTGGCCACCGCCGCGGCCATAGACCGAGTCGTCGAGGTCGCCAGCCGCGCCGCCGACCGCGTGGTGAATGAACAGGAACCGCCATTTCGACGTCGCCGCTGCCAGCGTGCTCGACAGCCAATCAAACTGCTCCGACCCAAGCGTCCAGTCGTCGGGCGCGCCGGCGCCGGTGGATAGCAAATGCGGCGTCGGCGTGTAGCTCATGACGTTCAGGACAATAAACAGAGCATCGCCCCACGTGAAGGCATAGTAGTCCTCGGCAGCGCTGCCCGACTGCGGGTACGTGGTGGGCAGCGGGCCCGGCATGTACAGCAGCCGGGCTTGCCGCGACAGCGAGATCTGGTCGGACGAAAACCAGCCGTCCTCGCCATCCCAATTGCCGATCACGGGAAAGAGCGCCGCGTTGCCAAGACTGCTGCTCAGCAAGACACGATAGTTGAGATAGGCCTCGCGGGTCAGGGACTCGTCCGGCGGCGGATCGTTGAAGCCGAACTCGTGAAAGTCCAGCATGTCACCCAAGTTGAGCACAAAATCCGGGGACGCCGCACCCACTGCTCGACCAACCGCCGCCAGCGTGCACCAGTTGCCTTGGTTGGTAAACTCCGAATGCGGACCGATGTGGCTGTCGGAGATCAGGGCAAAGACGAAGGCGTCGCCCGCACGGCGCTCGGTGACCGCGGTGCCTGCGAAGAGCGACTGGGCAGGCCCGACGTCCACCGGGGATCGGATCTCGTACTCGTATCGAGCGCCCGGCAAGAGTCCGTCGATATTCCACTGCGCCACATCGGGCGCCACCACTTCGGCGGGAAGCGCTGCTTGCCAGATCGATGCTCCGTATGGTCGAACCGCAGCGGTCAGGTCCGCTGGGCTTCCGCTGGCCAACACGGCGTTGAGGACGAAACCGTGATCGGTTGGACGAAAGACCATTGGGGCGCCGCACAGCCGCCGGCCCGCCCCGCCCTGGCAATTGACCAGGCCCAAAGGGCCGCCGCCGTTTCCGGCCAAATTGTCGGCGCACAGATCCGCATCGGGGCCGGCCGGACCGGCGGGATCGAAGGGAGCGTCGGCCACCGATCCGTCGAGGCCCGCAGGACCACCGCCATCCTCGGGAGAGGAAGACTGCATTTCGATGCGACCGCACCCGAGCGTGAGTGCCGAGAGCAAACCGAGTACGACCGGAACCGCGCTACGAACCACCGCAAAACGTTACCAGCCCACCCGTCCATTTCACCTTCTTTTTCGGCGACAACGGCGTGGCCCAGCCTGACCAGGACGCCGCGCCAACAAACGACACCACCAAGCGTATGGGAGAAAGCCCGGCGGTGTCGTCGGCAGTGACGCTATTCGAAGGGGTGGCTAGCCCGCCCGACGAGAGTCAATGCTTCCGTCTGGAGCCGGTCCGCCGCCCTGGCCATCGATCCCGCCGGCATCCCGACGAGCATCGGTCTGGCGCTCGGTATCGACGCTCTGCCCACCGTCGACTGGCCGAGGCCCGTCAGAAACGCGCCCTGCCTCGCCTGACTGCGGGGTGTCGATGGTCGATCCGGCGTCGTGGGTGATGCTGACATCGGGGACCTGGGCGGTGTCGGCGCCAAGGGCAACATCGGGGACCTGGGCCGCGTCGGGAATGCGGACATCGATCGTGCCGCCGTCGACCGGCGTCTGCTTGCCGGAATCGATGTGGCTGCCGTCAAGCCCGCCTTGAGCTCCACCATCCTTTCCGTTGTCACCGCCGCTTGAACCACCGCAGGCCGGCACCAAACAACCAACCAAGCCGAGAACCATTGCAATCTGTTTCCATTGACGCGTTGATGTGAACACCATTCGCTCCTTTCGTGGCGGCTCGTGGGAAAGCTAAGCGCGGCCCGTTGAATACACCGAGCCACATGTGAGCGCAATCACGTTCTACTGAAAACGAATATCGCGCGCAGCTTCGCGAGCGCCCCCGGGGCTTCGAAAAGCCAGGTGCCAATCCGCAGGACGCCGCGCTACCCGCGCCGGCGACCGCCCCCGCCGGTGGGAGCGGCGCCGGTGGTGAAAGTCCATTCGAAGTGCACCGGGGCCGACGATTGTGTCCCGTCGATGATCACGCGGTAGGTGGTGTTCGCGGTGAGAGGCGCATCGGTGTACAAGACCTTGGCGGTAGAGCCCAGGGTCGAGTCGCCGTCGAGCCACTGGTGGTCGAGCGGCGTGGTGGTCCCGTCGACCATGATCTGGTGCGAGCTGACCGTGATGCCTTGACCGTACAGCGTGACGGGGTAGCCGCTCGGCCATCCAGTCGATGGCGCAGGCGGAGTCGGCCCTTCCTGCGCGCCGTTGAAAGACAAGGGAACGCCGGTCTCGCCATCGTACGGAAAGACCGCGGTGACGGTCTTGGGTGTCGACGTGCCGACACCGAAATCGATGGTGTCGCAGCCGGTGCCGCCGCCGTACCCCATGTCTCGGTACCACGGCGAAAGAACCGGGGTTCGGTGATACACGGAATCGATGAAGGTCTTGACCGCGCCGGCCGGATCGCCCAGGAAGGCCATACATTCGCTCCAGCCGTTGCTGCTGTAGCCGGCTGCCTTCTCGCGGGCGCCGGGATCAGCGCCGGTGAAGTCGGGGCAGCCAGAGATTTCGTTGTGCGCGCTCGATGCCTGACAGGTCGAGCTGCCCTGGTTGGTCGTGTAGTAATTGCAGTGGTTGAGGGCGGAGGTACAAAGCGTAAGCACCAGCGATGCACAGGGAATACCCATGGCAACGCGAACCGCGTTTTCTGCGTTGATCGCCGTGACCGCGTCGGCCGGCGCGCTCGCAGGCAGCGCGGGACATTCGGCCGGCGCACCGGTTTCGGTCGCGGTCGCGTTGGCATCGCTGCCCGAAACGCCGCCCGTGCTGGTTCCTCCAGCGGTGTCGGACATCGCTGCATCCGGCAGCGACATCCCCGCTGCGCCGCCTCTGCCCACGGCACCGCCCGAGCCGCGCATTCCAGCAATGCCCAAGCCGCCCGAGCCCGCCTCCGCTGCCGAGCTTCCGCCGGCTCCGGCGGTACCGCTCGCCCCCGCGCCCGTCGTGCCACCGGCCGAGGTGCCGCCTGCCGCCGACTCGCCCACCGCGCCGAGCGACGGTCCATTGGAGCCGCCGCTGCAACCAGCGAGCGCCAGCCCCAGCGAGAGAACGAAAGCCGCGGCGGCATCGCAGAGCTCGACATGTCTCATGGTGTGTTCTCCACGTGAGGGTTGGGGCGGCCCCCCAAGAAAATTGAGCACAGATTTCCTGCGGCAGAAGTCCGACGCGTACACATGACCGCCTCGCGTGCGGTCGCCGATTCACTCCAAGGTGACGCCGTGGTTCTTGCAGAGGCTGATGACCAGCTTTTGCTTGTGCAAATCGAGGTGTGACATCGCCTCTTGCGCGTCGGCCGCCGCGCCCACGGCACAGGAACAGACCGCAATGATCTGATAGGCATCGTGGCGACCAGGGGAAGCCTTGAGCACCTCGCGAGCCTTGTCGATGGCCACGGCGTAGTATTGCTTTGACCAAGCTTGCTGGGCTTCGCGCAGGATGGCTTCCGTATCAACGGCGTGCGAAGACGGCGGGGCAGGAGTCTGAGTCGGTTCGGGTGTCGGGGCTGGCGCGGGCGGCGCGGCGGCGACCGGCTCGGAGGGAGCTTCCGCCAACTGCGGCAGGCCCGCTGGCCTTGCTTCTAGGACTGGGCCCAGAACTGAACGGGAGCGACCGAGGCCGACCTTGTCGCTGCGGTGCTCGGTCGTCGCTTCCGGCGCCGCAGCCGTTGCGCGTTCGGCCGGGCTAGCTGAAGCGCGGGGCGCCGTATTGGGCGCCACCGCGCCGGGTTGGGGTGCGAGCACGAGCGCGGTCCTACTGGCCGCAGGTGCTGCGCTCGGGACAGAAGTCCCGGTGCTCGGCAAGGGCACCGGGGCAACGGCGGTTGCCGCGACAGACGGCGATGGCGGCGCAGCGCCCTTGCCTGGAGCCGGCGGCTGTAAGAGGCCGACGTCGACCGCTTTGCTGCGCCCATGGTCGCGCAGGGCCCACAGCGCAGCCCCCACGCCGCCCGCCACCACGATGACCAGGACGCCCGCGCGAAGCCCGGTTCGATGCCGTGGTATTCGGGTGGTCTCCCGTGAGACCCGCGGCCGCTTGCGCCGTCTTGGCCGATCTTCCAGGTCGTCGAGGTCACCGAGCTCGGGTTCGCGCTCGACCTTGGAAAATCCGTCGTCGGCCAACCCGCCTGCCGGCGTCCCACGCCGGGCGTCCAGGCCCGCCTCCGACAGGTCGAGCCCAGCCTCCCGAATTCCAGGCAGCCGATGCGCGTCTCGCAGGAAAGCGCGATCGCTCACACACCCGTCGAGGGCATCGCACAGCTCGTCGGTGCCGGCAAAGCGCCGCGCGGGCTCCTTTTCCAGACAACGCGCGATCACCGCGTCCAGGCCCGCAGCAATCAAGGCGCTGGGCGCGCGCTGGCTGGGAGGAATCACCGCACCGGCCACGTGCCCCTTCAATATCTCGAACATCGAGCTGCCATCGAACGGCACGCTTCCCGTGATCATTTCGTAGAGCACTGTGCCCAGCGAGTAGATGTCGCTGCGTTCGGTGGCCGGCTGCTCCTGGGCCTGTTCGGGCGACAGGTAGTGCGGCGTCCCGCACAGGGCTCCTGCGCGGGTGGCCGCGCTGGGTCCCAAATCCATGAACTTCGCCACGCCGAAGTCGAGCAGCTTCACAAAGTCGAATTTCTGCTCGGGCTCGATAGCGAACTGCGCGCCCGATTCGACGCCGGTGCGGCGAACGATTCGCCGCCGTCCCTCGCGTTCGCACAGGAAGATGTTGGCGGGCTTGAGGTCGCGGTGGACGATACCGAGCTCGTGCGCGGCGCCCAGTCCCCGCGCCACCTGCTTGACGATGTTGATGGCGTCGAACCCGGGCAGGCGGCCCACGCGCGCCAACCGATCCTGCAGGCTCTCCCCGTCGAGATACTCCATCACCAGAAATACCAGGCCTTCGGGGGTGGTTCCGAAATCGGTGACGTCGATGATGTTCGGGTGACGGATGCGACTGGCGGCCTTGGCCTCGATGATGAACTGGTCCACCATCTCCTTCTGCTTGGCGAAGTGGTCGTAGAGAACCTTGATGGCGACCGGCTTTTCGATCACCACGTGCTGGGCGCGATACACCACGCCCATTCCACCCTCGCCGATCACGCCCTGGATTTCGTGATCCTTGATCACCATGCCGACTCGTGACATCACCTCTTCCGAGAAGAGCGGCGTACCGTCTTTGGGACAGTGGTCCAGCGTCCCGGTAACGCTGTCGCCACAGCTCGAACAGGTGCGGGTCGTGCTCATTAGAGAGTTGTCGTGCCAGTGTCCCATGGTGCGAAGAACGCCGCAAGAAGCGGCAACTCCTCGTGTCGAGCTCCACTGCCGGCAGTGCGAATTCCACAGCGGCGGTGCAAAGCCCGCACCCGCGGGTCGCCGAGCGTCCGCTTTGGCTGCCGTCGACGGTCCGGCAACGGCGGACAAAACCACACAAATCGGACTACGCTGGGATCCGAATTGGAGATTCGGCGGCGGTGGCACAGGCATTGCTGCCCAATACCGCCATCATGAGAATTATCGGCATCTATCCACTGGCGGGCGGCGCGACAAAATACCTGGTTCAAACTCACGCAGGTCACGTGGTCGTGAATTTCGATCGGGTGACCGCCGCCATCCAGGTGATTCCGGTCGGGGCGCAACCGGTCGAGGCGCGCCACGTCCACGACGCCGTCCTCTGCATTTCCGCGCACCTTCGCCGATCGGGCGCGCCGGGCCCTGAGGCAGCGTCGTGATTTCCAGCGAACGGGTCCCCCGCGTCGTCATCGCCGAGGACGACGACGACATGCGGAGCGTGTTGTTCGAGCTGGTTTCGAGCTTGTGCGTGGACGTCGATCTCGCCACCAGCGGCGGAGAATTGGCGAGGTGTTTGACCGACGACCGGCCGGTCGATCTGGTGATCACCGACGTCCGCATGCCGTGGATGACGGGATTGCAGGTGGCTGTGGCGGCTCGCAACTCGGGCCTCGATGTGCCCGTCATCGTCGTCACCGCCTTTCCCGACGATGAGCTGCGCGCGAACGTCGATCGACTTGGCTCGGCCTTCCTGCTTGCCAAGCCCTTCCGCCCGGATGAGCTGCTGTCCCTGGTGCGTGGTCACCTGTTTCCGTCCCGTGCCCTAGGACAGGATCCCTACGCTGCCGAAGGTTCGTCGACGGTCACACTTTCAACCACGCCCTGATCGCGCTCGTCGGACGGCAGGGCCGCAGCAAGCGCGGCATGGGCTAGCTTGCGAAATGTCGCGGCGTCTTTGCTCGCGGGGTCCATGGCCAGCGGCCTCCGGTTGTTGACCGATTCGTGGATGGTGGCTGATGACCGCAACCATCCAAGCACGGGGACTTTCAGCCCAAGGAACTCTTGCATCGTGTGCGCCACCGCGCCGAACACGCCCGCGTGCGCGTCCATGATGACCTGATTCCCGATCATGCAAGCGCCGAAGCGGTCGATCTCGCCGAATACCTTGTCTGCGAGCGCTGGCCTGGTCGCACGTAGGTTTTCGAGAATCTTCACGACCTTGTCCGTACTGGCGCTCAGGGTCGCGGGCTCAAGCAGCGCGGCCTCGATGGCGCCCTCGACGCTGTGACGCAGGAGTCGCAGAGCCGCGCTTTTCAGGAAGGCATACGCGTCGTGCAGGGCCGTGACCTGGGGCGTGGTGACGATGATCTTGAGGGATCCCAAGTCGAAGAAATCGAGCGCGTTGTAACCCATGCCCGCACCCACGTCGACCACGATGACGTCAGCTTCCAGGGCGCGCAACCTGCGCAAAAGAAGCACCTTCTGCGAGTGGGCGATGTTGGCCGCGCCAAGCACGCCGTTGGTGCCAGCCAAGAGGCGGAGGTTGGGCACTTGGGTCTCGACCAGGCAGTCCTTGGCCTGGCTCACCGACTTGTCCAGCAGCGCCGCAAGCCCTACACCCGGCTGGGAGATGTTGAGCAGCAGGTGCTGATTCGCGGCGCCGAGATCCATGTCGGCGATGACCACGCGGTGCCCCTCGAGGGCTAGCGTGGCCGCAAGGTTAAGCGCGACGATGCTCTTGCCAACGCCGCCTTTTCCACCACCTACCGTGATGATGCGCGATCGCGCCGCTTTTTGGGCAGCGATGGTCATGACCGATGTTCCCCTACAATATCGACTGACGACGCGGGGCTCTTTAGGCCTGAATCTGATCCGTTGGCGCACCGCCCAATGACGCTCGACCAGCGCGCCCGACTTTCGCCACGGCCTGCCTAGAACTGGGACAGGAAGGGCCACACCTCCGAGGGCATCCACGACGTGGACTTCCCCGAGTCCGTGGGCGACGCGGTATGGGGACCGTCGAACGAGCAGAAGATCACGGGATCGGCTGCTGGGCAGCCGGTGTAACTCGTGCACACGTGGCTTCCGGTTTGCGCCAGGGGCATCGTCGTGACCGTGCACCCGTCCCACTTGGCAAAGGGATCGGTCTGGGTCGCCTGTGAGTTGCCGCTGATATCCGACAAGCCGAGCGAGCCCAAGTAAGGAATCGGCTGACAGGACGAGGGAGCTGTCAGTCCCCCGCGGGAATGGCCGACCGCCGCGCGGAAGACCCCCGGGCGCGAGCACGCGAGGACCGCCACCATGGCCCCGCCTTGGCTGAAGCCTTCGAGCTCGACCCGCGAGGTGTCGATGCACAGGTCGGCTTCGACCGTCTTGAGAATCTCGTCCACCAAGGCCAGGTCCGTTGTGGCATCCCAAATCCCGCCGTTTGCAGAAGGCGCGACGAAGATGGTGGTGTTGTTCGAAAGATCGAAAAGCCCGAAATACGACGGAGCGAGGTCGGTGTCCTTGCCGTTGGCACCGTGGAAGTCGAGAATGAACCTGTACGGATGTGTGTTGTCGTAGCTGGTGGGCCACCGAATCAAGAATTGCCGACTCGCTCCAGAGATCGTGAGCGTGTTTTGATTGGCAGTCGCCGTGGGGCTGTTCTTCAGCGTGGGCGTCTTGCCACACCCATCACTCGGCTTGGCGTCCGTGGAACCGCCGGTTCCAGAGTTCCCGCCGGCCGCCCTGCCCCCAGTTCCCGACGCGCCGGCTGTGCCTCCGCCGCTGCCAGTGCGGCCGCCGCTAGCGCTGGTCCCGCCGGTCGAGGTCGAACCGCCGCCCATTGCAGAACCATCCGTCGAGGTCGAACCGCCGCTCGTTGCGGAACCGTCCGTCGGGGTGGAACCGCCGCTACCCTGGCTGCCGCCGGTCGCGACCGTACCGCCGGTCACCGCGGCGTCCCCGCTACCAGTCTTGCCGCCGCCCGCACTGGCGCCGCCCATTGCGGTGACGCCGCCCATCGCGCTTCTGCCCCCCGCTGCGCTGGCGCCGCCAACCGCCGTGGTCCCCCCGGTCGCGGTGGTTCCGCCGGACGCTTTTGCACCGCCGGTCGAGGTGTTTCCGCCGCCCATCCCAGAGGCGCCACCCGTCGCCGAGTTACCCCCGGACGAATTGCTGCCCCCAGTGGCGCCGCCCATGCCCCTGGTGCCTCCGGTGGTCGCGCCCCCGTTGTTGAATTGGCCAGCTGATCCCGCTGCCGGGCTGTTGTTTCCCCCGCAGGCGACAATGAGGCCGCCGATCAGCACGGCCATCAATGACGCCGGCTTTGATTGGTTTGCGATGTAGCTCAATTGGGACTTGCGCATGATTTCACACCAGAAGTAGAGGTTTCCCGCAGTACCAATCAGTCAACCGTCCCCGAATATCTGGTCCAGCGCTCCTGCGGCGGCACTTGCTGTTGCCGGCCCGGTGCTAATCGGCGGTTCCGCCCGACGACACCAGCCCATGCAACAGGTCCGCGCGGTCCAGCACCCCGACCAGGCGCTTGTCCGCGTCCACCACGGCCACAATCTTGTGCCCGCCGCTAAGCATGGCGACGATGGCTTCGCGGATGGGCGAATTCTCGGTGGCCACCGCAGTTTGCACCATCAGATCGGCCGCCGTGCGCGCCTTCGAATGCAGCTCGGATGCGAGCTCGTCGGGTTTCGGGTGCACAAAGGGGAGCCGATGGATAAGCGAACGCAGGGCGCCGGGACGAAGGCTGGGCGTGATTCGATCCAACACTTCCGCGTCGGTAATCTTGCCGAGGACGTGGCGATCGCGGTCCACAACCAGACAGCGATTGAGCCGTGTCGAAGTCACCGCCTGAACCACCTCCGGGACGGGCGAGTCGGGATACACCATGGGGACGTCGGTGCGCATGATTCCCATGACCGGAGCGTCCGCGGCCAGCCCGATGTCGTGGGGCTCGCCCTCTTTCGCCTCGAAGGTTCGGGCTGCGGTGCGGAGCACGTCGAGCCTTGACAGCATCCCGACCAGAGCCCCGTGCTCGTCCACGACGGGCAGGCGCTTGAGTCGCCGAAACGACATGATCTCGGCTGCCCGGGTCAGCGGCGCCGACGGAGGAATCGTGACCAGCGCCGAGCTCATCACGCCGCTTGCGCTTCTCGCGCCGTGGGTGAGTCGTTCAAGCTCGGCGTGAAGCTCGGGCGTATCCAGGGCTTTGAGCAACTGCATCGGCATGGTGAGGCCGCCGCGGCGGATGAGATCGGAATTGGTGATGATGCCGACGGGCACTCCCGACTCGACGACGGGGATGGCCCGGTACGACTTGCCCAGCATCAGCTCGACCACGCTGCGCACGCTGGCGTCCGGTGCAACTCGGACCACGTCCCGCGACATGACGTCCGATACGCGCAACGCGGACGAGACGTCCCTTATCGGATAGGCGCAGAAGAGCTCGATGCTGATGTCCTCGACGGTGATGAGCCCGCGTTTGACCATGTCTTTGATCGGCGGCAACAGCCGTTCCACCACGTCGGCGCGCTCGATCCATTCGATCACGATGGGCAGGCGCCAGGCGAGGTCGGCGAATCGGGCGGTATGAACCACCCCCGACGCGCCAAAGCCCTCGATGGCCCGAAACACAGTCGCCCCTGAGGCACCCTCTTTGCGCAGGAATGCGAGAATTGCCACGTTGATGGACTGGTGGCGGTAGGTATCGCCCTCGTTGACGTAGATGCGAACGCGCTTGGCCTTGCCTGCAAGTCCGGTTTCCATGTTCGCCTCCTTGGGCTGGAGCTATTGTACCGTGGGCGTCTCGATTGGGCGATGAAGTCACCCTACGGCATGACTGCGACGCGCAGACCGATGAGGATCCACTCGTGGATCGAGGTCTTGGCCACGCCGGTGTAGGTCCCCGTGACGGCACCCAGGATCGGCAGGGTCCCGGAGCGCGTTTCGGTGCGGTCATCGTAATGCCCGAGAGAGAAGCTGATGAATGGCGCGACCACGACCCGGTGCGGAAGCCGAACATCACCCCCAAGCTGTAGGTTCATGAATTCAAGGCCTGACCAGCTCCAATCCGCGGAGGCCGAAACATCGGTTCTGTGTCCCGAGTAGGACAACCACTCGCCACCCAAGCCGTAGCCAACCCAGGGCGAAAATTGCCAGACCATCGGCAAGTGATAGCGGCCCATGAGCCCAAACCGCACATCGCTGGCCGAGCAATCCACGTTGGCGTCCCGGCAGGTGGTCAATACGTCATCGTTGACGAAGCCGATGCCGTACTGAAAGTAGAAGCCGAGATAGAAGCTGTAATTGAAGCGATACCCCGCGTCGATCCAAAATGGCCACTGGCCGGAAACCCGGTCGCCCAGGTCGACGTCGTAGTTGGCATCGGTGCCGCTTGGCGGTGCGCCCAGGTGGCCGGCCGCGAATGCGTAGCCGGTGCGGATACCAACCTCGAAGCCGGAATCGCGTTCTTGGGCGGCGACGGCTGGCGTGGTCAATAGCAACGCGGTGGCGAACAAGATGTGGAAAACCCTGCCTGCTTTCATAGGCGCGACGATACCAGTCGCCCCGATCCAGGGCAACGCGACCCGGACCCAACCGCTACCCGGCTTGCACGTCGAGCACCATCTTGATGGTTGCCGGATCCTCGGCGTCGGCCTTTGCGAATGCGGCTTGCGCATCGTGCAGAGGAAGCTCCGCGGTGACCAGCAGCTCGGGATGCAACAAACCCTTGTCCAGCAGCCGCAGAGCGCGCGGAAACTCGCCGGCGGTAACTCGCGTGGCGATAATCTCCGCTTCCTTGACGACCAACGTCTTGAAGTGTACCGCCGAGAGCTGGTCGCCGAGGCCCGCCGTCACGATGCGCCCGCCGGGACGGATCATCTTCACCGCCTGCGCGAGCGGGGCCTGGCGATCCGCCGAATAGTGACCCACGCACTCGATCACGCAATCGGCACCCGTGCCGCGAGTGATTTCGAGCACGCGCTCGACCGCATCCTCGCGCTCGCTGTCGACCGCGAAGTCTGCGCCCAGTTTTCGGGCAACCTCCAGACGGAACGGTAGCACATCGCAAGCCACCGTCAGGCACGCGCCCGCCCCGTGACAAAGCACGTCCAGCACCGACAATCCGAGCTTGCCCGCACCCAGGATCACGACTGCCTCGCCCGCCTGCACGCGCCCGCGCGCAAGCACGTGGTGGCCGAGGCCGTACATTTCGACCATCGGCGCGTACTTCATTGGTACGCCATCGGGCAGGGCAAACAGGCGATTCTGTGGAACCGCCACGTACTCGGCAAAGCCGCCCGCCACATCGATGCCGAGCAGCCTTAGGTTCGCGCAACAGTTGATATGGCCTTCCAAGCACGCCGGACAGGCGTGGCACGAGAGAATCGGATCCGCCACCACCCGGTCGCCGCGGCGCCAGATGCGAACATTGGCCCCCGTTTCCTCGACCGTGCCGCCGAGCTCGTGTCCGAGGACAGCCGGATACTTCACGCGGTCACGAAACTCGCCGCGGAAGATGTGCAGATCGGTGCCGCAGATGCCCGCGTGGCTGGTCTTCAGCAATACCTCGTCCGGCCCCACACCCGGCATGGGCAGGTCGCCGACCGCGATGCTGCGGTCCGCGGAAAGTATGGCGGCTTTCATCGTCGCACCCGATCGCCCGCCGTCCGTCGCTGGTCCAGAAACGTCAGCTCCTGGTACAGCATCTCCACCAGCGGCATCGCGCCGCCGGCGGCCTTCGCCGCACGCACCGGGTTGCCGTAGATCGCCTCCACCTCCATCGGCTTGCCTAGGTCGTAGTCGATCTTCATGCTGGCCTGGTAGGCCGGCATGGCGAGGGTCATGTCAATCATCTTCTCTACGAAGTCGTCGCGGATCACGCGGCCGCAGGTGCGCGCGCCAGCCACCACCTCGCGCATGATCGCCTCGGCCAGGGCGCGGGTATGTGGCTCGGTGACCAGTGCCCGCGTGTCGGCGTCGAGCACGACGGAAAGACCGCTCATCGGCACGTTCCACACCAGCTTTTGCCAGCGCGCACGCAGCAGATCATCACTCGTGTCGGCGCGGATCCCGGCCTGCACGAAGTCCTCGGCGATGGCTTGCATGTCGTCGCTGACTCCTGCGGGCGCGCCGTCGGCTGCGAACTTGGCCAGGCGAACGGTCCCGAAGTCGAGGTGGCGAATGTGCCCGGGGCCGACCTTGTTGGAACAGAGAAAACAAAGGCCCGCCAGCACTTCGCAAGTCGGCACGATGCGAGCCACCTCGTCCTCGTAGCCGAGCCCGTTTTGCATCAGCACCACCACACTACCGCAAGACACCAGCGGGGGCAGGAGATCCGGCAACAGATGGTTCTGCGTCGCCTTCAGGGCCACCAACACGACGTCGCAACAGGGCATGTCGCGCACGTCGCAGTAGGCATTTACCTGCGGCAGCGTGAAGTCGCCATCCTTGGATTCGACCAGCAAGCCGTGCTGGCGAACGTGCTCGAAATCGCTGCGCAGAAGGAAGTGCACCTCGGCGCCTGCGCGAGCAAGTCGCGCACCGTAAAATCCGCCAAGCGCGCCGGTACCGATGACTGCGTAGCGTCTCGTCATTCCAAGCAAGCCTACCGCACTTGCGGCCACGCCGCGCGTGCTTCCAGCTGGGACGGGACCAGAGCGACTTCGCTTGTGGCGGATCCCGGTTCCGGGTAAGACTTGGTGACCGCCATGAACACCACCATCCTTGCCGGTCTTTCCCTCATCGATTCGACGGGCTTGACGATCTTGGCTGTCACCATCGCCACGCTCTTTTTCGGCATCGGCGCCAACCTATGGCTGCGCGCGCGCTATCGCGCGCTGGAAAGGGATCTGCACGGCCCGGGAGGATCGGACAGCGCTTTCGTTCACCCGATCCTGCGCAACATCGCCCGCGACGCCAACGAGGCGGTGGAACGGTCGAGCGAGGCCAACACCCAGGCCATCATCGAGGAGCGCTTTCAGGCCGATCTCCGCCCGATGCTGCTGGCGGAGCGTTTCGTCCGCGCGGCCACCGGGCTGGTCATCATCATGGGCCTTCTCGGGACATTCTACGGCCTGACCCTGTCCATCGGCAGGATCGTGCAGCTGGTCTCGTCGGACAGCGCGGCGATCGCCGACATCACCCAAGGGGTCAGCCAGGGTCTGAGCCGCGCGCTTTCGGGCATGGCCGTGGCGTTCTCCAACTCGCTCGTGGGCGTGCTGTCTGCCGTGATCCTGACCGTGGTCGGGGTTCTTTCCAACGTGGCTGACAGCCGCACCGAGGTCATGGTGCAGATCGAGACCTACCTCGACCGAGTCGTTGCACGGGCCCCGAGGGCGGGCGGGCCGGTCCCGGCCGGTGCTCCGGTCGCGACGGGAACCCTGGGCGAGGCGGTGGTTCGCCTCGACGGGGCGGTCGCGCGTTTCGATTCCGCACTGCAGACCTTCGCCACCACCACGCGCGACTTCCGCGAGTTCAACGCCCATCTGAAGGACAACGTCCAGCGCCTAAGCCTCGCCTTTGGCGACCTGTCCGAAACCCTGAAGGCGCACACAAATGCCCTGCGCGGCGGCCCCAGGGTCTAGCCCATGGCCTTGCGAAATCGACGACATCTGCTGACCGATCACGAGGGCGTGCGCGAGATCTGGCCCGCCTTCACCGACGTCATGTCGACCATGGCGCTGATCATGTTCGTGCTGGTGCTGCTCGCCTACGTACGCAACCTGATCGCCGAGAAGCGCCTGGATGCGTATCGACTGCAAATCACGGCCTCGGAAAAGCAGCTCCGGCAGGTGCAGGCCGAGGTCACGGCCGGTAGGACGCAACTCGCAGCCTCGCAGGCCAGGCTGACCGAACAACAAGTCCTGGTGGCGGACAGCAACCGGCAGCTCGGGACCCTGCGCTCGCAATTGCAGGGCATCGCGGTGCTGCGCGTGTCGGTGCTCAACAAGCTGAAGGCCGCCATCGAAGCCGAGCTGGGCGCGTCGGGCGAGACCAGCCAAAAGGTGGCGACCATCGGCGACAATGGCGATATCGCGGTCAATGAAAGTCTGGTGTTCGAGTACAATTCGTACGCAATCAAGAAGCAGGCCAGGCCGGTTCTCGATTCAATGGCCCGCGCGCTCGGCAATCTGCTGGCCGACGAAGACGTGCGCAGCAACATCGACACCATCGTCCTTCAAGGCCACACCGACGAGCGCGGCTCGGCTTCATTCAACTGGGAATTGTCTGCCAAGCGGGCGACTGCGGTTCTTGACTATCTGTTTCAAAGTAACAAGGCACTCGCGGATAAGTATGGCAGCTACTTCGCGGCCAGCGCCTACTCCAAATTCCGTCCCATCAATCCAGAGAAGACCGAGGCCGCGTATCAACAGAATCGCCGCATCGAGATCTCGGTGGTGCCGAAAGACGCGAATGTGCGCAAGGTGATCGACGAGTACGTACAGGGCTCGGCGCCAGCGGCACCGGCGGCGCCGACACCGGCAGGCCCGCGGTAACGTCCCTCACGCCTTGTCGGCGTGGGCGGCTTCCAACGAGGGAAAGAGATCCAGGCGTTCCCACCCGAAGCTGCTCTCGAACTTTCGCAGCGCCGCCGTCATCGCAGAGGCAGCCACGAACCTGAGGTTGAGACCGAACGGTGTTGCAGTGGTCTTCAAGCGCCGCAGGGTCTCGGCGAAGTCCATGGGCGAAAGCGATTCCACCCGCGACATGTCGACCACGGCCCGATCGAAGCACGCGTCGATAAGACCACGGACGCCGTTCTCCAGGCGCGACTTCAGGGTCGCGACGAATTCCTTGTGCTGTTCCTTGCGGCTGCACCGTCCCGAGGCTCGCACGACGTCCTCGGAAACGGTCACCAGATCATCCCACGAGCTGCAGTAGTGTTCGACCAGCCGGTTCACGTTGCCCGACTTGAACGGCTTCAGCATCACCTCGTCGAAGTCCAGCCCGCCCAAGGCCTTCACCGCCGTCGGTGGATCTCCGCCGCGAGCCACCGTCGCAACGCCCACCACGAATCCATCGGGCAAGAGCAGGTGCATCTGCGCGACGATGCCGATCAAATTGGTAATTGAATTGTCCGCGCTAAAAAGCACTAGATCGAACTTGTGATTGTGCGCATGGGCCAGCCCTTCTTTCGCGGTTGGGAAGCTTTCGAAGTACATCGACGGCGGAAGCAGAGACCGCAACGACTGTACGTCGCTCTCCCGTTCATCAATGAGCAGAATACCGCCGGTTGCGGCACTTTCTTCCTTTGCCTGCGGCTCGGCCGCGGCTTGGGCTGGCTGTGGCGCGGCGCCGTTCAGCACGGCCTTTACCTGCTTGACCAGATCTTCCATCGAGCCGCCCTTGTCGACGTGGGATCCCCCGGTGGCTTTGAGAGCGGCCTCCATCCTTTCGGGATCGGCCGTCGAGCTCCAGAGCAGGAACGGCGTCTTCACGCCAAGGCCGCGCACCTTCGCCATCATGGCCGGACAGTCCAACTTCTCCAGCGAGCAGTCAGTCACCACCAGGGCGTATGGCAACGCCATGAGCTGCTCGAATCCGTCTTTGCCATTGGGGACCCAATCGGTCTCGTATCCACTCCCGGCCAGCGCCTGCTCGGCGCGCCCGCGGTCGCTGTCTGTCCCGCCTACCAAGAGAATCCGTTGTGCCATCGCCCTAACTTCGGCATCGGCAGTTGGCGTCACGAGCTTGAGGAACCGGCCGGCGAACGCAGCGGACGTGTTGAGGCTTCGACAGTAGGCAACCGGTGCCGGGTCGAAGTTGCCCAGCGGATTCGGAAAAGGGGCCAAACGGCGAGGCCGACCCCGTGGCACGGATGATGCTGGCCTGGTACCCATCCATGCCAGGCGAGCGCAATTCGCCAGAGATCGAGCGACTGATCGCTGACGCTGTCGAGCGTACTGTGCGGCCGTTGCTTGCCGAAGTGGCGCAGCTTAAGAAAGCCGCCGAGGTGACCAAGGCGCTCGCGGGAATCTACCAGACCTTTCGACTCGCCTTTTTCAAAGGGCAATCGGATCCCTTGGCGTTCCCCAATGTCGACTACCTCGTCGCATGGGCGCTCGTGCAAGACATTGGGTTTGTCCGCTTTGACCGGCAGAAGAACCGTGTCGTTCTACGGAAAGACGGCATCACGGTAGCAACCGATGCGTACTTCTACATCCTCGTCGAGCTGTACGGTAAAGGCGAGTACGAGTCGGCGCGAGAGCTGCTGCGGCGGCCCTTCGTCCTTTACGACTTGGGGATGAACCGAGGATACGCGTCGCTATGGTTCGCGAATCTGCCCGACTGCCGCGCGGTCTACGGCTTCGAGCTGGTCGAGTCGACCTACCGCTTCGCCCTGGACAATTTCGCGCTCAATCCGCGACTTGCTGAGAAGATACAGGCATTCTGTGTCGGGCTAGGCGGCGACAATCGAAAGATTGACCTGCTGTACGAAGAGGCCACCGACGGCGTGGCCACGCTGCTACCAGAATTTTACGATCGCTATTGGACGGCCGAGCGCAAACAACGCGCATTACGGAAGACGGTCGAGATACGAAAGGCGTCGGAGGCGCTGGCGTCGCTGCCCAGGTGCACCCATGGCGAAATGCGGGTATTGAAAATCGACGTCGAAGGCGCCGAGTACGAGATCCTGGCCGAGTTGGCCGGGGCCGGAGCGCTGGACTTCGACGTCATCGTGGCCGAGGCGCACCTGGGGTTGGACAGGTTGCTGGCGCTGGTTCCCGGTTACAGGGTGGTGAACGAGGTTCGGCATTCCGAGCAAATGGCAAACGTGACTCTGGTGCGTGGCCAATAGGGTCGCAGGGTTGCGCGGACCCAGGCCGCGGTTTCGCTGCCCGTCGCCGCAGCTCAAGCCACGGAGAGATCAGCCGATCTCCACTGGTGAGACGCCCCACTCGCCATGCAGAAGGTCGAAGCTCTCGATGACCAGACTACCCAAGCGCTGCTGGCTGACAACCGACGTCGCACGCTGGCGGTAACCGCCGCGACAAGGCTGGCCGCGGGCGTCTGCTTCCTGGTGGTCGGGATTGCGTGGACCGGCTCCAAGCACATGAGCATGGGCTTGCTCGCCCTGCCCCTCTCGATCTACGTCGCGATGGCGAGTGTGGCATTTGCGCGCGTGCCTGGCGTCGTCGGCCGCAGGCTGTCCACGGTGATGCCCTTCTTCGACATCGCGCTTTCCTTCCTCGTCTTCCGCAATGCCCTGCTCGCCGACGCGCCCTACGCGGCGTCGTGGGCCGTGGTCAGCCTGGCCGTCTACACGCTCGTGGTTGCGTTGACCGGGCTGTCGATGACGGTGTGGCTGGTTGCTATCCTCACGGGCACAGCCATCCTGGCCGAGGTGTCGTTTCTCCACTTGGCAGGGCACCATGTCTGGCCGATGTTGATTTCGGCTTTGGCGCTCGGATTCGTGGCGGCCGCGACCAGCGCTGTGTCGCGAAAGACCGTCCAGGCCTTCCGCCACGCCCAGGAAACCGCGCTCGCGCTCGACTCGCTTGCCGAGGCTCGCAACCTGAACCGCGAGCTGGAACAGCTTCAGCGCGAAAAGGACTCCCTGCTCGAGCTGATTGTTCACGACATGCGCGGTCCCGTGGGTGCGGCGCTGCTGTCGGTCGAATACATGGCGATGGAGCTCAAGAAGCAGCCCAGGCGCGCGGAGCTGCTCGAAGCCGCCGACGATGCCTTGAGCACCTTGGGCAGCCTATCGGGCATGATTTCCCAGATTCTCGACACATCCAAACTGGAGAGCGGGCGACTGACGCTGCGACTCGAAATTGCAGGACTTCGGGCGTTAATCGAGAAAGCCGTGCAGGAAGCGATGCCAAGGGCGCACGGCCGCAACATCAAGCTCGACTTCGACGCACACGAGACGGTCCAAGCCGCGGTGGACCTGCGCCTCATGCCGCGTGCGCTGGAGGTGCTCTTGACCCACAGCCTCCGCCATACGACGGAGGGCGGCCGAGTGCTGGTCGCTGCGACCACCGCGTCAGGCGAAACGCTCATCTCGATTCACGCGAACGCCCCTGCGATTCCTGCGGAAGCGCGCGAGCACGCCTTCGACAAGTTCCCCGTCGCCGACCCGGAAGCCCGCCGCACCTCCGCATGGGGGCTGGGCCTTTACTTCTGCAGACTGGTCGCCTCGGCCCACCAAGGTACCGTTGCGCTGGAGCAGGTAGACGGCTGGGCGGTATCGTACGTGATTCGATTGCCCTCGCCGACCCGACCGGCGTGATGCACTCACCTCGTGGAAGAGTTACGCGGTGGACCTTGGATTCCTCGGCGCTGACACCGCCGCTGCCTTTCGAGCATCCAAGTGAGAGCACACCTCGACCCGAAAGGTAAAGACCATGAAGACTGCTATCCTGTTGGCTCTTGCTGCTGTCGGTTTTGGATTTTCTCCTGGCTTCGTCCAAGCCAGCACATGGGAAGTGGACCCCAGTCACAGCAATATCGAATTCAGCGTGCGCCACATGATGGCCACCACCGTGAAAGGGCAGTTCGAGAAGGTGAAGGGAACCCTCGATTTCGACGACAAGGACATCACCAAATCCACGGTGGAGGTCAGCATCGATCTTGGGTCCGTCAACACGCACGAGCCAAAGCGCGACAACCACTTGAAGTCCGCCGATTTCTTCGACGTTGCGAAGTACCCGACGGCGACCTTCAAGTCCACCAAGGTACAGAAAGTCGGCAAAAATAAGCTGAAGGTGACCGGCGAGCTTAACCTGCATGGGATTACCAAGCCCGTCGTCCTCGAGGTCGAGGGCCCGTCTCAGCCGTATCAGACTCCGTTCGGCACCACGGTGCGCGGTATCCACGCCACCGGTAAGATCGATCGCAAGGACTTCGAAATCACCTGGAACAAAGCCCTCGATAGCGGCGGCCTCCTGGTCGGCAACGAGGTCAGCCTGGATCTGAACACCGAGGTTTCCGAGAAGAAGGCGCCCGCGCCCGCGGCAGCCTCGGACAAGCCCGGCGCCAAGCCGGCAAAATAGCTGCGGATTCAAGCGGGAGGCTGGATCTCCCGAGCTCGATCCGTTAAGAATCGTTCAAAGCGTGTCACTCCCCGAAGTTCCCCTGAAGAAGACTGTCGTCGTGGAGGCCGTGGAAGGCGATCGCGCCTTCCGCCGCCGGATCATGGAGATGGGCCTTGTGCCCGGAACAACGGTGCGCGTCGTGGCGGTCGCTCCTCTTGGCGATCCAATGACCATCGAATTGCGTGCGAGTCGTGTGTCGCTGCGCCGGGCTGAAGCGGCTCATGTGCGCGTGCGCGCATGAGCGATGCACTGAGCGATGCACTGAGCGATACGCTGAGTGAGGATAGTCCTGCTTCGCGCAAGCTGATTGCCATCGCCGGCAATCCGAACACCGGAAAGACAACCCTGTTCAACGTGCTGACCGGCAGTCGTGCGCGGGTCGGTAACTATCCGGGGGTAACTGTCGACCGGCGCATCGGCGAAGCCTCGCTGAGCAAGGCGGGCGCGGTCAGTGTGCTCGACATTCCAGGCACCTATTCGCTGGTGGCGCGTACCGCCGAGGAGCAGATAGCCATCGACGCCATGCTGGGCCTCGACGGACAGGAGCGCCCTGATGCCGTCATCGTCTGCGTCGATGCGGCACAAGTCGTGCGCGGGCTATACCTTGTGCTGCAAGCGATGGAATTCGGTCTCCCCGTCGTGGTGGCGCTGACCATGATGGACGAGGCCGGCAGGGCAGCGCCCGATTCGGCCGAGCTGGGCAAGCGTCTCGGCTGCGAGGTCATCCCCATGGTGGCTTCCAAAGGTCGGGGCGTGGCAGAGGTGCAGGCCGCGCTGGACCGCCGACTGGTTGCGCCGAAGGCCGTACCGCCCTGGCGCTGGCAGCCGTCGCCGTGGCTGCACGAACGTCTCGCGCCGGTCGCCGCCGCCCTGCCGCCGAGCTGGCCGGCCAGCGACGCAATGGCGTTGTGGGCGCTCATGAGCGTGGAGGACGGGGACGAGTTGCGTGGGATTCCCCCGGCTCTGCGCAAAGCAGCGCGGCTGCCCCCCGAAGAGCACAGGCGCGTCGACGGCGAGGCGATTGCCGCGCGCTACGCTTGGCTCGACCGTGAGGTCGGTCCCCTGGTCCTGCACGCCCCTGACCGAAAGCGTAGCGCGAAGGTGGATCGTGTCCTGATCCACCCGGCCTTTGGCTTCATCATCTTCGTCTTGCTGATGATGGGCCTCTTTGAAGTCTTGTTCGTCGGCGCTGACCCGATGATTCGCGGGATCGACCAGCTCTTCGCATCTCTTAGAGGCTGGCTCAAGCAGGTGCTGCCCGACGGCATCTTCGCGCACTTTCTGACCGACGGCTTGCTCGGCGGTTTCGGCGCGGTGGTCGCCTTCGTGCCGCAGATCCTTCTGCTCTTTGCATTCCTGGGCGTGCTCGAGGATTCCGGCTATCTGGCCCGCGTCGCCTACCTCATGGATCGCCCGATGCGAGCCATGAACATGCACGGCCGGGCTTTCATACCGCTTTTGTCCGGTTTTGCCTGCGCGGTGCCTGCCATCATGGCGACCCGGACCATGGAACGCCGCCGCGACCGCCTACTCACCATGTTGGTTATTCCGCTGGTGACCTGTTCGGCGCGCCTGCCGGTCTACACCTTGATCGTGGTGTCGCTGTTTCCCGCAAGCACGGTCGCGGGCTTCTTGCCTACGCGCGGGCTTCTGATGGTCTCGATGTACGCGTTCGGCATGCTGTCGGCGCTGGGGGCGGCGTGGGTGCTGTCACGGCTGCTTCCGCCGCTACGGGGGCCCCGTCTGCCGTTCGTGGTCGAGCTGCCCCCTTACCGACGGCCTCGCCTGCGCGACGTGCTGCTGATGGTGAAGGATCGCGCCTTTCAGTTCCTGCGCGATGCCGGACCACTCATCGTCTTGTGCTCGGTGGTGCTGTGGGTTCTGCTCGACTTTCCGCGCACGCCCGCGCAACCGTCGCGCAACTGGCCCCAAGCCATCGCCAGCGCGGCAACCTCCGAGAGGCCAGCGCTGGAAGCGCAACAAGAGTCCGAACGGCTGCAGCAGAGCTTTGCCGGCAGGCTGGGACGCACCATCGAACCGGCCATCGCGCCGCTCGGATTCGACTGGAAGATCGGGATCGGGCTCATCGGCTCCTTTGCCGCGCGCGAAGTCTTCGTGGCCACCATGGCTGTGGTGTACGGGTTGGGCCCTGACCGAGACGGCGAGGGCGCAACCCTGCGTGAGAAAATCCGCAACGAAAGACGTCCCGATGGTCGGCCGGTGTACACCCCCTTGGTCGGCCTATCCCTGTTGCTCTTCTTTGCCCTCGCGTGCCAGTGCAGCGGCACCCTGGCGGCCGTGCGCCGAGAGACTGGAACCCTGCGCTGGCCCCTGTTCCTGTTTACCTACACCGCGTCGCTGGCCTGGCTGGTCAGCCTCGGCGTCTATCAAATCGGGCACGTCCTCGGCGGATAGCACAAGACCACGCGACCTTGGGCAAGCTTGCCTGGCTGCGTCTGAGCCGATCCACGCCGCCATTGCACTGCTCGACTGACGCCCTTCGATGTTGCAGACGGTCCCACATACGGATTGCAGTGCCCGCGCGGGAGGGCCCCGGACCGCCCGAAGGGCCGCCGGCACGAGCCCGGAGGTCCGTGCGCCAGGCCGCACACGAGTTGGGACTTGGGCGCCGCCTTTCGCTACAATGAATGTCGTGGCTCTGCGGTCAACCGTCCATCGTTCCGCCGGCGCGCAATTGCAGTCCCGGCAAGACCAGACCTCCGAAGTCCCCGATGCGGGCATGGCGGCAGGACATGACGTCGACGATACGGACTTGGCGCGCGCAGCGATGCTGGGCCAGGACTGGGCCCACCGCCAGATCTGGCGTCGCTTTGCCCCGATGGTGTTTGGGCTCTTACGGCGAAGCCTTGGCGCACGACAAGAGCCAGAGGATCTCCTGCAGGAGGTCTTTCTGCGCGTTTTCGATCGCCTACATACGCTGGAGAACCCGTCGGCTTTGCGCAGCTTCATCTACTCGTTTGCGATCCGCGTGGTCAGCGAAGAGCTGCGCCGCGTACGCGTTCGCGCACGTCTGCGCGCGCTGTTCCTGCCCCCGCCCGAGGAGCCGACAACTCCCCACGTTGATTTTGAATCGCGCGAGCTGCTTCGCCGCGTGGAGGGCGTGCTCGACGGCATGAACCCTCGCGTTCGCGCGGTCTTCGCGTTGCGACGCCTCGAGGGTGTCGCGCTGACCGAGATCGCGTCGACCCTTGACGTCTCGTTGGCCACGGTCAAGCGCGACCTCGACAAGGCGAACGAGTTCATCCTTCGATCGATCCACACCGATCCGCGACTTCGCGCCGGCCTCGCCGCACGAGACAAGCGCTACCCGGGGGAGGCAAAGCCATGATCGGGCCAGAAGAGGAACGGCTGCTCGACGCCTTTGCGGACTGTGCCCAGCAAGGCGTCGGCGTGGTCAGCGAACAGCAGCTCGATGCCGGATGGCAGCGACTGCAAAGCCCGGCGACCGACCCCATTCCGTCGCGAGACCCGCGCCCGCGCCGGCCGTCGCACTTCTGGCTTGCGGGATTGGCCACTGCCGGTGCGTTGGCGCTGCTCGCAGTCATCGGCTATCGATTGATCCCTGAAAACCAGGGGGCGCCGCTGCAGTATTCCGTCGAAGGCACCGCGACCACCAACGCCCGAACCATCACCGGGGCGCCCAGCGGCCAGTCCAGCCTGCGCTTTTCCGACGATTCGCGCATTCAGCTTGGCGCCCAGGCGCGATTGACCGTGGAGGCGCTGGACGCAAAGGGCGCACAGATTGCGCTGGTCAATGGTTCGATCGATGTGTACGTCAAGCCGAGGTCGGGAGCAGCCTGGGCGTTTACCGCTGGCCCGTTCCGCGTGAAGGTCAAGGGGACGTCCTTTCGGCTCGGCTATTCGGACCAGTTGCGGCGGATGAGCCTGCATATGACCAGCGGCCTGGTCGAAGTATCAGGCTCTCGCGGGCGAACCATCTCGGTGGCAGCCGGCGAGTCGATCGAGCTTTTCGCCGAACCGACGCTGGCGGAGGTATCCCCGGACAAGACCACGCAGGCCGACGTCCCCTCCGAGGCGCCGAAAACCGACACGTCGTTGGCCACGGCCGGCCGAGCGCCGTCGCTTGCCGCCCGGCCTGTGGCGGTGGCCGAGCCGTCTCGTCGCAGGCCCGCGGTGCGTGCGAAGGACGAGCGCGAAGCCGCGGCCGAGCCCGCAGCTGCACCTTGGGCCAGATTGATCACCGAGGGCCGATTCGCCGCCGTGGTCGACGAGGCCGAGCAGCGGGGCCTCGACAGCACCCTCAATCATGCCAGCCCAGCGGAGCTGTCCGCGCTCGCGGACGCCGCCCGCTACACCAAGCGGACCGATCTCGCGCGGCGGGTGTTGCTGGCCTTGCGCGCGCGCTTTGCCGGTACCGAGCCGGCGCGCGATGCTTCGTTCTTCTTGGGACGCTTGGGCGAGGCCTCGCCGGGGCAGTCGCGGGACGCCATGGTTTGGTACGAGACCTACCTCGCCGAAGCCCCGCGGGGCCTTTACGCCAGTGAAGCCCTGGGGCGAGAAATGACCTTGCTGGCGCCCACCGCCCGTGCGCGGGCCGGCAAGCTTGCCAGACAATACCTCGAACGCTTCCCCCACGGATCGCAGGCCGAGCTGGCGCGATCGCTCCTCGAGACTGGCTCTGAGTGACAGTTGCGCTAGGTCCTCTCATGGTCGCGCTGCTGCAGTCGGTTTCGGGATCCGGCCCGACCGACCTTGCCGGCGCGCAACCGGCTTCCACCGTCATCGCGGTCATCGTGCCGGGGGCCGCCAGCTCATCCATGCGCGACGCCCTAAGCCGGCTGCGCGGCGAAGCCGATTCGGTAGGATTCGCCATTCGAATTGTCGAGTCGCCAGCGGGCGTCGATCCCCTGGCCGAGCTCGACAGCGTCGCAAGCGGCATGGCGCCTGCAGCCGTGGTCGCCTTGGTAGAGCAGCAACCGGGCCAACCGCTTAGTGCAATCGATGTTTGGTTCCTTGATCGAGCGACTGGCAAAAGATCGGTGGGCCACTTGATGGTCGGCAGCGACGCAGGTGATCGCGCCGAGCTGGCGCTCGCGGTGCGCGTGGTCGATTTCATCCGAGCGCGCATGTTCGATTCGCTGGTGCGCGCATCCGCGAAGCCAAGGCCAGAGCCCGTGCGCAGGCACGAGATCGTGGGCAGAAACCTGGCCGCGGCGGGCGCGCTCGCAACCGGCAGCTTTTCCGGGTTCGCGACCGCCGTCATGCCGACCATCGAGGTTGGCTACGGCCTGGCTGCATGGCTGCGCCTCTGCGTCGGCGCGGGCGGTTTCGGCAGCAATCCCCGCACCGAAGCCGCGGCCGGCAGTGCGACCATCGACCAAAAGCTGCTGACCCTGGGCCTCGGCCTGCGCGCACGTCCCTGGTGGCGCTTCTTCCCCACGGCGAACACAGGCCTTTCCGCGTTGTTCCTCTCGGTTCACGGCGAAGGCAAGCCCGGGTATCTCGGCCACGACGCCTCGTCGTGGTCGCCCGGTGCATTTGCAAGTGCAGGCGTAGGCGTCGTGGTTGCATCGCACGTGGTCCTGCAGATCTCTGCAGGCGGCACGCTGCTGCTTCGCCAGCCGAGAGTCTTCATCAATGACGTCGAGGTCGCCAGAACCGGGCGCCCCGCGTGGCTCGGAAACTCCTCGCTCGGAGTGACATTCTGATGCGAAGGCCGCTCCTCGTCGGGTTGCTCTGCTGGGTTGCCTGTTCCAACCAGCACCTCGACGTCGTCACCGCATCGGCCAAGATGTGCATTGCACAAACCGGCCACTTCCAGATGGAGGGTCTCGGCCGCGGCGTGGTCGCGGTGAAGGTGGAAAACGGCGTCTACCTCGGCTGGCGCATGCAAGGCTGCGAATACGATCCTGTGAACCCCGAGAACCTCGGGTACAACGTCTACCGCGACGGCAACCTGATCGCGCGGGTGGCCGACAGCACCAACTACCTGGATCCCTCGGGCGGCGCCGGTTCCACGTACTCGGTGCGCGCAGTGGTGGCTGGCGTGGAGGGCGAAGACTCGGGCAATGCATCGGTCTCGACCGACAACTATCTGCGCATTCCCATCGAAGCCCCCCCGGCCGGCAAGACCCCAGGATCGCCCACCTGCGAGAACGCCGACGAAAGCTACGTCTACGACGCCAACGACGGCAGCGTGGGCGATCTGGACGGCGACGGCGAATACGAAATCGTCCTCAAGTGGACGCCGCAAAACGCGAAAGACAATGCGCAATCCGGCTGTACCGGTAACGTCTACGTGGACGCGTACAAGCTCGACGGAACCCTCCTTTGGCGCATCGACCTGGGGGTGAACATTCGAGCCGGCGCGCATTACACGCAGTTCCTGGTCTACGATTTCGATGGTGATGGAAGGGCCGAAGTCGCAATGAAGACCGCGCCCGGCACCAAGGATGGAACCGGCGCCTACCTGCACAAGGGCCCAGCCGCCTCGGACGACGACACGGCTGACTATCGCACCGTCGCGCAGCCCGCCGGCATGACTGGCTTCATTCTGGCCGGCCCCGAATACCTGACCGTCTTCGACGGGCAGACCGGCGGCGAGTTGGCAACGGTCGACTTCGACTTTCCCCGAGGGGACATATCCTCGTGGGGCGACACCACCGGAAATCGCGTGGATCTGTTCCTGGCCTCGGTCGGCTTCGTGAGCGACATGGCGGCCGGCAAGACCGCGAGCGGACAGCCCAGTCTGTTGATGGCGCGCGGCTATCCCAACCGCACCACCATGACCGCCTGGAACTATCGCTTCGGCCAATTGACCGAGATCTGGCGATTGGACAGCGACACCACCCCAACCCCGACCATCGCCGGACAGGGCGCGCACAGTATGGCGGTGGCCGACGCGGACGGCGACGGTGCGCAGGAAATCATCTTCGGCGCCGCAACCATCGGCAGCGACGGAAAGCCACTATGCTCGACCAACCTGGGCCACGGCGATGCCCTTCACGTGGGCGACCTGGTGCCGAGTCGGCCGGGGCTGGAGGTCTTCTTGCCCCATGA
Source organism: uncultured Myxococcales bacterium (assembly GCA_964491625.1). Taxonomy (GTDB): domain Bacteria; phylum Myxococcota_A; class Polyangia; order Fen-1088; family Fen-1088; genus Fen-1118. Next base: position 37,568 of record CAZBIU010000014.1, read on the forward strand.
AGCCACAACGTCCCCCATCTTCGATGTCCACGACGCGGCCACTTGCGAGGTCATCTCTGCGGGACCGGTGCTCACCAGCAATACAACGCGCGGTGTGGCCGACGACGTGTCCGCCAAGTGGGACGGTGCCGAGGCCTGGACCAACAACTCAGGCGGCGTGGCATCGGCCACCACGGGTGCGGTCCTCGACACCAGCAAGACCGCGGTGTCGATGAACTTCCTTATCTATTGGGACGCCGACGAGTCGCGCGAGCTCGAAGACGGCACCAACATCACCAAATATGGCGGAGCCACGCTGCAAAGCTGCTCGGCGTGCGCCTCGAACAACGGCACCAAGGCCACGCCGGTCCTAACCGCTGACTTGTTCGGCGACTGGCGCGAGGAGATCATCTGGCGCGAGGCCGACAACTCGGCTTTACGCATCTACACCACCACCGCCGTGACCACGCGCCGCCTGTTCACACTGATGCACGACCCGCAATACCGCATGCAGGTCTCGTCGGAACAGACCGGCTTCAACCAGCCCCCACATCCGAGCTTCCACATCGGCGCCGGCATGACCGACCCGCCCAAGCCAGACATCTACGTGAAGTAGCGTTGGAGAGCATGGTCGGTGCAGGCGCCAGTTTGCGCTCACCGAGTCGCACCTGCGCGCGCAGTTAAGGGCGACCCGCGAGAGCTCGGCTGGCGCGCAAGGAAATGCCTCATACCTAGCGGCAGTATGGTAATCGTTGTGGTGCACCGATTTCGGTGCGACATCGCCATCCCGGGCCACCATGCGCATACTCGTATTGTTCGATACCGACATGGATCCACCTGCTGGGCAGGACTACACACACGAGCTCGAATCGAGCGAGGAAGCGGAGTTCGACGTCGCGCGGGCCCTCAAGGGCTTGGGGCACGAGGTCCGTCTCTTAGGCTTTCGCAATGATCTCGATGCCTTGGTGGCGGGTCTGCGTGCCGAGCCCGTGGACGCCGTGTTCAACCTGACCGAGAGATTTCGCAACCTCTCGACGCTGGACTACGGTGTAGCAGCCGTCTTGGAGATGCTGGGCATGCCGTACACCGGCGCCTCGGCTGCGGGGCTGATGCTGTCACGGAACAAAGCCCTGACCAAGATGGTGCTGGTCTACCAGGGGCTACGCATCCCGCACTTCTTCGTCTGCCAGCGCGGCCTGGCCACACAGCGTCCCAGCGACGTCCGCTTTCCGCTGATCGTCAAGCCTCTTGCAGCACTGCGCTCGCGCCGCGCACCTCCTTT
>CAZBIU010000015.1:0-38306 GCA_964491625.1 uncultured Myxococcales bacterium
TAGGTGTAATCGACAGCCTTCGCGCCGCGTGCGTGCTAGCCGGGGTGCGAAGGGTTTCCGACCTCGCGCAGGCCCCGCGCGTGATCACGGGCGAGCTCGGTGAATGGCTGGCGCAGAATCCGCGATGACGGCCGACACCACGACCGGGATCGGCTGGGGCAAGGTCATTCTGCTCGGCGAGCACGCGGTGGTGCACGGCGAGCCGGCGATCGCAGCCGGCATCCGCGCCGGCGTACGCGCGCACGCGAGCGCCGGGCACGGCGCGATTTCGGCGCCGGCATGGGGCCTGGAAGTCGAGATCGGCGACGATTCCCTGCCGGGCCAAGCGGTGGCGCGTCTTCTCGACCGACTACAAGCGCCGCGGTCGCTCGATTTCTGGCTTGAATGCGAGGTGCCTGCACGCGCAGGTCTTGGCAGCTCGGCCGCCATGGCGGTCGCCATTGCGCGTTCGGTGGCCGCACGAACCGGCGCCGACGAAGCCGCCGTGACGGCCGCTGTGACCGAGGCTGAATCGGTGTTTCATCGCAAGCCTTCGGGTATCGACGCTGCCGCCGCCAGCCGCGGCGGGCTCGGCCGGTACGACAAGCAGAAGGGCTGGCAGGCATTGTCTTGCCCGACTCGCATCGATCTGTGCGTCGGTCTTTCCGGCAAGTCCCACGATACCGGCGCGCTGGTGGCCGGCGTGGGCGAGCTGTGCGAATCGACGCCGGTCGCCAGGCGTCTGGTGGCAACCCTGGGCGAGCTTTCCCGCGCCGGCGAGGGTGCCCTGTCGGCCGGCGAGATTTCCGTACTGGCCCGGATCTTCAACATGGCCCACGGCGTGCTGGCGGGCCTCGGCGTTTCCTGTCCCGAGCTCGACGACCTGGTCTACACCGCGCGCACCGCGGGCGCAGAAGGCGCCAAGCTGACCGGCGGCGGCGGCGGCGGCGCCGTGATCGCTCTTGCGGGCGAGCACGCAGACGAGGTCTTGCGCGCCTGGCGCGGCAAGGGTTACTACGGATTTCTCACCAGCATCGGCCATGACTAAACCACTTCTGCCCCAATCCGTCACCGCGCGCGCCGGAACCAACATTGCCCTCGTGAAATACTGGGGCAAGCGCGACGCCGCCTTAAACCTGCCCGCGGCCGGTAGCCTGTCATTGACCCTGGCCGAGCTGGGCAGCGAGACCACGGTTCGCTTCGCCGACGATGGCGCCGCTCCCGATGGCCGCGACCGCGTGCTACTGGCCGGCAAGCCGGCCGACCAGCGCTTCACCGACCGCGTGCGAAAGTTCCTTGACCTCGTGCGATCCCGCGCGGGAATTGCCCTGCCCGCCGAGGTCGCCACCAGCAACACCGTGCCGACTGCGGCGGGGCTTGCGTCGTCGGCGGCGGGATTTGCGGCCCTGGCCCTGGCGGCGTCTCGCGCCGCCGGCTTGAAGCTGTCCCCGGCCGAGCTCTCCGAGCTGTCTCGCCGAGGGTCCGGTTCCGCCGCGCGATCCATCTTTGGCGGGTTCGTCGAGATGTCGGCGGGAAGTCGGGACGACGGCAGCGACGCCGTGGCCCACCCGCTACTGGACGAGCGGGCCTGGAACGTGCGCCTGTGCGTGGCCATCACTGCGACCGGGGAAAAGGCCATCGGCTCGACCGCGGCCATGGAATTGACCGCGCGAACCTCGCCCTACTTCCGCGCGTGGCTCTCCTCGGTTCCCGTCGACCTCGAAGAGGCGCGCGCCGCCCTTGCCGCTCGCGACCTGGCAGGTCTCGGCAGCATCGCCGAGCGCAGTGCCCTGCGCATGCACGCGTGCGCAATGGCGGCCGACCCGCACATCATCTACTGGAATCCGGCCACCCTAGCCGCGATGGCGGCCGTGAAGAAGCTGCGTTCGGATGGAATTCCTGCGTACTTCACCATCGACGCGGGGCCGCATGTGAAGGTGCTTTGCGCGGCGTCGGATGCCGCCAAAGTGGAAGCGGCACTGGCGGCCACCCCGGCAGTCATGAGAGTCTTACAGCTTGCGCCCGGTCCGGGCGCCCACGTCATCAGCGAACAGACGTTGTGAGATCTCGAATGAGCGGGGAACGGAGCACCTTGGTCGGCACGCCAGTGGTCGTCGCACCGGGAAAGATCTTCCTGGTGGGCGAATACGCCGTGCTGGAACAGGGCGCGGCCGTGCTCGCAGCGGTAACCCGATACGCCGTGGCCCAGTACTTGCCCGGCATGGACCCGTCAAGCAGGGTCGTGGCCGAGGCCACCAAGCACGCCGCTGCCGAAATCGGAGAGGCAGCGTCCGCTTTGCCGCCCGGCTCGGTGCTGGTAAACACCGACGACTTCCACCACGGCAAACAGAAGATCGGTCTCGGTTCCAGCGCGGCGACGGCGGTAGCTAGCGTGGCGGCCGTATTCGAATCGGCGGGCATCGCCGTCGACGAAAACCGGGACAAGATCTTCACAGCCGCGTTCAGGGCACATCGGGCGGCCCAGGACGGGGCCGGATCCGGCGCTGATGTGGCGGTAGCCACCTACGGGGGGATTGTGAAGGTGGAGGGTCGCGACGGGGGCGCGCCGTCGGTAGAGGCCCTGACCGTGCCGCCGAGCCTGCACCTGGTCGTATTCTGGACCGGCCAGGCGGTGACCACGACCAGCATGCTGGAAGGCATGCGCAAGTTCGCGCGCAAGGATGCGGCCGCCTACCAACAGATCATCGAGACCCTGCAGGAAAGCGCGGCCCGTTTCGTCGACGAGATCCGCGGCGGCAGCGCCACCGGCGCGGTGGCAGCGGCAGGGCGTTATGGGCGCCGTCTGGGGGTGCTTGGGGCAGCAGCCCAGGTACCCATCTTCACCGACGCCTTTACGCACGCGTCCGAGCTGGCCAAAGAGCTGGGCGGCATCGCCAAGCCCTCGGGCGCCGGGGGCGGAGACATCGGTATTGCCATGTTCGCAACCCCAGAGGCGGCCAGGTTGTTCGCGCGTGCCCTGCCCAAGCCCTTGCTGCCACTCGATGTCGACTTGGATCGCTTGGGTGTCCGCCGGCGCGTGCCGGGGGAGGACGCCCCCGAAAGCACCGGAGTATTTCATGCCTGATTCTGGTCCGAATTCCCGCATTCCCGGTTTCTATCGACTTCCCATTGCCGAGCGACAGGCCGAGCTTCTTCGTCGAGCCGGCCTCTCGCCCGACCAGATCGGCGTGCTGCAGTCGGGCGGGCTGGATCCCGGCGGCGCGGACCAGACGGTTGAAAATGTGGTCGGCATCTATGCGTTGCCGCTCGGGCTGGGGCTGAACTTTCTTATCAACGGCGTCGACCGGCTGATCCCCATGGCGGTGGAAGAGCCGTCGGTTATCGCTGCGGCGTCGAATGCCGCTCGCCTGGTGCGCGAAGGCGGAGGCTTTTCGGCCCAGGCCGACGAATCGATCATGACCGCGCAGGTTGAGTTGCGCGAAGTCGCCGACCAGGCCAAGTCCAGCGCGGCCATCGCGGCGGCGCGCGTGGAGCTGTTGGCGAAGGCGGACAGCGCCCTGCCCCAGCTCCTGCGCGACCATGGCGGCGGTTGCCGTGAGATCGAGGTTCGCAGGTTGCCCAACCAGCGCTTGGTGGTGCACCTTCACATCGACTGCCGGGACGCGATGGGCGCCAACATGGTGAACACCGTGGCCGAGGCCTTGGCCGACCAACTGGCGACGCTCGCCTCGGGCAAGGTCGGGTTGCGCATCCTGACCAACCTCGCCGACCGTCGCCTGGTTCGTGCCACGGGTCGCGTCCCGCACAAGGCGTTGGCGGGCAACGGACCAGTCGCGGCCGGCGCAGAGCTGGCGCAGGCCATCGAGGCGGCGTCCCGTTTTGCCGAGGACGACATCTACCGCGCCGCCACCCACAACAAGGGCATCATGAATGGCATCGACCCGGTGGTGATCGCCACCGGCAACGATTGGCGCGGCATCGAGGCCGGCGCGCACGCGTTCGCGGCTCGCGACGGTCGCTACAAGCCGCTGACCATCTGGCGCGTGGAAGGGGACCACCTGGTCGGCCGTCTAGAAATGCCCATGGCGCTCGGCACCGTCGGTGGCACCCTGCAAGTCCATCCGGGCGCGCGGCTGGCGCTGCGCATTTTGGGCGCGAGGACCGCGCGCGAGCTGGCCGAGATCATCGGCAGCGTGGGGCTGGCGCAAAACCTGGCCGCGCTGAAGGCGCTGGCCGGCGAAGGAATCCAGCGCGGGCACATGACGCTGCACCGGCGCGCGACTGAACAACGGAGCTAGACGCCGCGGCGAAAGTCTCCTCGTGTCCAGCCATCCTCCAGATAACGTTTACCTAGAAGAACGATTCAATGCCGGGAGCCATCTTCTTGGCGCGTTCCTGGCTCTCGTGGGTACCATGGCCCTGCTGTGGCCTGCAGCTCGCGTGGGCGACGCCTGGCGGATTGTGAGCTTCAGCGTGTACGGAATCTCGCTCATCGGCCAATACGTCACGTCGTTCCTCTACCACTCGGCCCGGGGCCCGTCGAAGGCAAGGCTTCGCCATCTCGACCACTGCGCGATTTATCTGCTCATCGCGGGAACCTACTCGCCCTTCACCCTGGTCACTCTGCGAGGCAACTGGGGTTGGCCTCTCTTCGCCGCCATCTGGGCGCTGGCCATCCTGGGCATCGTCCGCGAGAACCGGCACGCTGAGCGAAAACGCGTCTGGTCCTTGCTGCTCTACTCGGTCATGGGCTGGCTGGCGGTGCTGGCCATCGTTCCCATGGTATCGGCCCTGACCTATCGAGGCTTCGCTTGGATTGTGGCCGGCGGGTTGTTCTACAGCGGCGGCATCTACTTCTACGTCGCCAGCAAGCGGGGCCTGCGCTACGGCCACGGCATCTGGCACGTCTGCGTCCTGCTGGGAAGCGCCTGCCACTACCTGGCGGTGCTGCTGTTCGTGGCGTAGCGAGCCCCGGCCCGTCGCGCGCGTCACCTTCCTGACGGCGATGCGCCACATCCCACACCGAGCTCGACGAAAAGGTGGACCGATCCCGCACGGTGGCTGCGACTGCTTGGCATCCTGCAATCTTGCGCTTAGCCATGCCAACCCGTCGCTCCCACGCTCCGCTTTCACTGGTAGTCGGTCAAGACCCCCGCAACGCCAGCGACGGCGATCTGGCGCGTGCCCTGGCTGCCGGCGACGTCGGGGCCATCGCGGAGACCTGGCACCGTTTCGCGCCCATGGTGCTCGTGATGGCCGAGCGCTCCTTGGGTTCCAAATCCGAGGCGGAGGATGTAGGCCAAGAGGTCTTTCACCGCGTGTTCCGCAAGGCGAAGACACTGCGCGATCCCGACAGTCTGCGCAGCTTCATCTATTCGTTTGCCATCCGCGCGCTCAAGAGCGAGCTGCGTCGTAGAAAACTGCGCTCGTGGCTCTCCTTCGACCAGCCCGAGGCACTGGCGGACTTGGGATGGCGAACGCCGGACATGGAATCGCGCGATCTTCTGCGAAAGTTCCATGTCCTGCTCGACCGGCTCAGGCCCCGTGATCGGCTCGTGTTCGTCCTCCGGCGTATGGAATCGATGACCGTGGACGAGATCGCCATCAACATGGATATTTCGGCGTCCACGGTGAAGCGATCGCTGACACGCGCTTCAAGCCGATTGTCTCGCTGGATCGACGCCGACCCCGGGCTGGCCGGCCTTCTCGACAGGGAGCGATGGGAACGATGACGACGACCTCGGGCGAAGACACGGAACCTCGGGCGCTTGCTGCGCTGGCCGAGCTGGGACGTGACGGCGTAAAGCAGCCCACCCCGGCGGAGCTTGACCAGGGGCTAAGCAACCTGCTCGCGCGCGTAGGCGCGGACGGAGCACGTCGGCGGGGCGCCATGCGCTGGTCTCTGATCGCGGCAGCCGCAACCGTATGCGTCCTCGGCGGCATAGGACTCGTCTCGGTCTCCCGGCGCCACTCGCCCACCCGGGAGGCATCGACACTGTCCTACCAAATCGAAGGTGGCAGCGTGCTCGAAGGCGGGTACTTGCGCGAGCATGGCCACGCCGGCATCAAGTTGCTGTTCAGCGAGGGGAGCAAGGTTGTGCTGACGCCGGGCACACGCGGGCGCCTTCGCGCCGTGGGCACGGAAGGCGCCCGCCTGGCCGTCGAGCATGGCACGGCATCTTTTCAGGTAACCCCGAGCGGAGACCGGCGCTGGCTGGTCGAGGTCGGTCCTTTCCTGGTCACGGTCAAGGGTACCGTGTTCTCGGTTTCATGGGATCCGCTGAGCGAGCGATTTGAGCTTATGTTGCGACGTGGCCGCGTGGCGGTAAGCGGCCCGGTCTCGGGCGGAGACATTATTCTGCGCGCTGGCCAGCGACTGGTCGTGAGCCTCGCGAAGGCAGAGACCTTCATTACCGAGGAGAGTCCAGAGGAACCTGCCCCTGCAGCGGCCCTGACCCCGACGCCGCCCGCGGTGCGACCGTCGGTCGAAGGAACCATGCCCGCTGGACTGAAGCCGCCGGCGGCACCAGCGGCTTCGTCCGTCAGCAACGGCGCGCGCGACCGTCGATGGGCCCACGATTTGGCCAACGGCCGGTGGGACCGCATTCTCGAAGACGCGGAACGCGCGGGGGTTGAGTCGACGCTGGACAAGGCTTCCAGCGAAGACCTGTTCGCACTCGCCGATGCAGCCCGCTATCGGCGTCGCAGGGAATTGGCCCTCGCGGCACTGCTGGCCGAGCGTCGCCGCTTTCCGGATTCGCCGCGCGCCCTGGACGCAACCTTCCTCCTGGGTCGCGTGGAAGAAGCGCACGAACGAGGCGAAACCCGCGCGATCGCCTGGTACGACGAGTATCTCGCTCGCGCGCCGACGGGAGCCTACGCGGCGGAGGCTCTGGGTAGGAAGATGACCCTCACAAGGGAGCTCCGGGGAGCAGGAGAGGCACGGCCCATCGCCGAGGAATATCTTCGGCGTTTTCCCCGAGGAAGCTATGCTGGATTGGCGCATGCCTTGCGTCGCGCTCCGTAGCCGCTCACTTGCCGTCCTACTTTGGGCCCTGCTGTTTTGGGCGGCGCCTGCGTACGCTGCCACGGTCGTCATCGTGCGGCCGCCGAACCCATCACCCCAGGTCACCGAGACCCTGTCGCGCCTTCACGGGGAATTGCTGTCGGTGGGGCTCGAGGTGGAGATTGCCGACCGTCCGGCCGTCCGCGGATCGGGCAGTCGTGATTCGCGAGCCTGGCTGGAAGAGCTGGCGGCTGACCGGGCAATCGACGCAGTCATCGATATCGTGGGCGACGCTGCAGCGGTCGACGTGTGGGTCATCGATAGGTCGCCCCGACGATTCGAGGTCTCGCGCGTTACCCATGACCCGGACGCGGACAGCGCCTCGGAAAAGCTGGCCATTCGTGCCATCGAGGTCTTGCGGTCGAGCTTTCTCGAAAGCGATTGGGCAGCACGGGAGAGGCAGCGCGGCCTCGTCGTCGGGACACCGACGGCCAGCTTAGAACAGGCTGGGACGAACGGGTCGGGGGAACAGCCCGGTCGGGTTGGCATCGAGCTGGGTGCTGCCACGCTCACGAGCCTGGATGGCGTCGGGCCAGCGATCCTGCCGCTTGTGCGCGCGGGCTGGGCGGCGCGTCCCTGGCTGGTGCTGCAAGCGACGCTCGCCGGTCTGGGCAGTCGCCCCACCGTCGCCACGACGGCCGGAAACGCGCGGATTGGCCAGCAATACGGTCTGCTTGGCGCCTGCTATCGCTTCCGCTCTGAGCGTCGGCTGTGGCCCTTCTTTTCCGTCTCAGCCGGCGTACTACGTACTTCGGTCGAGGGGCAGGCAGACGTTCCCAAACAAGGGCATTCGGTGACCCAGTGGTCGTTCTTGATGGATGGTAGCCTTGGGGCTGGCTTGCACCTGGCCAGTCGCTACTACCTCGCCCTGGCAGCGCACGCGCAGGTGGCCGCTCCCTATGTCGCGATTCACTTTGTGGACTCGGTTGTGGCCACATCCGGACGTCCCGATCTCCTTCTCACCCTCGCCGTCGGTGCGCGGCTATGACCGCAAAGACGTGGGTCGGGCTGCTTGGCGGGTTGGCCATCGCTCTTGGCAACGCCGGCTGCTGGCGCGCCAACGTGTTCGCCATCACGGACCAAGCCAGTGCGGACGGCGGTGCCGACCAAAGCCCGGACACCATCACTTGTCCAACCACGGTCCGGGCAGGGGATTCCAGCCAGACGTTGCTGGTGGGCTCCGCAAGCCGCAGCTACGTGCTGCACATTCCGTCGACCTACGACGGCAAGAAGCCCGTTCCTCTGATCTTGGACTTTCACGGGATTGGCGGCTCCGGGGCAAGTGAACGCGCGAGCTCACCGTATCCCGCTGCCACCGATCCCGAAGGCGTGATCATGGCGTTTCCCGACGGCCTCAAAGGTCCGGCCGGCACTGCTTGGAACTTAGGCCCTTGCTGCGTTGCCGACGTCGACGATGTTGCCTTTGCCAGGGCCCTGGTGGCCGACGTGCAAAGCACCACCTGCATCGATCCCGACCGCGTCTATGCCGTCGGCGTCTTGACCGGCGGCGGAATGGCCTACTACCTCGCCTGCAACGCGGCCGACGTCTTCGCGGCCGTGGCGCCCGCCGCGTTCGATCTCTTAGAACAGAACGTGGATGACTGTGTGCCGTCGCGTCCCATCACAGAGATCTCATTCCGCGGCACTGCACCGAGCCGCGTCCCCTACGCCGGCGGCGCTTCCTCACTGGTGTCCGGCATGGCGATCACGTTCCTGGGCGCCCAGGCAACCTTCCAGAAGTGGGCGCAAATCGACGGATGTACGGGATCCCCGTCGCAGGAAGACGGCAACGGATGCTCTGCCTACGCGGGCTGCCAAGCGGGCGCGGAGGTAATCCTTTGCACCAAGCAGAACGGCGGCGAGGATCCGGGCGACCCTGGCATCGCCTGGCCCGTGCTCAAACGCCACAGCCTTTGACCACGGCTCATCGAGTTTCGAACCCGCCACTTTCTTGGACCGATCCGCGAAAAGCCTGCGACTGCGGGACAGGACTGGTCTCGCGGCATCTGCCTAGGCAGAGGAGCGTATCGATGAAAACACTGCATCTAGTAAACAAGATGTTGCTCGTTGGTGTTATGGGCATTGCAGGCTGCGGCAACTCCGCAGGCGGCGCCGGTAGCGGCGGAACGACGGGCCTGGCCTCCGGTGGAGCGAGCGAAGGTGAGGGCGGAAACGGTGGCAGCTCCGCGGTCATCAGCACGGGCGGAAGCGTCTCGACGGGAACAACTGGCAACGGTGGAAGCAGCAGCGGCGGGGGAAGCACGGCGCAGGCCGCGACGGGTGGGACGCTGGGCAGCGGCGGCGCTACGGCATCTGGGGGTTCGAAGGTCACGGGCGGAACGCAGGGAACAGCTGGCACGACGGTTGGCACCGGCGGCCGGGTGACAGGCGGTTCCACCGCCTCGTCGACACCGGGCAGCGGTGGCCGCGTAACCGGCGGCTCCACCGCCTCGTCGACACCGGGATCGGGTGGAAGCGCGGCGACCGGCGGGGTTGTCGCTACCGGCGGCACGACGACCGTGGCAGGAAGCGGTGGTCGCGCCAGTGGCGGCGCCAGCGGGGGGACTGGCGGCGCACCCGCCGGCGGCAGCACCGGCACCGGCACCTGCACGGCCTCGAAGGCCGCGGGCTCGAACGCTTCAGGCACCGGCCCACACAAAGTGACCGTCGAAACGAATTCCGACCCGGGCATCAGCGAGGGCACCATCTTCCGGCCCACAGACCTCGGGGGCACCGAGAAGTATCCAATTTTTGCTTGGGGAGAAGGCGGCTGCTCCGAGAACGGATTGTCGAACTCGGCGGCCATGGGCGAGCTCGCTTCGCATGGATACTTCGTCATCGCGGACGGGATACCGAACGGCTCAGCCTCGCGCTCCCAGACTTCCGACACGGCGGGGATGGGAAAGCCCCTGCTGGCGTACATCACCTGGGCCATCGCCGAGAACGACAAGCCCTGCAGCGCGTACTATCACAGCCTCGACACCACGAAGATCGCGACCAATGGGTTCTCGTGCGGCGGATTGATGGCCGAGGGCACCGCTGGCGATTCCCGCATGACCACCTGGGGCCTCAACAGCAGCGGACTGTTCAGTGCGGACCAGACCCTCTACAAGTCGGTGCACACTCCCGTGCTGATCGTTCTCGGGGGCTCTGGCGACATTGCCTATACCAACGGCGAAAGGGACTACACCAATATCAGCGCCCTCGGCATTCCGATCATGTTGTTTAGCAAGGCGCTGGGCCACGGAGGCGATCTGTTCTCCAGCCACGGTGGCGACTTCACCAAGATCGACTTGGCGTGGCTCAACTGGTGGCTCAAGGGCGACGAGACCGCGACTGGGAAGGGGGTGCTCGTCGGCTCAACCTGCACCTACTGCACCGATAGCGCCTGGGAAGTGAAGTCGGCCAACTTGCCGTAGGCTTGCACAAGACACGCGCCCGATGTTGGGGCGGCGCCCTAGCTCTTCTTCTTGAAGGCGCCGTTGCCGAGGTGGTACTCGCGCACGTATTCGATGGTGTCGAAGATGGTCGCGCTCGCTTCGCGCGGGGTGAAGCCGAGCTCTTGCCGGGCCTTGGCGCCGTCGAAGTACCAGAAGTATTTCGCCTGGTCGGCCGCGGTCGGCTCGATGGGCGCAGTACGGCCCAAGGCCTTGAACACCGCCGCTTGCGCGCGCGCCAGACGCCACGGCCAATCGCCGCGCAGCTTGACTCGTGGCGAGTACTCTTTGCTCAATCGTTCCATGCGATCAAAGTACTCGGCAAAGCTCATGTTGTGTCCGCCCAGGAGGTAACGCTCTCCGGGGCGGCCCTTTTCCATCGCCACCGGAATGATGGCGGCCACGTCGCGCGCGTCGACAAAGTTCAATCCGCCGGGCGGCACGATGCGAACGTCGCCCGAAAGGAATGACAGCACCTCCCGCGTCGAGCCGATGCGCTCGTCGCCGGGGCCGAGCAGCAAGGCGGGGTTCACTGTCACCAGCTCGACCTTGTCGCCGCAGAACCTGCGCGCAGTCGCCTCTTGATAGAACTTGCTTGAGTAGTACGGCCAGCGCGCAATCAGCGACATGGGCGCGGGCGAGTCTTCGTCCGGCCACTCGTCTTCGCGCTCGGAGATGGCGATGGTGCCGCTGGTGGACGACATCACCACACGCTTGACGCCTGCCTGGGCCGCGGCCTGGCACACGATGCGCGTGCCGTCCACGTGCACGGTAAACATCAGGTGAGCATCCTCCGGGCGGCGCGAGACGTAGCCGGCCAAATGGTACACGTGCGTGACGCCGTCCATGGCGCGTTCCACGTCCGCGCGCGAGGTAACCGTTCCGACCATCACCTCCACGCCCAGCTTTTCCAACGCCGGCGTGTTCACCAGATTCAGCACGCGCACGTCCGCGGCGTCCACGCGCTTGCACAGCTCGTTCATGAAGTGCGAGCCCAAAAATCCCGTTCCGCCGGTGACCAGAATCTTCACGACGAGGTCCGTCCTGTGGTCAAGCGCCCGCGGGTACGGAAGGGCGGTGGAACCAGCGGCCCCAGCTTTTCGCCGTTCCACGCCGCGCGCACGCTTTCCACGTCGAAGCGTGGGGTAACACCGTCGCGCAGATTCTCCACGATCCGCTGGGTCAGAGCCGAACAGATGCGCCACGCCTCCTGCTGGGACATGCCGCGGGTAAGCTGGCGCAGAAATTCGATGGTAAGGAAGGGGCCGAAGTACACGCCCAGGTCGCGCTGCTTGGGAATCGTCGACCCGACCGGCATGGCGTCGTGCGCGCCCTCGATGTAGGCGGGCAGAATGCCCACGTCGGCGTGCAAGGCCAGGTAACCGAGGCTGGGCAAAAAGTCCACCATCTCGCCGCTGCGCGATCGCGTTCCCTCGGGGAACAGCACCAGACTCTTGCCGCCCCGGAGCACGCCTTCGGCAATGCCGAGCGACTTGCGAATTGATCCGCTGCGCTCCATCGGGACCAAATTGGTCAGGTTCTTGAAGTACGCGCGTCGCCACTTGTTCTTGAAGAAGTAGTCCGCGGCCGCCAGCGACGCCAGCTCGTGGCCCGCATCGCCCAGCGAGACTTTCAAGGCGCCCATGTCCAAGTGCGACGAGTGATTCGCCGCCACGATGAAGTTGGTGTGCTGGGGGATGTAGGCCTCGCCGCGCACCTTGGTCTTGAGCGCGCGGGTATAGAACAAGCGCTGCGCCTTGGCCAATCCGCGCTTTCCCAAGCGCGCCACCGGGATAGGCAATTTGATGTCGTCGGCCTCGTTGTCCGCGGCCTTCTTGCCGTCGCGCTTTTCCAGAGATGCGACGTGCCGCCTACCCGTCACCATGTCGTAAAGCGCCGCCACGTCGGGGGCGCTGGAGAACACCACGCCCTCGGGGACCTGCACCGACGCATTTTCCAGCCCCGCGGCGAGCTCGTTGAAGGTCAGGCTGTCAAAGCCTAGCTCGTCGAGCGCGCTCGACATGTGCACCTGCGAGTAGGGTTTGCCGCAGGCATCCGCGACGATCTCCAGGAACCAACTGTGGTTGGCCTCGGCGTTGCGCGCGCCCTCCCCGACTTCTCTTTCTCCCGCCATCTGCTCGTGGCGGCGGCGAAGCTCGGCGCTGACCTCGCGGCGCTTCACCTTCCGGGTGCTGGTGCGAGGCAGCTCGTCCTGCCAAAACTCCAGCGTGCGCACGCGCTTCCAGAACGGCAGCGACGCCGACACGGTCCGGAAGTGCGCCTCGATCTTTTGCTTCACCTCGACGAGGCCGAGCGCCGGTTCGCGCTCGCGGTCGGGCACCACCGCGCAGGCGACGTGCTCGGCCGCGCCGTCGGGCAGCCCCACCACCGACAGCTCCTTGATGTAGGGCGAATCCTTGTACAGATCCTCGATCTCATCTGGATACACGTTCTTCCCGTTGGCATCGATGATGATGTCCTTGCTGCGCCCGACGATGAACAAATTGCCATCCTCGTCGAAGCGACCCAAATCGCCGGTGTGAAACCACCCGTCGCGGATCGCGTTTGCGGTGGCGTCGACGTCCTGCCAGTACCCGGCCATCACGTTCTTGCCTCGGGCGATCACCTCACCGACGCCCGAATCGTCGGGATTGGCGATCTTGATCTCGACCCCGGCCAGCGGCTGCCCCACCGAGCCCGAAATCGGCTTCTTTTTTGGCGTGCTCACCGCAAGCACCGGCGCAGTCTCGGTCAGGCCATAGCCCTCGAAGAAATCGAACCCCATGCCGTAGAAGGTCTTCAGCACGTCGGGCGGCAGAGCCGATCCGCCGCTGATCATGTAGCGGATGCGTCCGCCCAGCCTTTCGTGCACCGGCAAGAACATGAGCATGCCAAAGTCGAGGCCGGTGCGCGCACGCAGCTCGAAGTTGGCGTCGGCCAACGCCGTGACGGCCGATTCGAGCAACTCGGACTTGTCGGAAAAACGCTGCAGTACGCGCCGGCGCAGGGTCTCCCACAGCGCCGGCACGCCGACGATCGCGGTGATCTTGCCGTGCTTGAGGGTGTGGTTGATGGTGTCGCCGGTCAAATCCGGGATGTACGTGATGCGCGTGCCGTGCGCGAGCGCCACCAGCAGGCCCGCGCTGAATTCGAAGGTGTGGTGCAGCGGCAGCACCGAGAGGAAGCTGTCGGACGTGCCAAGCTCGAAGATGCGCGACAGCTCAGCCACCATGAAGGTGAAATTCCGGTGCGTGAGCATGACGCCCTTCGGGTTGCCCGTGGTCCCGGAGGTGAAGATCAGAGAGGCCACCGAGTCGGCCGCGTGCTTGGTCACGAGCAACTTCTTGCGCTCGATTTCCACCGCCTCGTCGCAAAGCTCGAACACCTTGCCGAAGGTCCAAATCTGCGTGGCAAGTCCGGCATCGGCCAGCTCTCTTGCGAGCGTCGGCCGCTTGTCGAGCAAGTCCTCGCCGACCATGATGCCCACCGCGCCCGACGCGCGGGCGATGTTCACCACCTCGGCCGCGGTCGAGTCGTGCGCCACCGGAACCGCGGTCGCGCCCACCTTCACGACCCCGAAGTAGCACATGGGCCACTCGGGTGAATTCTTCGCGAACAGGATCACGCGATCAGCCGGCTTGATGTCCTTGCCGACCAGAAACGTTCCGGCCCGCTCGGCCAGCTCGCGCAGATCGCGGTAGGTGTACGACTCCTGCCGCCCGCCGCGTTCCATGCGCAAAGCCGGGCGCGTGGCGTGCAGCTTCGTGGTGGTATCGAACAGCTCGATTAGGTCGCGGTACGCGTACACGGACTTCGGCTTGGGCGCGTAGGTCTCATCCAGCTCGGGCAGCACCCACTTTTGCAACCCCGGGAAGTGGATGTTCATCAGGTAGTCGTACCAGTCGATAGTTTCCGGCGACCACGGCACAAGGTCGCGTTCTTCCGGAACCACGCGGTCGCGGAGCGCGCGGATGTTGTCGGCGCGCAGGACGTATTCGTTGTCGATAATGAAGGGCCGAAACAAATCGATATCGCGGCCCGCGTCCTTGGTGATGCGCTTGACGTCGTCGACCCTCTTCTTGACCTGGTCGACCCAGTTGGCGAAACGCCCGCCGCCCCAGCGCGGGCGTACCTTGTCGAGAGCATCGGACACCTTCTCGGTCACGCGGCTGATAAGCGGCAGCGAAGTCTTGTCGTATTCCTCGTAGCTGACCGGCCGAAACTCCATGCGCGCGGCCAGCTGGTTGAGGAGCTTGTTGCCGGTTTCCTTGTCTTGGAAGCGCTTGCGCTTGTAAAGGCCGACCAGGGTGGTCACGCGGCCGATGCGCGACGGATTGAGATCGCCGCCCGCGAGCTGGTGCACGAGCGCCGGTTCCTCGACGCACGCCTGCGCCGCCACCATCAGCATGGCGCCTGCGATGTGGTCGACCGGCACCATGTCGAGAATCAGCGATTCCGAGACCGGCAGCTTGTTCTGTCCCTTCAGCGCCAAGTAGATCAGCGGCGCCGAGGTGGTGAAGCCCTCGTTCCAGCCGCGGAACGGATAGGCGAGCGAGCTTTCCACGATGGCGGGGCGAACGATGGAGCGCACGATGCCGGTCTCACGCGCCACCAGTTGGTCGCCGATGCTCTTGGTGTAGGTGTAGATGTTGGGCCAGCCCCATTCGCTGGCACGCTGGATTCCGCGCTTGGTCAGTTCGGAGCGGATCCAATCCTTGCGCTCGCGCGCAAGCCCCATCTTGAGCGCAGCCTCGTCGTCGGGATCGCGGTTCGCGTCGCGCAGGAAATCGCGCGCCTTCTGCCGCAGCCTCGCCACCACCGTGGCGTCCTCGGCTTGCGCGCGGACTTCGGCGGCGATGCGGGCGCAGTCGGCGATCTCCTGCTCGACATTGAAGTGCGTCGCCGGCAATTCGAGCCGCCGGGGGAAGTAGCCGTCGAGGCGCTCGTTCTCCCAGATCTCGCCGCTGCGGTTGCCGGCCACGAAGCAGGTGCTGGTGTGAATCAGCGCTGGGCGCTTCATGCGCTTGGCGAACGCGATCACGTTCTTGGTGCCCGTGACGTTCGTGCGCAGGGCGGATTCCAGCGGCGGGTTGAAGGTGACCTTCCCCGACGAATTGATGATCACGTCGATGTCGCCCGCCACGCGCGCGGCGTCTTCCTCGGAAAGGCCTAGGTTCGGTTCGGTGATGTCGCCATCGACGACGCGAACCTTGTCCTGCAGAAAGGCGCGCAGATTCTCGCCATGCTGCTCACGCAGCGGATCCAAGGGATGCGAGGGCACCACGTGGTCCCAGAACCTGGCATCGCTGGATGTGCCGCTGCCGCGCCGGACCATCACGTAGACGCGCCCGACATCGGGAAAATGCCGCAGCAACATGCTGAGCAGCACCTTGCCGAGGAACCCGGTCGAGCCCAAGACGAAAACGTGGCGGCCGCGGTAGATTTCGCGGACCGAAAGAAGACGTTCTGCCGAGCGCTCGTTCATGGCAGGGTTGCCGCTACTCCACATCCGTCATCACGATGGGCGGCCACTTCATCAGCGTGATCGACGGCGAAGGCCCGACGAAGCTGCGCGCCACGGAAATCGCTTCGGTGAGTGAATCGGCGCGGTCCCAGCCCATGCGCGCGGGCACGTGCGCGTTCTTCGCGCCGGCCACGATGACCTTGCCCGCGTACTGGCGCCCCGGCTCGCCCCAATACCACATGAAGAACGGGTGCGCGCCGTGGTAGGCGTTCCCGCGCCGGTACATCTCGATGTAGCTCGGGTTCTTCGCAAATTCCTCTTCGTACTTGTGCTGCAGCTTATGAGAATCGCGCGTCTCGGGCAGCAAGCGGTTGAAGAACTCGATGTAGCTCGGGTGAAACTTGTGATCGAATTCGTCGTGGCAAGGATGGCACAGGATCAGCGCCCCTCCCTTCTTCAACACGGGTTTACCGCGGTAGAACTGGTGGAAGTAGCCAAGCCCCATCACCTGCACCAGGATGGGATTCAGAATCGAATTGATATTGTAGGGCGAGACGAAGGGGATGGGGAAGATGACGATGTCACTTTGGCCCTTGATGCTGACCATGTATTGGTCGTTGAGCTTGGCGATAATGCGGTCGTGCACCGGCTGGGTCCTGCCCGCGTAGCAGGCAATGAGCTCGTACTCAGCAGGAATCGCCGAGAACACCTTGCGCTTGGCGGCAGTTGGCAGTTTGGAGAGCGCGAAGCGCATGCCCTCGAACTTGATGCGGTCGAGCTCGGAGAACTCGTCCTCGTTCTTGCCCAAGAACGCCGTCGCGTTGCCGAACATGCGGTTGTTGAGCGCGGTCTCGATATGGAACACCTTCATATGCTGGTCGACGATGGCGCCCTGGCGTTCGATCTTGCGGGACAGCTCCGAACGCGGCGGATCCATCATGCTGTCGCAGCCGAGGAGCGTATTCGGCTCGTGGTGCACCCGCACGCTTTCGTAGTCGCAAAGCCCAACCGCTACCGACTTGTGCCCGCCGTCCATGGGGACCAAAGTGATGTTGACGTAGATGACCAGGTCGCTTTCCACGCAACGGCGGTTGATGTTGATGGGCTCGCCGTGCGAGGTCTTGCCCAGGTGCACGAGGTTGTCGGGGTCCTCGGCGTCGTGGTTGTAGTAGCGGTCCGGGTAGAAGGCGTCGAAGATCTTCTTGCCCACCATCCGCTTCATCTCAGCCTCGGTCATGTAGCGGTGCAGGCAGTTGGCGATGACCAGATGAATGTCATCAACGCCATTCGCGTCGAGCAGCTCGAGCAGGATTTCCAGGATGGTCTGCCGGATGTCGGGCGTGCGCATGGGCGGCAGCGGCAGGCTGATGTCGTCAAGCGCGATGGTGACCCGCATCCCGGGCGCGAGCTGCGCGTAGAGCGGGTCGGCATCGATGGGATGGTTGATGGCGTAGCGAATTGCCGCGCCGGGATTGTTGAGCCCCTCGATGGGCGGCTTGGCGTAGACCACGCGGGTCCCGATGGGCAGATCCTCCGCCGAAATGTCCTCGCCTGAGAAGATTAGGCGGGGCGCCGAATCGTTGTCGATGTAGACGACCTCGTCGCCTTCCTTGTGCCGGAGCGTCGGGCCGCGCAGAGCCTTGATTTCACGCTTACTCATCGTTGTGCTTGCTGTCGGTGTTCGCTATCGCAGATCCAGAATCGGCCAGTCGTGTTGCAGGGCCGTGTTTTTGAGGCGGAAGTCGGGATTCACCGCGGTCGGATGCCCGACGATGGAGAGCATGGGCAGATCGCTCATGCTGTCAGAGTAGCTATAACATTCGGAGAGCTGGAGCCTCTCCTTTTCCGCGTAGGTACGGATCCAGCTCGCCTTGGTCGCCGCTGCCATCACGGGCGGCAAGAGGCGCCCGGTGGCCTTGCCATCGACGAACTCCAGGTGATTGGTCACCATGTCGTCGAGCCCGAGGTGCCGCACCAGCGGCGCCGCCGTGAAATCGATGGCGCCCGTCACCAGCACCTGGCGCAGGCCAAGCTGGCGCGACCGCTCGATGAGCTGATACGCGCCGGGATAGATGGCCGGCTTGATGACGTTTTCGAAGAGCTCTTCCGAGAGGTAGCGCAGCCGGTCTTCGGATTCGCCCTTGTAGCGGCGGAAGAAGATGTCGTTGAACACGCGCCGGTCGAAAAAGTCGGCCGCCAGGAACGCCGGCACGCTGACCATGGTCGACAGGGTGCGCGAAACACTGCGCAGAAGCCCCTGCTGGTTACGCGCGTTGTAGGCAAACGCGTGGACGAGATTCGTGCGGCACAGGGTACCGTCCAAATCGTAGAACGCTGCGGCAGCCATGGTTTGAATGGCAGCGTATATCACACGTCGCGGGGCTATTCACATCTGTGTGAGGCGCCCCCTCTGCGCCCGCCCGCACGCCTCCGCGCCCTCTCCTATTTCACAAATATATCGGGCTTCGGCGGATCCGCCATCCCGTTGCCGATGTGGAAGCCGGTGTGGGGCGGCTGGTTGTAGGACGACTGCTCGAAGCTGACCTGCATGCGGTAGGTCGGGTCGTGCATTAACGTGTAGATTCGGCGCGTGGTGACGGCCGTGGTGGTGTAGACGCGCAACGCGGAGCTGTCCGATTCGCGGATCACCAGTTCTTCGCGCCAGTCGCCGAACAGGTCGGCGGTGAGCGTCGGCGTGTTCTTGGTGCCGTTGTTGCCTGAGCAGCCGCTGGCGCTGAGCAATGTCCCGCCGCCGTACTTGGCGATAGTGCCACCATCGAGAAGCTCACGCGATTCGTCGGCGTCCCAGTAGATGAGGAAGTTGGTCGACGCTGGCTTGCTGCTCGATATGGACTTGCCGTCGGCACAGGAGGCCAACCCGCTGGCGGTCGAGCTCCATGCCTCGGCACCCGGGTTTGACGGCTCGATATCGTCGGCGACACCGCGGCCGTTGTCGTCGCCGCCCGTGACGTTCACGTAAAACGAGCACGTGTTACCGTCGTGGACATCCCAGCCGCCAGTACCCTCGTGCACGGAGAACACCGAGATACCCTTGCCGACCACCAACTCCCCCACGTGCAAGGCATCGCCGTGGCCGTCGCCCGTGGTGCAGCGGAGAGACCCGTCACTGCCGATGGTGGCCGCCCCCGTGATGATCTCCTGCGCGCCGTCGCCGTCTGTGTCTGCGGCCATTGCCGAGTGATCGCCCTGTCCCGCGGCCTTGGAATTCCCCGACGAATTGCTGTCGAAGGTCCAGAGCTTGGTCAACTTCGAGTCGCGCCAGGTGAGCGCTGTCATGGTCAGCCTGGTGTAGTAACCACGCTGGGTGATGATGCTCGGCCGGCCGCTGGCGGTCTTGCCCGAATCGCTGACGAACGCCGCGCCGCCGTTGAACCGATCGACCCGGTTGCCGTAGCTATCACCCCACGACGAAACCGTGCCGCGCGGAACCGGGTAGTCGACGGTGGCCAGCTCCTCGCCGGTCTGCCCGCTGAATACGGTGAGGTATTCGGGGCCAGAGAGGATGTAGCCATCGGAGTTTCGGTACACCTGGCTATCGTCATCGTTGGCGGCCGGGCCGGTGTGCAGGTAGTTGCCTTTGCCGTCTTTGGTTCCGGGCGCGGTCTTCACCGCTATTTCCGCCTTGCCGTCGCCGTCGAAGTCGTAGACCACGTGCTGGGTGTAGTGCGCGCCCGAGCGGACGTTCGGGCCCAAGTTGATGCGCCACAAGCGGGTGCCATCCAGCTTGATACCGTCAAGGTAGGTGTTGTCGGTGACACCCGAATTGGAGTTGTCCTGCGCGTTGGACGGCTGCCATTTCAGGACGATTTCGTACTGGCCGTCACCGTCCAGATCGCCAGGGCTGCCATCGTTGGCTTCATAGCCACTGCCGGGCGGCGAAAGTGGAATGCGCAGGTAATTCTGGCTCCACACGGAGGCCTCTGCCGACTGCGCGCCTTCGCTGCCGCCGATGACCGCGCTGACCGCGTAGGTCGACGACGTGGTCCCGCTTGCGTCGAGGTAGTTCGTGCTGTCCGTGACGTTCGCAACCTTGGTGCTGCCCCGATAGACGTTGTAAGAGACGTTGCTGGGGTTGGACTTGTCGTACTCGTACCCGAACATGCGCCACCCGACGTAGACACCGCTGCTCACCTTGACCGCAACCACGCCGCGGTCGAGATCCTCCATCTGATAATGCCCAGTGACGGGCGTCGTGCCTCCTGCCCCGACCTTTCCTCCGGCGCTCGTGTTTCCGCCCGCACCTGTCGTTCCTCCCGCGCCCGTGCCACCGCCGGCCGGGGGCGTTCCGCCGGCGCCCGGCGCGCCGCCGGAGCCGGTCGCCCCGCCCGTCCTGCTTCCGCCTGCACCCTGGGTTCCGCCCAGGGTTGTGGTTCCACCCGCGCCCGCCGATCCGGCGGTGCCCAATGAGCCACCACTGCCGGCGGATGCGGAATCGCGACCAGCGTCAGACGCGCTGCCGCCGGTCCCGCCCGATCCCGGGGCGCCACCGGAGGACTTGGTTCCGCCGGTTCCGCCGCTGCCACCTCCCGTGCCAGGTGCCCCACCGGTCTCTTCCCCGCTGTTCGACCCGGTGGCCGTTCCGCCCGTGCTGCTGGTTCCGCCGGCCCCTGTGGCTCCCCCGCTGCCGCTTCCGCCCGAGTTGCTGCCCGCCGTGGAACTCGACCTGCTCGACTTGCCGCCGCTCCCGTTCGGTTGGCTTTGGGTCACGCCGGTTGTGTTGCATCCCGCGGCCGTAAGGGAAAGTCCCCAGGCCAGAGCTGAGAACACGTTCAGCGCCAGGGTTCTGCGATCCTTGCGCGAGGGCATTTCGGCCTCCTTGGTCATCGGTATTTCAGTACACCAATATCTGAATGACATTTTCTCAGGCAGTGGTGTGCGATCGGGGCTCGGCTCACCAGAGTCGGCGATCACGCGCCGAGCTACGCAATTCGAAAAACATTCGCAGCCCCCATTCCCGCTTTTTTTCAATCGGGTATAAATGTGGAGCGATGGCCCACCTCAAACACCCCAAAGTCCTGCTCGCGTCCTTCCTTCTATATGCCGCGATGACTGGCTGCGTGCCGGCCCATCCGGCGCCACGCCCCGTGGCAATCAGACCAGCGCCGCCGCCGCTACCACCACCACCACCGCCGCCTCCGCCCAAGACGGTCAAGGTCGTCGTGCTTCCGCTGGACAAGGCGGCCTTGCCGGAGAAGGCAGAGGAAATCAACGCCAAGCTGGCCGCGGTGAGATTGCAGGGGGCAGACGCTCCCGTTATGGCCTCTATCAGCATGGAAACGGCCCAGCTGCAGGCCGAGTGCGCCGAACCGAACGAGACCTGCTACCTGAAGATCGCAAGGCTGGTGGATGCCGATCGGCTGCTTTGGGCCGAGATTGACAGGAGCGCTGCGAAGGCCAAGAAGAAGAAGGGAAGACCAGCCTTCAAGCTCCAGGTCATCCTTTTCGACCGTGATAGGCTCGCGATTGCCGGGAAGGCCGAGGAGACCGTCGCGGGGACCATCAGCAATGAAGCCCTCGACAAGCTGATCTCGTCCGCAACCAGCGCTTCGGCGTCCGCCCCGGACCCGGCGCCGCAGCCGGCTGCGCCTCCGCCGGCCCCTGCGCACGCGCCGGCGTACAACCCCCAGCCAACCCAACCTGCGCCCGCGCCGGAGGCCCGTCCGGCCTATCAACCGCAGCCGGCCGCGCAACCGGCGACTGCGGTCCGCCCCGTCTACCAGGCGCAACCGGCGCCTGGCAGCTATAGTCCGCAGCCGGCCGCGCCTGCCCCCGCGCCCGCAACGTATCCCCCGGCTGCGGCACCTCCCCCGGCCGCGGCACCTCCCCCGGCCGCAGCGCCTCCCCCGGTCGCCTATCCGCCTCCTGCTGCGGCACCTGGCGGTGCGCCGCCCGCGGCGACGGCGCCGAGGTATCAATGACGCCTCTCAAATGTCCAAATTGCAGGCTCTCCCTACCCCAGAATTGGGCAGGGATGAACGACGCCAACGCGAAGTGCCCGTACTGCGGAAAGCCGCTGGCGGGCAAATCGGTTGGAGCCACGCAGACTGGACAGAACCCACCCGCCGATTCACCCGCACCCGCGCCGCAGCCGGCCCCGCAAGCCGGGGCCCGTTCCGCCGGTGGCGCGAAGACCATCCTTTGGGGTGTTGGCGCGCCCTTGCCCGGCGTGTCGCCCAGATCACCCCTGGAAGCGCCGGTATCCCGGCCCATATCCGACGCCGCCTCGCGGCCGTTCGGACCGGCCTCTCCCACTGCGGCGCCCAAGCCAGTCGAGCCCGCACCCAGGATTGCCTCCGAACCCAGTGCCCGAGCCGCGGCGCCAGGAGCTACCAACGGGTTCTCCACCGCCGCCACCGTCACCCGCAACGTGGCTGACCCGGCCCAGGGCGGAGCCAGCTCGCCCCAGGACGGATCCACCTTTGATGTGGACGTGTCGGACGCGGCTGAGCCTCAACCGGCGAGACCGGGCGCCAAGCCCCCGGCCACCGTGATGTTCGACGAGAGCTCCTCCATGGCAGAGATGCTGAGGTCGGCGTCTGCCGGTGCGGAGCCCAGCCGAGCTGATGAGGATAATCAGCCCGCAGCCGAAGAATCCGGCTCTCGCCCCGTCAAGTCTAAAGGCAAGGGAAAACTGGTAGGCAAGAAGGGGCAGCGAGGGTCGCCAGGTCTCGCCAAGTGGGGCAGCATGGGCGCGGAGGCAGAAGACGACGTGGGGCAATCGCCCGCCTCGTCTTCAAAGAAGGGAATCGTGATCGCAGCAATTGGTGCCGCGATTGTCCTGGTCGCGGTGGTGGCGATCCTTGCGTTGCGCGGCGGAAAGAGCACCGAAGAGTCTTCCATCGCCCCGCCGACCAAATCCGCCGAGCCAGTGCCCGCGAAGGCTGAGCCCGCGGAGAATGCCGAGCCACCAGCACTGGCAGCCAAACCGGCGGCAGAGCCGATGAAGCCCGTCGCGCCCGCCAAGCCGGTGGTGGCGGAGAAGCCGGCCGCGCCAGCGAAGACTGAACACGAAGAAAAGGTCGCGGCCGAACGAGGCGGTCACGCCGAGAAACCGGCGCACGCCGAGAAGGCCGGCCACGAGGAGAAGGCGCCTGCGGAGAAGGGCAAGCCCGCTGCGGCTGAGTCCGGCGCGGCCCCGGCCGCAACCAAGCCGGCCGCAGGATCACCGACCGAGATCAACTACGAGAGGGCCAACGAAGCCTATCAGCGCGGCAATGCCAAGCTCTTCCAGGGCAACACGGCGGACGCTATTTCTGACTTCAATCGGGCGCTTCAGCTCAACCCGAAGGATCCGGCGATTCATCGAGGCTTGGGCCTGGCTTACGCTCAGTCGGGCAATTCAGCCGAGGCCGTCAAGCACCTCAAGGCGTACCTGAAGGCGGCGCCCAAGGCGAACGACCGGGCTATCATCGAAAAGCGTATCGACCAGCTTCGCAGTCGGTAGGAATACCGAAAACCGTCACCCTTCGGCCGCCGAGCGTGAGCGTTTCCTGATGAGGCGCTCGCCTCGCGTATCGCGAGCACCCACCGGCTTGCACCCAGCCTCGCCCGCGCGCCCGACGCCACACAAGCGCCGGCGGTCGAGTGCGCTCCTTGCCGTCTACTCCGGACACGGAAAGGTCACAGAGCTTTCTGCTAAGAGTGCTTGACGCGCGGCGGGCTTACCTGGTAGTCGGTAGCCGCTCTGCAATATTGAGCGGCCAAGTTCCTTTTGAATGCGGAAGTGGAGGCAGTCCCATGAAACGTCGACATCTGTTGTGTGCAGCCGCGGTGGCAGCAATTGCCATCGGCTGCGGTCCCCAGGGGCCGAGTAGTGACCCAAGCGGCGAGAAGAGCGAACTTGCCGGCAAGATCAAGGCGAGCGGGCAGCAAGCCACGGCCACTCGAACTGTGACCATCACCCAAACGCTGACCGATTCGCAAACCTATACCGGCACCACCACCGGAACGGTCACCCACACCAGCACCCGGACCCAGACGGGAACGGGAACCACCACCACGACGTCGACCCGGACGGCTACCGGCACGGTCACCGGCACACTTACGCGAACCGGAACCTCCACCGCCACGGCAACCGCGACCCAGACCCAGGGCAACGTCCTCTCGTACAACCAGATCTACGTACTGACCGGGACCGTGACCAGCACAAACACCGCCACGGCCTACTACGCCCAGTGGCCGCATTCGCAGGGCAACACCGCTACCGCCACGACAAACCAGTTCATCCTGACCACAGCCAGCAAGGCTGTGACCAGCACCGTGACAAGCACGTTCAATGGGACGGAAACCAAGACCGTCACGGCCACGGTAACTGGCTCGGGAACGTCGACGGGAACGGCCACCGTGACGGTTACCGCAACCATGACCTCGGTCTCGTTCAATGCCGGCGGCGGCGGAAAGACGGTGACTGCCACGGGAACCGCGACCAACACCGCGACCCAGTCCTGGACCTACCACCAGACCGCCACGGTTACGCGGACGTTGACCAACACCACCACCAATACGCTGACCGCAACCAACACCATCACGTCGACGGTGACCTCGACCATCACCCCCACGACGACCTCCACCAGCACGGCCACGGTCACCACCACCGACAACGTCACTCAGACCGTGACCAACACCTCCACCAGCACGCGGACCACCACCAGCACCGCGACCCAGACTGCCACCGGGGCCGACTACGGACAGCCCTGCACCGCGGACGCCGATTGCGCCTCCGGATCGTGCAGCCCGACCATGCAAGAGTGCCAGGTGGCGACGATTGACTGCAGCCACGGCTCGTACCAGCTTCACCCCTTCACCTCGCTGCTCGCGATCCCGGGCACAACCTGCCCGACGGGCCTCCTGACCGCGTGGACGTTGCACGACGCGACCGGTACCTGCTGCGTGAACTGGGGCCCGGGATCTTGTATGGACGGCGATCCCAGCCCGTGCGCCGTGGGTCAGGTCTGTGCCGACCAGTTCTGCAAGAACGACTTCAACCAACCCTGCACCACGGATGCCGAGTGCGCCTCCGGGGACTGCAGCGCGGGCGCTCACAAGTGCGAAATTGCATCGCCCGACTGCAAGAACGGCCTCTATGACGGCCATCAGTTCACGTCGATGTTTGCCGTGCCAACCAGTTGGTCCTGCCCGACGGGCTACCTGAACGTGTGGCCGCTCGCCGCGGGCGACGGCACCTGCTGCGCGAACTGGGGTCCGGGCTCGTGCTTCAACGGCGACAGCACGCCGTGCGCCGACAACCAAATCTGCTCCGGTGCCACCTGCAAGGCCGACCTCAACGCCGCCTGCACCACCGATACCGATTGCGCCTCCGGCTCGTGTAGCCCGACCATGCATCTGTGCCAGGTGGCGACGATTGACTGCAACAACGGTTCGTACCAGGGCAACCCGTTCACCTCGCTGCTTTCGGTGCCCGCTGGCGTGGCGTGCCCCGCCAACCTTCTGCCGGCCTGGACCCTCCACGACGCGGCGGGCACCTGCTGCGTGAACTGGGGCCCGGATTCGTGTATGCCCGAAGACAGTGCCCGCTGCGGTGCTGGCAAGGACTGCTCGAACGACGGTCACTGCAAGACAGCCCTCGGTCAGGCCTGCACGGCCGACACCGCCTGCGCATCCGGCTCGTGCAGCCCGACCATGCATCTGTGCCAGGTCAACACGGTGGACTGCAGTCACGGCTCGTATCAGCTCCATCCCTTCACCTCGCTGCTCGCGGTATCGGGCACGACCTGCCCGGCGGGACTGTTGCCGGCCTGGACGCTGCACGACGCGGCGGGTACCTGCTGCGTGAACTGGGGTGCAGGCTCGTGCTTGGACGACGATCCCACCCCGTGCGGACCGAATGGCCAGTGCGTGGCTGAGTTCTGCAAAGGCGACTATGGCGTCGATTGCACCGACGACAGCCAATGCATGTCCGGCTCGTGCAGCCCCACCGTGCACAAGTGCCAGGTTCCCGCCCTCGACTGCGGCAACGGGTCGTATCAGGGCCATGCGTTCACCTCGATGCTCTCGGTACCGACCGGCGCGACCTGCCCGGCTGGCCTTCTTACCGTGTGGCCGCTCGGGGCCAACAATGGCACTTGCTGCGCGAACTGGGGCGCGGGCTCGTGCTTCGACGACGACGCCTCGGTTTGTGGCAGCGGCGGTGCCTGCGTGAATCAATTCTGCAAGGCCGGTTACGGCGCTGCATGCACGGCGAACAGCGACTGCGCATCAGGTTCGTGCAGCCCGACCATGCACAAGTGCCAGGTGGCGACGATTGACTGCAACAACGGCTCGTTCCAGGGCCATGCCTTCACCTCGCTGCTCGCGATCCCGGGCACGGCCTGCCCGGCCGGCCTCTTCACCGCGTGGACCCTGCACGATGCGCCCGGTACCTGCTGCGCAAATTGGGGTCCTGGCTCGTGCCAGGACGACAGCAGCGCGTGTAGCAACGGGCAGGTCTGCTCGCAGGGCCTGTGCCGCGGTGATTTGAATGCGGCTTGCTGGAACCGAACCGAGTGCGCCTCCAAGGATTGCAGCCTGACCGCCCACCTGTGCGAGATCACCAGCAACGATTGCTGGAACGGCTCGTACCAGGGTCATCCATTCACGTCGATGGTGGCCGAGCCCGTCGGCGCCTCCTGCCCGGCCGGCATGTTCGAGGCGTGGCCACTGTCGGATGTCCCGGGCACCTGCTGCGCGAACTGGGGGACTGGCTCGTGCCAGGACGACAGCTCGTGTCCCGCCGGGAAGGTGTGCTCGCAGGGTCTGTGCAAGGGCGACTACGGCGCGCTCTGTTTCAGCGACGACGCGTGCGCGTCGGGCTCATGCAGCCCGACCGTGCACGAGTGCCAGGTGGCGACGATCGACTGCAGCCATGGCTCGTTCCAGCTTCATCCTTTCACCTCGCTGCTCGCGATCCCCGGCACCACCTGTCCGACCGGCTTCTTCACCGCGTGGCCTCTGCACGACGCTTCCGGCACCTGTTGCGTGAACTGGGGCCCCGGCTCGTGCATGGACGACAGCAGCGTCTGCCCATCCGGCCAGACCTGTGTGAACGAGTTCTGCCAGTAGTCAGCTAACCTAGCTCCACGACCTTTGGAACCCGCGTCCATCCATGGGCGCGGGTTTCGTGTTTTCGCCCTGGGCAGATCGTGATCAGAATCGATTTTGCGCGATGGCCTGGCGGGCGAGCAAATCGCAGCGCTCGTTTTCGGGAACCCCCGCGTGCCCCTCGACCTTCACCATCCGCAGCCTCGAGTAGCCGCGCAAGAAGTCGCGCAGCTCGGCCACCAATTCCTGATTCGCCTTGGCCTTCCAGCCCTGGGACAGAAGCCCGATGGCATAGCTGGAATCGCTGTAAACGCGAATCGGCCGGTCCTTGCCCGGCGCGATGCTGGCCGCAATCTCAAGTCCCCGGCGAATCGCGGTGAGCTCGGCGATGTTGTTGGTTCCGCGCCCCAGGAATTCGCCAAGTTCCTTGCGCCGATCGCCTGCGATAACGACGATGCCGATGGCCATGGGCCCCGGATTGCCCGAGCAGGCGCCGTCGGTCCAGACGTGAATAGTGTCGGCCGCGCCGCCCTTTTCGACGGGTTCGCTGCGCGCTCTCCCTGGCCCTGCCGCTGGCACGAGTTTGGGCGAGGCCGTGACCGTCGTGGCAGCGGCGTCGGCGGGCGCAAGATTCTGCGGCGAAGGCCGATAGCTGCGCTCGTCGGTTTCGCGGTATTTCATCTCCGCGCGGCCGCCGGAATCAAGAACCAGCCGTCCGCCCTCGTCGGTGCGGACCCAGACCATCTGCCCTTTGAAGTGCATGCGTGACCAAGCCATGGTTTGCGGGATAACATTGCGCGATTTCTCGCCGAGTTTCTACTTGCCAACCCGACTGCCCTGCTTTTCCCGTTTCGCCGTCGCAATTCTGACGGCGGCGAGCCTTGCCGGCTGTCATCGCATCCTGCCCGTGGCGGCGCCCGATCGGTCGCTGGCTGCCCTGTCGCAGCTGCCGTCCGACACACAAGTCGTGCTGTCGGTAGACCTCGATCGCCTGCGCAGCCAGCCGGCCTGGAAGACGATCTCGTCGGTGCTGGCGAGAAGCGCAAAGCACTTCCTTGATGAAGTCGTGGCCGGCATGGGCATCGATCCGGCGCGGCAGTTTCACCGAATCTGGATCGCGCTTCCCAATCAACCCCAATCCGACGGGCGCTTCGTGCTACTTGCCGAAACCGATCCCATCGATAGAAAGCGGGCGATGGCGTGGCTTACGGGTCGGGCACGGGACGGCTTGGTGGCATCGCTGCCGAATTCGAGACAGGTCATGATCAGCAAGGGCGCCTGGGCCGCGGCGCCGGCCCGGGCCGGCAGCGCAGCCGGCAACTCCGAGCTGCGCCGGCTGTGCGAACGTGCCTCCGACGATGGCGCGCACGGTTTCTGGTTTGCCGCCCTGGTGCCGACCAGCGCTCGCGATGCGCTGAAGGGCTCGGGTCCCCTGGCCGATGCGTCGTCGATGGCTCGGGTCTTCGGCTTTCTCGATGACGCCGCCGGCCTTCAATTGCAGGTGGTGGGCGAGCTCACCAACACCGCCGACCCTCCCCTGCTTGCCCATCGCCTGAAGATGTTCCACAACCAGGCCAAGCGAAATCCCGACGTTCTGGTGGCGGGACTTTCGCCCTATCTGGAGTCGCTGCGCGTGGACGTGCACGACGCGCAGGTGCAGATAGCCGCCAACTTCCCGGACGCGCAGGTGGGCGACGTGCTCGACCGTATTGAAGCCCTCGCACTCGTGGCTCGGACGAAGTACTCTCGGGCCCCGTGAGCAACCCAGAGGTTCCAACCAGCAGCCCGGACCGCGCCGTCGAAGCGGGTCGGGGCGCGCTTTTCATCGGTTTCGCCAAGGCGTTCTTCATGGTCGCCGGTTTTCTGCAGCGGATCCTGTTGACACGCGTGATAAGCCCAGCCGATTACGGCGCGTTCTCGGTGGTGAACAATGCCGTCTCCACCGTGAACAACACCATGGTGCAGGGGACCATCCAGTCGGTGTCAAAGTACACCGCGGAAGACGACGCCCGCGCCGGGGCGGTCCAGCGGGCAGGTCTCAAGCTTCAGGCCGTGCTTGCGACACTTGTCGCGGGCGGCTTTGCCCTGGCCGCACCCCTGGTCGCAAGGTTCGTCAAAGCCCCCGAGCACGTGTCGCTCTTCCGCTTGGTTGCGCTCATCCCGCTCATCTACGCGTTCTACTCGGTCTTCGTTGGTACGGCGAATGGCCTTCGCAAATTCCGCCTACAGGCCAGCTTCGACGTCGGATTCTCCTCGATGAAGACCGTCCTACTTTTGGCCGGCGCGGTGGTGGGCCGCACGCTGGGGCACTCGGTCGTCGGGGCATTCCTAGGCTTCATCGCAGCCGCGGCGATCATCTTGGTGGTGGCCGGCCGCACGATCGGCAAGCGCAGTGAGGGAAAGCGGTTTCCCCCATTTCGCCTCTTCGGCGTCGTGGTGTACACCCTGTTCATCAACCTCGCGCTCAACTACGACTTGCTGCTTCTGCGCCGGTTTGCAGGGACAGCCGCCCCTGGGGCGCCTGCAGATGACCTGGCTGCCGCCTACGAAGCCGTTCGCAACCTCGCGCTGCTACCCTACCAAGCGTTGTTGGTCGTCACCTTTGTCATCTTCCCGCTCGTCTCACGTGCGACCTTTGCCGAGGATCGCGAAGCCACCAGGGCCTACGTGCGACAGACCCTGCGCTACGCCCTCATTCTGGGCGTGGGAATCGCAGTCGTACTGGCGGCACGGCCGCAGGCCTTGTTGGCGATCCTGTATTCGAAGAGGTACGACGTCTATGGTATGGGCGCACAGGCCTTGCCGATTCTGGCGGGAGGCATTGTCGCACTGGCCCTGCTGTCCATTGCCGGATCTATCGTAGCGGCGTCGGGTCGGGCCTATGTCGCAACTTTGCTTGTCGCCCTCACCCTCGCGGTCGGGAGTGCTGCCGCTTTCGCGGTTGTCCCCAGGTGTGCCCCCAACGCTGCCATGCTGTCGGCGGCTGCTGGCGCGACAGCGCTTGGCATGGTTTCTGGTCTTGCCGTTGCCCTCGCCTACTTGTGGCGACGCTTTTCCGCCCTGCCGCCGTTGCTCTCGGTTGTACGCGTGGGTGCTGCGGCCGCAATTGCAATTATGCTGGCGCGCTTGATCCCGGGCCAGGGCAAAGTAGCGGGCTTGGCCGGCTGCGCGGCCTCAGCTGCGGCGTTCGGCGCCGTGCTGCTACTCGCGGGAGAATTCAGCGCCACCGACCGCGAAAAGTTTGCCAAGATTCTCAAATTGAAAGCACGCCGCTAGCGGCCTTCCAGCGCAAACACGATCCAATCGTCCAGCAATGACTCTGAAAAACAAACAAAGCAACCCAGAAGCAAAGCGGCTCGCCGCGACGGCTGCCGCACGGCTCGTACAAGCAGGCATGTTGGCCGGCATCGGCACCGGTTCCACCGTGTTCTTTCTGATCGAGGAGCTCGGCCGGCGAGTCCGGGAAGAGGGCCTCAGAATCACCGCGGTTCCGACGTCATTTCAATCGCGCTTGCTGTGCATGAAGCTGGGGATTTCGGTGAGCGACATGCAAGATGTCTCCAGTCTCGACCTGGCCATCGACGGCGCCGACGAGGTCGATCCCAACCTGGACCTCATCAAAGGCGGCGGCGCCGCCCAGGCGAGGGAGAAGATCGTCGTGGCCATGGCCCAAGAGTTCGTGGTGGTGGTGGACGAATCGAAGCTGGTCGAGCGCTTGGGCGAAAGCTTTGCCATCCCCGTGGAAATCCTGCCGTCGGGGCTCGGATTGGTCGAAAAGACGGTGGCCGGACTGGGCGGGACCTCGGCCCTGCGCCTGGGTGTGGCCAAGGACGGCCCAGTCATCACCGACAACGGCCAGTTCATTCTCGACCTGCGCTTTCCGCCGAGCGTGGACTTGCGCATGGTCGACCAAGTCCTGCACCGAACCCCAGGCGTGATCGAAACCGGCCTGTTTTTCGGGATGGCGCACAAAGCGCTGGTCGGCTGTGGCTCGCCCGGGAAGCTGACCCTGCGTACGCTGGAGCGCCCCGCGTAGCGCGTGGCTACTGCTTTTTCTCGCTCGCCTTGTGCAGGTGGGCGTAGATCTTCGGCCCGAGGCTGCCCACCATCAGCTTCTCCACCTCGTGCTCGACCGCCACGCGCTGGTTTTCGTCCTCGTAGATGAAGCGAATCCCCATGCCCGGCTCGTCGGCGCCGTCTGGCCCCTCGCCCACGCGCTTTTCGCCTTCGTGCAAAATCCAGCGAACCTCGCCCCGTAAGACCAGCGGCTCGGGCAGCGTGGGAATCATCAGCTTGAAGAGAAACTGCGTCCCCACCTCCAGCGGCTTGCTGGTCTTGATGAAGGTTCCGCCCATCGAGATGTTCCTGGTGTAGTCGTAGAAAAAGCGATTGAGTCGCTGGTACTCCACACGAAGCTCGATGGGAGCCCGATGCTGCTGGCGGCGATCGGAAGACTGGGGCATCCTGGACCTTCCATGAGCCTCGCACGCACGGTGACCTGGATCAACTTCCGTCACGGTCGGCGCGTGCTGATTTGGGCCGCCGCGCTGGCCGGCCTTGCCGTGACGCTCGATTTTCTGCCGCTCTTCGACCTGCTCGGCTTCGATTTCTGCTTGGTTGTCGGGCTGGTAGCCGCACTGGCCGGGGTCGACATCGGGCACGGCACCGTCGACGCCGCTCGGCGTAATCGACCTACGATTCGAGCGTCCAGGCTGCTGTTTGAAGCCGTGGCCGCCGGCGTGGCCGTCATGATACCGCCGCTCCTGCTGTCACTTGGCAATGCCGTGCGGGTCCGCAACTGCAACCTGGGCGTGGGCCTGGTGTTCTTTCTCCTGCTGCCGACAGCGACCGCGATCTACGCCGCAGGCACGAGCGTGGCGCTTGCAGTGGCGGTGCCCGGGCGGCGACTGGGGCGAGCGTTGGCCTTCGCGCTGCCTCTGGTCTCGGTGGCGTGGGCCCTCTTGCAGCTCTATCGAGAGCCCGCGGTCTTCGCCTTCGATCCCTACGCCGGGTATTTCCCCGGGCCCATCTATGACGAGGCGCTGCGGCCCCCGCCGCGCTTGCTTTGGTTCCGCCTCGCCAACCTGACCTGGCTGGCAGCTATCGTTGCCACGCTCGACTGGCTCTGCTGCGATCCTGAGCGGCCCTTGCGTCTTTCGCTCCGGCCAGCACGGAACCTGGTTTGGCCCTGGCGCCGCCCCGTGCTCGCGCTCGCGCTGATCGCGGCGTCCGTGGCGTGGCTCGCGAACCGTGAAAGACTGGGCTTTCATGTCACCCGCGCCCGACTGGCCGAGTTGCTACAGCGCGAGACGCGATCTCTGCATTTCGTGCTACGCAGCGACGCGGTGGCGGAGAGCGACGCCGACATCGCTCTTGCCCAGCAGGATTTGGAGTTCCGCTACTATCAGCTTGTGCAGGTTCTCGGCGTCGAGCCTGCCCTTCCCATCACCGTGTATCGATTTCCCAGCGCCGACGCGAAAAAGCAAGCGGTCGGCGCCGCCAATACGCTGTTTGCCAGGCCCTGGTCCCGGGAGATCTTCGTGCAGGCGGATCGCTTCCCGGCCCGGCGGCTGCGCCACGAGATGGCGCACGTGTTCGCGTCTGCCTTCGGCGATCCGATCTTCGGGGTGTCCTTGGCGTGGCATTTCTGGGGTCCGATTCCCATCCCCAGGCTAGACACCGGGCTCATCGAAGGGCTGGCTGAAGCGGCGGACTTCGACAACCCTGAAGGGCGACTCACCACCCACGAAGAAGCCGCTGCCATGGTCGCGCTCGGCAAGGCGCCCGAGCTTCGCAGCGCGCTCGGGGCTGGCTTCAGTCTGGAATCGGGACCGCGCGCATACGCTGTCGCGGGCTCTTTCTGCCGCTTCCTGCTCGATCGTTTCGGTGCCGCCAAGGTGCGCGACCTGTATCGCTCGGCCGGCGACTTCGAGCACGTCATCGGCGCAAGCTTCGCCGCCTTGGAACGCGACTGGCGTGCGTTCCTCGCGTCTTTGCCCGTGGACAAGGAAGGGCGCGCTCAGGCCGAAGAGGACTTCAGGCGCCCGGCCATCTTCCACAAGGTCTGTGCGCGCGAACTCGCGGCCAGGGTTTCCGACGCCCGCGCGCGCATGGGCACCTCGCCCGCCGACGCGGTGGCCCTGCTTTCTAGCGCATGCGACGATGATCCGGGCGAGCCGACCTTCCGACTGGACTTGGCCGAGGCCCTGATCGCCGCTGAAAAGCCCGAGCAGGCGCTGGCGCTCTTATCTGCGCTCAAGGCAGACGGAACCCTCACACG
Organism: uncultured Myxococcales bacterium; assembly: GCA_964491625.1. Lineage (GTDB taxonomy): Bacteria > Myxococcota_A > Polyangia > Fen-1088 > Fen-1088 > Fen-1118. The sequence goes on from CAZBIU010000015.1 coordinate 33,246, forward strand.
GGCGCTGCGCTATCGAGCCGACGGCGTCGAAGCCGGCATCCACTTTCGCGCCGGCAGGCTAACCGAAAGCGAGGCCGCCTTGAGGCAATCGCTGGCCAGCATCACCGACGACAGCGACGAACGCTACAGCCAAGCCCGGCTGCGCGCGCTCCGCGATCCGCGAGCACGAGAATCCCTTGGCCGCGTGATCTTCGGCGACGAGTATGGGCGCCCCATCGACCCCGGACTGGCCGTGTTTCTTGTCACCGAATTCGCGCGCGAGTCTCCCGCCGAAGCGCTCGGCCCGTATCTGGTCGGGCGCCAACTCTTGGTCCGCGATCCGCATTTGGCGGTCTCATACTTCGCGGTGGCCTGTCCGCTCGACGGCGCAGCCATGCCGGTTCCCCTGGACGATGTATTCACCAAAGAATGCCGGCGCCAGTGGTCCGAGTCCGCCTATCTTGCCGGCGACCTCGGCACCGCTAGTACGGCCGCCAAGTGGCTTGCCGAGCACGCCGACCGAGAGGCTGAACGCCTACGCGCGAACGATTTTCTTGCCCGCATCGCGTGGAAGGCTTCGCACTGAGCCGAGCCCACCTACGGCAGCGTGTACTTCTTCAAGATCGGCCAGATGATACTGGCGTTCGCCGCCTCGTGTCCGCCGTTGTTGTCGGTGCACAAGGTGACCTGAACCCCGGCGCTGCATTGAGAGTACGTCTGGCAGTTGTTTGAGTCTGCAGCGCTGGGATTGCCGGTGCATCCGTCGAGGCTGGCCCATTTCTGGAAGGTTCCAACGGCTCCCAGGAAATCGATGGCCATGTTTGTCACCAGCGCCGAGTGCCCACCTGCATAGGGGACGACGGTGTCATTCTTGCCGCGCCACTCGAGCACGGTAATCGGGCGTGCAGGCGTGCAGCCTCCCTCATTCTGCTGTGTCAGGTCGAACGAGGCCGGACCCACTGCGGCGAAGACGTCTGCCGCGTGGCACGCGATATAGTTCGACATACCTCCGCCCATGGAGAAGCCCACGGCGTACACCCGCTTGACGTCGATGCAGGCGGTCTTCTCCACCTCTGTCACAATGGCCTTCGCAAAGGCAATGTCATCAACGTCGGCGCCATTGATCTTGGAGGTGCAGCAGCCTTCGACGTCCCAAGCATTTCCCATATTGGGACTGGGCTCGCCATTGGGGAACACTGAGATGACGCCTTCCTTGTCAATCACCGCGGGGTATGGCGAGCCAGTCCTCCACGAGGTGTCGGAGCCACCAATCGGGTGAAAATCGAGCACCAAAGGAACGGGTGAGCTACCCGTGTAAGCGCTCGGCACGTGCAAGATGTACTCTCGCTTGAGTGAGCCGACGGTTATCGTGTTGGTAGAGTCGCCCGACTTGATCGCGGGCGTAGGACAAGCTCCGCCGCCACTGCTGCCACCGGAACCAGCCCCGCCACTTCCGCCCGCGGTGCCTCCGCTGCCAGGGGACGCGTCCCTTCCCATGCCTCCGACCCCAGCCGCACCAGCGTCGCGCCCAGCATCCGCGCTGGCACCGGTCGCTCCGCCGGCGGTCGTAGCTCCCCCGCTTTCGGGGCCGACACCCCCGCTACCGCTCCCGCCGGATTCGGATCCGCCCGAAGCCTTGGCGCTGCTTCCGCCCGCGCCACTTCCGCCGGCCTCGGCCCCACCCGGACTCGTTCCGCCCGCATTACTCCCGCCGATCCTGCTACCACCCGCGGCGCTGCCACCTGAGATGCTCACGGTGGAGCCACCCAAGGCCGGAGTGCCGCCGCTGCCCTTTACGCCGCCCGAGCCCGCGGTGCCGCCACTACTCGACGTCCCGCCCGCGGAAACCGTCCCCCCGGTCGCGACGCTGGTGCCCCCGGATCCGCCGGCCCCTGCCGATGTGCCACCGGTCCCGGTGCCACCCGAGCCCGACGAGCTCGTCTTACCACCGCTACCGGGCGCCCCGCCATTGCCGCCGCCTCCGCTGCTCGTTTGACCGCAGGCGATAAGGCCCAGTATCACGAGACCGGACACGAGTGTCTTTGCGGGCAACTGGTTAGTTTGCGTCTTCATGGCGTTTCCTTTCGGGCTGGTGCAACACAGTGCCCCACAGTTGCGACACCCGCGCAAACCGGGCCAAGAAAATGCAGAGGGAAAGCTGACTATCCGGCGCGTCGCTAGCTTTCCCATTCGCGGCCGGTTCGAAGGCGAGCAGCGTCGCCCGGGGAGTTGGCCGCCTGCATCTAGTGAGCCGTCTATTGGATGGGCAACGACAGCCAAGAACAGGCCCTTCTACAGGAGATCAGAACCGATGACTCGACCAGCAGGCTGGGCTTCGTGTCTCGTCGAGCTTCGAGGGATAACGGGGCTCATGGACGATTGCAGCAGCAATCAGGAGAATCGAACCAATGACTCGACCAAGCGATTTGGGATTGCGTCTGGTGCTGGCAAGCGCCGTCAGCCTCGCGTGGGGCTGTAGCCAATCGGCGGGCGGGAATGGCGGCGGCAAAGGCGGAAGCACCGGCTCGGGTGGCGCGAGGGGATCTGGGGGTGAGACCAACCCCGGCGGCGCGGCCGGCTCGGGCGACGCGAGCGGCTCGGGAGGCGCAGTCGCTTCGGGCGGGACCAAGGGGTCTGGGGGAGCCACCGGCTCGGGCGGCGCAACCAAGGGCGGTGCAACCGGCCCCGGTGGAACGACCGCCTCGGGTGGCGCACCTACTTCGGGTGGCGCAACGGCCTCGGGTGGCGCAGCGTCGGGAGGCAACACCGGGGCAGGTGGCACGACCAGCCCGGGTACCGTGATTGGGAACTGTCCGGGAAGCTGCGCGGCCCCAACGACTCTGCCCTCTTGCGTGACGCCACCTACACCGCGCATCACCCAAGTCAATATAGGTGCAGTGCTTAACTACTCGACCGACGAGGTCTACAACATTCCCCTCGCCATCGCGGCCAAGCCCGGCGGCGGCTCGCTCGTCGCATGGATGACCGGCTACAAGCACTACGGCAGCAGCACCGCCAGCCAAGTGCAGGTTGCCGAGCTCGACTGCGACGACAAATTGGTCGGTACGCCGTACACCTTCGAGGGCTACGATTTCCAGGACCTCGCGGCCGACGGCGACGGCGGCGTCATCGTGCTGACCCGTGATGCCCAGGGCGGCCCCGACGCCCAACACTGCGGCGACGTCAACAACCTGTGCGTCACCCCAAGCGACCGCCCCGGATGCTACGACATGTACATGGTTCGCTTCGATTGCGCGGGCACTGAGCAGTGGGCGACCAAGCTGACCAGCTCGAGCGCGAGCGTCATGCCCTACACCTCGGGCGGGGGCGATAACCTGTTCGTCTGGTGGTACCAACACCACGGCCGGGTAGCGTACGACGGGACCAATTACGCGGCGTACTTCTGCGACGCCATCACCGTCACCAACAACCAGTGCGCCAACGGCGCGGGCAAGGTCGATATCCACGAAGGCGATCGCATGAAGGTTGTCGATCCCTCGGGCAAGCTACTGACCGGACACGACAGCTTCGATATCGGCTGCAGCCACAGCTGGACCGCGCGCATGGTGTGGGACTCACGGACCAAGCACTTTGTCACCACGTGCGCGACCGACAACAATTGTCGGATTGCGCGCGCGCCCAACTACCAAACCATTGCCAGCGCCACTTGCGACGGGACCTTGTTCGGTGGCGACGTGATCAACGCCGGCAATACCGGATACTGGATCGCCTGGAGCTACCAAAACGCCATCAAGCTGGAACACTTCGCCACCGCCGCATCCGACAAGACCGTCACCACCGCAGGCAACACCCAGAATCCGCACCTGGTCGCGCTGGGATCGAACGCCATGATGCTCACTTGGAAGTCAGGCTCGGGCCAGGCCGCGCAAATCTACGACGCGACCACCGGCGCCGCCGTCGGATCGCAGTTCACCATCGCTGTGCCCGACCATCCCTGGCAGTCGTGGAAGCCGTTCCCCGACGGCAGCGTTGCCTGGGCAGGGGTGAGCGCGGCTTCGTCCACCGTCACCATCGCGCGCGTTCCGGCGTGCTCGAACTGATTGGACGCCGCGAGATCGGACGGCGGGTATTGAGCCTGGGCATCACGGCGTTGCGGACTCGACGACCACCGGCGAGAGGCTATAGCTCGAGGTCACGCCGGTGCCGAGTTGCCCGACGGTGTTGTCGCCCCAACAACGCACGCGTGTATCCGACCCCAGGACACAGGTATGAGCGCCGCCGGCCGAGACCGCGACCGCACCCGAGATTCCGGACACCTTCGCCGGACGCGAGATGCCGGTTGCGCTGGTGGTCCCATTTCCCAGTTGGCCGCTGCCGTTGCCACCCCAACAACTGACGGTGCCATCGCCATGCACGGCACAGGCGTGCGAGATTCCCATCGCGATCTGTTTCACGTTGGTCAAGCCATTGTTGACCACCAAATATGAGTCTGTGGTGTTGCCGTCACCCAACTGTCCCCATCCATCGCTGCCCCAGCATCGTGACGTCTGATCCGAAAGCACGGCACAGGCGTTGTTGACGCCCAAGGCCAAGCCAACCACGTTGGCCAGCCCGGCAATCAGCACCGGCGTGCTGGTGGAGATGAAGGTTGGCTGCGCGAGAGCATCGCCGTTGTTGGTTCCCCAGCAGGACACCGTCCCGTCCTGGCGGATCGCGCACGAGTCGCCTTCCACGGCGATGGCACTGACATCGTCCAGTGAGGTCGACACCACCGGGCTCGCGTGCATCTGGTTGTCCGACGTGCCGAGTCCCGGCCCGCCGTTGCCCCAGCAACGGACCGTGTGGTCGGAAAGCAAGGCGCACTCATAGGCCTCTCCAGCCGACACGGCGACGACGTTAGACAGATTCACCACCGGCATGGCCACCGGACTGTCCGTGGTATCGCCGGTACCAAGCTGTCCCATGTCGTTCTTGCCCCAACAGCGCACCTTGCCGTCGGACAGCAATGCGCAGGAGTGGTCGAAGCTGACCGAGACCGCCGTGGCCCCTGACAGACTGTAGACAGTGACGGGTTTCGGCCGATTGACCTCGTAGCCGTCGCCCAATTGACCGTACTGGCCC
>CAZBIU010000016.1:0-36046 GCA_964491625.1 uncultured Myxococcales bacterium
CTGTGATGCATGACGGAAGATCTTCTTCGTGGTGGGTCACGTAGATGCTGCTGGCGCGAAGCTCCTGCGCGACTCGGTCGACGGCCCGATTGACCTGGGCGGTGTGCTCCGGATCGAGGCCCTGGCACGGTTCGTCAAGAACCAGCAGGTCCGGATCGGCAACCAGGGCCCGTGCGAGCAGCACCATGCGCCGGGTTCCATGCGACAGGTCGCACAACGGCCGATCAGAGACGGAGTCCAGTCCCAACCAAGCCAGAGCTCGGAGCGCCCGATCGGCCTCGTCGGCCTGGCTCTTCGCGAAGAGGCCTACCGTGGCGAAGAAGCCCGACAGCACCACCTCGAAGCACCTCCAACCCTGGGGGTAGTGCAAGAGCAGCTCGGGGGCGACCCAGCCGATGCGCGATTTGATATCCCAAATGCTCTCGCCGCTTCCGCGCGGCCTGCCGAAGAGTCGGACGTCGTTCGCGTATGCCTGGGGGTTGTCGGCCAAAAGCAGACTTAGAAGGGTAGATTTGCCAGCGCCGTTGGGACCCAGCAAGGCGCAGTGCTCGCCACGGCCAAGGGAGAAGGTCACTCTGTCGAGAATCACGGCATCGCCGTAGCGCACGGTGACGTCGTTCATTTCCACCAGGGGCTCTCCCCGGTTCGCGCTTGCCGGGCGAGCGGGCGGGGTCGACGTCGGTCGTACGTCGCGCTGGGGCGCCTCACGAGGCCGTTTCGCGACCACTCGGCCGTCGTTGATCTCAAGCACGTGGGTAATGCATGCTGGAACTTCGTCGCTACGAACCGTCGCGATGACCAGCGTGGTCTCGTGGGCAAGCTGGTTCAGCACGCCGTGTAGCTGCCCGCGGCCGTCGCGATCCAAGCCGGTGAAGGCGTCGTCGAGGATCAGAAGGCGCGGCCCGCAGGCGAGCGCCCGAGCCAACAAGAGCCGCCGCATTTCGCCGTTCGACAGCTGTTTGATCTTCCGTTGCAACAGGGCGCCCAAGCCGAGCAGCGCAACCGCGCGGTCGCGGCGCCGATCGAAGGCGCCGTGGTCTTCGACCTTGGGCAGGACCTCGAAAGGATTGATAGCGAAGACGCTGTGGTGATCGAGGACGTCTTCGACCGAAGGGCCCTGGCAGGCTTCGCTGCTGTTCCAGCGTGCCTGATGGTAGCCGGCGTATTTTTCGGCCAAGAGTTGCTGCTCGGCCAACGACACCAAGACCACCTGACCGCGACGCGCGAAGCTCCCGCCGAGGTCATGCGCCGATACGGTCTCGTCGGCTAGCCGGAACCTGATCGATCCCGCGCAGATCGAAAGCTGCCCCGCCAAGCCGCTCGTGAGCAGCGACTTGCCCGAGCCGTTCGGTCCCCGAATGGCCCAGTGCTCGCCCTCGCGAATGTCCCAATCGGTGCCGGCAAACCAGGTGCGATCAGCCAGGCGAAACGCGATGTCTCGCAGGGAAACCAGAGCTGGTGCGTCTTCTTTCACCGACAGCTACTTCGCGCCTCCCCTGAACGCTTCGAGGTTGCGCCGGAGGTAGGCCATGTGGAAGTCAGCATGATCGATGTAGGTCTTGAAGACGTCGGCAAGGGTCAGTCGGCCGCGCTCGGGATGGCGAATATGGAAGCTTTCCCAATCGGCGTCGACCACGGCCCTGGCCATGCCGGCGACGATTTGCCTGAGGCCCCGCGCGGTCTCAAGCGAGGAAAGCGCATCGGCGGTTTCGTACCTGGCGCGCGCTTGCCAAAGCACCTCGTCCCAGACCACGACCTCGATGCCCGGCTGGGTCACGGCAAATCGAAGCCGGCCGTAGGCGAAGGCATCGGCGTCCAGAAAGTGCACCGCGTGCTCGCGTATGGTCCATGCGTCGGGCAAGCTCGGCCGAAAATCCATAGCGCCCGTCGGCGTGGACTTGACGAAATTGATCAGGGTTTCGATGCAGGACTCGTAGCGCTGGACCAGAGAGAGTTTTTCGGATCTGTCCATGGTTGTCTCCTCGGCCAAGCATAGCCTGCCGGGGCGCGATGTCCCACCAGAGTCACGGGCTCAAGATCCGCGTAAAGACTTACGATGTCACCAAAGGGGAGAAAATCATGTGTCCCGTCGAACCCGCTCGTTCCTCGACGCGCGCGAGCCAGCGAAGCGCGGCAGACGAATCGTCGGCGCCGTTCGCGACGGTTCTACGGGTTAGCGACGGATTGCGGCGCGTGTTCGGCTCGCCCGCCTACAAGCCGCCCATGCTTCCCAGCGCCGCGCTAGAAATCCACGAGCTGTCCTGCAATCCCGATGTAGATACCAACAAGCTGATCGCTCTGCTCGAACGGGATCCGATGATGGCGGGCCAGGTGCTGAAGGTAGCCAATTCACCGATCTTCCGCGGGCGCGACGCCGAAACCTCGCTGCGTAGCGCGGTCTTGCGACTGGGCCTCAAGAACCTGGGCGAGGTTGTCTTCGAGCTCGCGTTGCACATGCGGGTGTTTCGTTCGGCCGAGTACTCCTCCATCATGGAGGACCTGCGCCGCCACAGCACCGCCTGTGCGAACCTGTGCCGCCTGCTCGCGACGCGCGCGGGGCAGGATCCTGAAAACGCTTTTCTGTGCGGGCTGCTGCACGACATCGGCATTGCGGCGATCCTGATTGTCCTCGGAGAACGCCGGAAGAGCGAGCCCGTGCTGGAAGGCACGGTGCTGGACGAGGTGATTCGCCAGACCCACGAGGATGTGTCCGGCATGTTGGTGCGACTTTGGAAGTTGCCAGGCGACGTCGCCGAGGTCGTGACCCATCACCACGGCCGAGCCGCGGTGGAAGCGGCGCCGCTTTTGTCGTCGATCGTCGCGGTGGCCGACGCGCTGTCGGCCAAGCTCGGGTTCTTCGTCGACTTCGGCGCCGGTACCGCGGACGGCACCGACCAGGAGGCGGTCGCGCTCGCGTGCAGCAAGCTGGGGCTCGACGACGCTGCGATGATGGGCCTTGAGAAGGAGGCCCTGGAGGTGCTCGATCGGGTCAAGAATGCCCTCGATCACAAGCGTGTGGACGTCGACGAACGGACCGAGAAGCCCGCGCCGGCTTCGACCCCTATCGAAAAAAACGCGGCTCTTGCTTCGGCTTCGCCCGTCAAGATCAAGCCGCCCGCATCGTCAGCGCGCAAAGCCCCGGGTGGCTTTCTTTCGCGCGCGTGGCTTGCCCTTCGCGGCAAGCCGCGCCGGGCGTAGCATTCACAGATCCTTCGCGTCCTCGAGAACCTGCTTTGCGTGAACACCGGGGTCCACGTCGAGATAGGTCTTGGCTACTTTGCCGTCGCGGCCGATGAGGAAGCTAACCCGCGAGTAGAACTTCCACAGCCGCAAAGGCACGCCGAAGGCTTTGCCCCAGCGTCCGTCGATGTCCGAGATCAGCGGAAAGGGGAAGCCGTGCTCGCGCGCAAAGGCGGCCTGGTCGGCCACCGTGTCGTGCGACACGCCCACCACGCGGATCCCCGCCTGGCTGTAGCTCTGCCAGACGTCGCGAAACGCGCAGCCCTCCTTGGTGCAGCCAGGAGTTCCTGCCTTAGGATAGAAGTACACCAGCAGGGGATGTCCCCGCTCGTCCTTAAGCCGCAAGGTCACGCCCTCCTGGTTGGTTCCTTCCAGATCCGGGACCAACGTGCCGGCCGGAATAGGCGCCGACGGGGTCTGCGCCGCGCTCGACGACGCGCAGGCCGGCACCATCGCTGCCAACAAGACACCCCAGGAAAGGAAGGATTGCAAACGCATGGCCGCCCTGTCAGACACCGCGCATGCTAGTCCGCCAGCTCGGCCAGCTTGGCGCGCACCTGTTCGGCGTGGCCGGCGGCCTTCACATTGGGCCACTGGTAGGCGAGTCGGCCCGCCGGATCGATGAGCGCCGTCGAGCGAATCACGCCCATGGTCTTCTTGCCGTAATTGTTCTTCTCGCCCCAGGCGCCGTATTTCTCCATCACCTCGTGGTCGGGATCTGAGAGCAGCCTGATCTTGAGCTTGTACTTGGCGATGAACTTGCGGTGCGATTCGGCGCTGTCCCGGCTGCAACCCAACACCACCGCGTCCAGCTTGTCGAGCTTGGGCAGTCCCGACGTGAACTCGCACGCTTCGACCGTGCAACCGGGCGTGTCGTCTTTGGGATAGAAGTACAGCACCACCCACTGCCCGGCGAGATCTGACAGGGAGACCTTGGTGCCGTTTTCGTCTTCCAGGGTGAAACCCGGGGCGCGCTTGCCCACTTCAAGCTTGCTCATCGGCTACTCCTTCATTTGAAGTCCAAGAGATGGCGTCTTCGGCCGGCCTTGTGCGAAGCATCGCTCGACTGCTGGCATTCGAGGCAGAATTCCACGTAGGGCATGGCGTCCAGGCGCTTGCCAATCGGCTCCTCGCATTCCTGGCAGAGCCCAAACAGCTCGGGCTCGTTCTCGATGCGCTGGAGCGCCCGATTCACCCGCCCCAGCACGTCGGTGCGTGCTCGGTTGCGCTTGGACGCGATCACCTGGCTCATTTCCACCAGGGGCTGCTCGTCCTCGTCGCCACCCACGCGGGTCTCGTCCCTGCGCACGGGTAGGATGGCCACATCTCCCTCGGCCAGGATCTCGGCGCGTAAGTCGAGCAGACGTTTCTTCCATCTTACAAGCTCAGATGCATTCACGGCTTCATTGGATGCCACAGAAGCCGCGAAAATGCACCGGTGGGGTTGGCATCTCATGACGAAGTGGGCAGCCGGTCCGGCAGACGAGTTGGCGTGAGATCGTTGCCCGAGGCGGAAGTTGGCTTAGTCTTCTTCGTGGGGCTCGGCGAGCGCCGACTTGCGGGGCGCCGTGCTCTCCGATCCAACCGGCGGCAACGCGCTCGTATCGATCCCACAACCGCCCATCGCCGCTCGGATTTGTTCGAGAGGTTCGTCGACGTTGATGTCGCACGGCTTGTCGAGCAGCGAGGCCAAAGCCTTGGCGGCGAATCGCCGCGCCAGCGGGTAGCGACTGGCGAATAGTCCCGCGACGCCGGGAATGGCCGCGGTGTCATGCTGTCCGGCCAACGTCATCGCCGCGACCACTTGTTCGTGGGTTCGGCCGCGCGCCAGGGTTGCCAACAGCACGTTTGCGTCCAAGTCACCGTACAACTCACGCAAACGGTGGCGATCGTATTTCTTGCCCCAGAAACGTTCCATGTCGCCCAGCAAGGAGGCCACCGACTTGTCCGCATGGCAGAGTGCGCATTCGAGCGGGCGGTCGCCCTCGACCCGCTCGCGATCGGTCGGCGAGCCGATGCGGTGGTAGCGGGTCAGGCGGTAGTCGAGCGCCATGTTCTTGCGGGGCATGTGGCACGCGACGCACGCGCTGCCTGCCCCGTCGACCTTGTGGTGGGTGTGCTCGGCCAAACCCTCGGCGCTGGCAAGCGAGCGATGACAGCCGAGGCAGACGGCATTGCCCGCGGGCGTTTCCAGACGGGCCAAGGCCTCCGGCCGATCGAGCGCGTGCGGATCGTGGCAGGCGGTGCAGGCCAGGCTGCGACCCGGCCCGCCGAGCAGAAAATCCCTGGCTTCGCCCGACGTGGTCGAGCTGCCGCCGAGTGGTCCGTGATAGCGAAGCCCACCTTCCCAGGTGTAGGGGTAGCGCGAAAATAGGACTTGGTGGCAGCGTGCACAGGTGCGGTTGATGAGCCAAGCCTGTGACGGAGTGCCGGAGGTCGGGCCCACTGCAAGGAAATCGGACCGCTGCGCGAACGACATGCGTACCTGCGGGTTCGTGCTGTGCTCGCGGCCACCGCCGTGGCAGGCCTCGCAGCCGATACCTTCTTCGACCAGGTGCCTGCCTTCGAAGCGGTCGGCCAGGGTTCGAATCGCGGCGCGCGCGGCCGACTGGTCGTCTGGGTACACCACCGGCTTGTCGCTAGCGACGAAGGCGGCCTCGTCGGCAACCGCCGCGCGAAACACCGCTCCGCGCTCGACGCGATAGCCGAACCTTCGTTCGGGTGGCAGCAAGCGATCAACGACGACGCCCTGGTAGGTTGGTGCACCTTGTCCGGCAAGCTCGCCCAGGGCCGAATCGATCCAGGGTACGGTGTTGTGGCAGAAGATGCAGGTGCGGTTCCATATGCCGCCGGCGCGCAGTCCGGGCCGCTCGTGGGCCATCACCGAATAGCCCTTGGGACGATAGCTTCGGGTTTCGTAGTAGTAGGTCACCGGTAAAATCAGCTCGGGGCCAAAGCCGCGTAAGACAGCGTCGCTGGAAGACGCAACCTCGACGCCGGCAAAGTCCTCGCGGTAGTGGTTGCCTATCACCCGGGTGATCCGATAGAGATGCTCGCCGTCTAGCGACGTGAGCCGAACCAGTCGAGCTGCCCCCTGACGGAAGAGCGTGGCGCTGTCCTCTTTGAAGGCGAAGGTCTCGCCCGCGAAGGGCGCCCGCATGACCGCTAGGTCGGGATCTCGGGTCATCTGCCGCATGGGCGAAGTGGCCCACTTGGCATACTCGGCAGCATGACAAGAGGCACAGGCCCCGGAGCCGACGTAGTCCCTGCGGAGGATGTTGCTGCGGGTTTCTCCGGCGCCCAGGGCGATCGTCGTGCCCGAGGCGGGTGCCCGACAGCTTGCGCTAATGACGGCCAGAGCGACCGCGTTGAACGTCCTCACGGCACCAGCATAGCGCCAATCGAATGCGCCGACCGCTACGCCTTCGCCAGCCGGCCGCTGCTTCGAAGCTCCTCCAGTGCGGCCTCGAACTGCCTTTCGGCAAGGTGCTCGGCGAATTCCGGCGATGCAGCCAAGAAGGCCTGCCAAGCAGCTGCGGTGAATGCCTCAGGCGGTAGTCCAGACTGGGCTGCCATTTCCGCAGCCTTGGCCAGAAACCCGTACATGGCCTCGGCATTTTCGAAATTCAGCTCGCTGGGACGTGGCTCGGCGACACCGTCAGAAGGCTTCTTTTCGGGATTGATGTTCATGGTCCAGATCAAATAGAAGCACGCATTCAGCAACGTCAATCGCGCAAGCAACTGCACGCGGAACAGCGGTTGCATCATTTACAATAGGTGGTACTAAGTCTTGTTCACCATGCTGCTTGTCCAGTCGAGGCCCATACGTACGAGCCTCTTGCTTCTCGCCCTGGCATTTGGTGCGTGTGCCAAGAGCGCCTCAGCCAGCGGACCGAAGGAACGGCCCGCGCCTCAAGTGGTCGTCGCCAAGGTCGTGGCGCGCGACGTTCCGGTCGAGGTCCAGGCGCCGGTCGATCTGCGCGCGCTGGAACAGGCGGACGTGGGCTCGAAGGTGCTCGGCTACGTGGACGCGATCTTCGTCGATCGTGGCGATCGGGTGAAGAAGGGACAAATCATCGCGCTGGTGAGGCCGAGCGATCTGCCCGATCAGCTCGCCGCCGCCCGCAGTAGCATCGGTCAGCTCAAGGCCCAGGCGGCGCTCGCACGCACCAATTATGATCGCGCGAACAAGCTGGCACCGTCGGGCGTGGTCAGCCAACAAGAGCTGCAAGGGGCGAGTGCAGCGTTCGCGTCGGCAGAATCGGCCGAGGCTTCGGCGCAGGCTCAAATTGCCGGGCTCGCCATTCGTCTTGGCGAGACAAAGATTACCTCGCCGCTGACCGGCTACGTCTCGGCTCGCCGGCTGGATCCCGGAGCATTGGTCGGCCCGCCCGGCGGCGGCGCCATCGTCACCGTGGTGCGCATCGATCGGCTGCGCGTCTTCGTCACGCTCAACGAGACCGACGCGACCGGTATCTTGGTCGGTATGCAGGCGCGGGTCGATCTCGACGCGCTGCCAGGGCGCAGCTTTGCGGGCAAGGTCGTGCGCGTGGCGCCTTCTTTCGATCCGCTGACCCGCACGTTGGACGCCGAGGTCCAGCTTGGCAACGAAAGCGGCGAGCTCCGGCCCGGCATGTACGGCCGTGGGTTCATTCGGCGGGAGACGCACCCGAACACACCGGTCGTTGACGTCAACGCCGTACAGATCTCGTCTGGCAAGAAGTATGTGTTCGTGCTTCACGATACCAGCGTCGAACGGCGAGAGATCGCGACCGGCGCCGACGTCGAGGACGGCAGCCTTCTCGAAGTCAGGTCGGGGCTTCGGCCCGGCGAAGAAGTCGTCATCGCGGGTGCCGACGCATTGGCCGACGGTGCTCAAGTGCGCGCCACGCGAGGCGTGAATCCCTACACCGGCGCACGGACGGCTCCTGCGCCGTCGCAGCCGCGCGCCCAGGTCGAGCCCGCGCAGCCACCGAGGCGCAACTAGTCTTCTGAAGGTCCAGGCGGGAATCCCCTATGTGGCTCACACGACTCGCGCTACGCAACCCAGTCCTCATCTTGATGCTGTCGCTCATGCTGGTGGTGCTGGGCGTGGTATCGCTGAACCGGCTCTCGGTCGACCTGTTTCCCGACATCACCATTCCGGTGATTCGCATCGCGACCTTCTATACTGGTGCCGGCCCCGCCGACATCGAGAAGTCCATCACCCAGCCCATCGAGCGCGCAGTCAGCGCCTCGCCCGGCGTCGATCGGGTGGAAAGCTCGTCAAAGCAGGGCGTGTCGCTGGTCAGCGTGTGGTTCAACTACGGAACCAACCTCGACAATGCACAGTTCGATGTGGCCCAGCGAATCGCCCAGATTCTGAACACGCTGCCGCCCGGGATTCAGCAGCCGTTCGTGCTCAAGTTCGACATCACCAACATTCCGATTCTCGCGGTCACCGTATCGAGCAACGAGCTCGACGAGAAGCAACTCTACGACCTCGCCTACAACACCATCGAGCCGCAGATTGAACGTCTTCCCGGCGTGGCCAGCGCATCGGTGGGCGGCGGCAAGGTGCGCGAGATCGAGGTCATGGCCGACCAAAATGCCATGCGTGCGCGCGGCATCGGCATCCTTGACCTGGTGAGCTCGGTGCGCAACTCGAATCTGCTTCTGCCGAGCGGCAGCCTGCGGGCGGGCGATCGCGATTACAACGTATTTACCAACACGCAGGTCCCCGACGTCGGTCCGCTGCGAAGGGTGATCGTGCGCTCGACACCTGCGACACAGGGGCAATCCCAGGGTGTGGTGCGCCTGTCGGACGTGGCCAAGGTCGAGGATCTCACCGCCGATCAGACCGAAATCGTACGCGTGAACGGGCGGCGCGGCGTCTATCTGCGCGTGCTCAAGCAGCCTGGCGCCAACACCATTTCCACCGTCGACGCGGTCACGGCTGCGATCCCCAAGTTGCGCGCAGTGCCGAGCAACGTGAAGCTCGACATTTCATTCGACCAGTCGAAGTACATCCGTTCTGCGGTGGCGGCGCTGCAACACGAGGCCTTGCAGGGCGGGCTCCTGGCCATCCTGGTGATTCTGGTGTTCCTCATGAACATCCGCGCCACGGCCATGATTGCCGTGGCCATTCCGCTTTCCATCGTCGCCACGTTCATGTTGCTGTTCTTCACCAACCAGACCCTGAACGTCTTCACCTTGGGCGGTCTTGCCTTGGGGGTCGGGCGACTGGTCGACGACTCTATCGTCGAGCTGGAGAACATTCACCGCCATCTGGCCTCCGGACAGAAACGAAAGCAGGCGGTGCTGTTGGCGGCACAAGAAGTTGCGATGCCGATTCTGGTTTCCACCATCACCACCATCGTCGTGTTCTTGCCGGTGCTGTTTATGTCGGGCATCGCGCGCTACCTCTTCTTGCCGCTGGCGTTGACCATTTCCTTCGCCTTGACCATGAGCTTCTGGGTGTCCCGGACGGTCACGCCGCTGCTTTGCTACTACTGGTTGAAAGAGGGAAAACACGAGGGCAAGAAGCGTGGCATTGCCGCGCTGGTCACCGGCTTCTTCGATCGCGTGGACGGGCTGTACGCGGGCACCCTGCGCTGGGTGCTTTCACACCGATTGATGACCGTGCTCGGCATCGGCCTCTTCTTCATCGGCAGCCTTCAGCTTAAGCGCTTCATCGGCAGCGAGTTCTTCCCCGACAGCGACGAGGCTCAGTTCAGCATCATCTACAAGGCGCCCATCGGTACGCGCATCGAGCGAACCGAAGAGGTCACCCAGCGCCTGGAGAAGATCATTGAGGATCAGCTTGGGCCCGTCCACGCAAAGGGCAGCAACGAACCAATCTACACGACGATTCTGTCGGACACCGGACTGCCGCAGGGACGAACCGCTATCTTCAGCACCAACACCGGTACCCATTCGGGCAACCTTCAGGTCAACATGGTGTCCAGGGTCGATCGCTCCATGTCCGACGTCGAGGCTGCGGAAAAGGTCCGCGCGGCGCTCGCGAACGCACTGCCCGGCGTACAGCGGTTCTTCTTCATCGGGGGCATCGTCAAGCGCATCCAGAATTTCGGCGCAACCAATCCCATCGATGTGGAGGTGCTTGGCTACGACTTCGACGTCGGCTCTCGGTACGCGAATCAGTTGATGGCCAAGATGCGGAACCTGGCCGACGCTGGGGGGCGGCCGCTGGTGGTCGACGTGCAGTCCTCGCGCGAGGAGAACAGTCCCGAATTCGATGTCAACGTGGACCGGGAGAAAGCGGGGCTCCTCGGAGTCTCCGAGCAGGATGTCGCTCAGACGATTCTGTTCGGCTTGCTGGGGAACAGCCAGATCGTTCCAGTTCCCTTCACCGACCCGAAGACCGGCAACGAGTACTACATCAACGTTCGCCTGGACGATCGCGACCGTGGGCACGTTTCCGACCTGGGCGACATGTTCGTACGCACGCCATCGAACGGCATCGTCAACGTGGACACCATGGCGCACATCGAACGGCGCAGCGGCCCGGTCATGATCGATCGCAAGTACCTCCAGCGCATCGTGCACGTTACGGCCAATGTCGCGCCCGGATCCGATCTGGGCGCCGCCAGCGACGCGGTTCAGAAGCTGGTCGACGACTTGCAGCCGCCCGACGGATTCTCCGCCACCCTGGGCGGCCAAACCGCCGAACAAAAGAAGGCCTTCATCGGCCTCATCTTCGCGGCGATCATGGCATTGCTCCTCGTCTATATGGTGCTTGCCAGCCAGTTCAAGTCGCTCATCGATCCGCTGGTCATCATGTTCTCGGTGCCGCTCGGCATCTCGGGCGTGTTCATCATGCTGTTTCTGACCGGCACCAAGCTGTCGGTGAACAGCTTCATGGGCATCATCATGATGGTCGGCATCGTGGTGTCGAACGGCGTGCTCTTGGTGGACTTCGCCAACGTGCTTCGTGAACGCGGCCAATCGATCGTCGAGGCCACCATCCAGGCCGGGCGTACCCGTTTGCGGCCGATTCTGATGACCACCATCGCGACCGTGCTGGGGTTGATTCCCATGGCCTTGGGCATCGGCGAGGGCAGCGAGACCAACCTGCCGCTGGCCCGAGCGGTCATCGGCGGTTTGTTGGTATCGACGTTCTTCACCTTGTTCCTGGTGCCGGCGCTCTACACCACTCTCGACCGCTACGCCAAGCGCCGGGCGCCCGACGAGGACGACGACGTGGTCGAAGGAGTCGTCCATGCGTAGCAGAGCTCGGTTTTCGGCGGGCCTCGTCGGCCTCTGTCTGCTTCTCCTCGGCGCGTCGGTCGCCCAAGCGCAGGACCAGATTGTGGTCAGGCCGATTCCCGCTCTCGAACCAGTCGCACCCGAGCCGGCCGCCGTATACGAGAAGATCTCACTCACCGAAGCCGTTCAGCGCGCGCTGGCGCGACACCCCACCGCGGTGGTCGCGGATCAGGAAGTGCGGCGCTCGCAAGCGCTGCTGGCGCAAGCGAGGGCGGGCTCGTTGCCGTCGCTGGTGCTGAACGGCAGCCTTTTGCGATTGGATGCCGACCGCGTCTTGTCCGGCTCAGGATCTCTCGTCTCCGGTCACGTGCAAGGCGATACGGTTACGTCGTTCCAGTATGGTCCCAACGTGTCGAGGGTTATTGCCGGAAAGAACCAACTGTCAGCGAACCTCGTGCTTAACGTTCCTTTGATCGCGCCGCGTGCGTGGACCACCTGGTCGGAAGCGTCCGTGAACGTCGCGGCTACGAAGGCCAGTGGTGAAGATACTCGTCGCACCTTGGCGGTCTCGGTCGCGCGAGCCTATCTGGCGATCATTTCCCTGAAGCGCCAGGTGGATACGACGGTCCGCGCAGTGGCCAACGATCGGTCGCACTACGACTATACCCACACGCGATTCGCGGGCGGCGTCGGAAACCGCGTGGACGAAGTTCGGGCTGCGCAGCAATTGGCAGCGGACGAAGCGACCCTCTCGACGCTCTACACCTCGCTGGCTCGCGCGAGGGAATCGCTGTCCGTGCTGGTGGCGGACGACAAGCCCGTCGACACGTTTGATGATATCTCGTTGCCCGCCGGCGATACTAGTTTCGACGAGGCGGCGTCTCGGCGCCAGGACGTGCAAGCGGCCAAGCAGCGCGCGTTCGCCGCCGAGAAGGTCAGGAAGGACAGCTGGACCGACTACGCGCCCGTCGTGAACGGGCAGATCGAGCCTTTTTTCCAGGATCCCGCATCTCTCACCACGCCTGAAACCGGCTGGCAGGCGATGCTCCTGCTTAGCTTCCCCCTCATCGAGGGTGGCCTGCGCCGGGGCCAGATGCGCGAGCGCGATGCCTTGCTGGCCGAGGCAAGGGCACAGTACGACGGGCTTTTGCGACAGACGCGATCCGATCTACGGGTCTCCGTGGAAGAGGTTCGTCGCGCCGACGAGGCCATGCGTTCGTCGAACGCCGCTGCGGATCTGGCCCACCAGGCGCTGGACTTGGCGAACCTTGCCTACCACGCCGGCGCGACCACCAACATCGAGGTCATCGACGCCGAAAGGCGCGCGCGCGATGCCGACACCTCCGTCGTGGTGGCCGAGGACAACGTCAGGCAGGCTCGCCTCGACCTCTTGGTCGCGGCGGGACAGTTCCCCTAGTATAGCCCCGGTTACCCCAAGAACAGCTGGTAGGCCGGGTTGCCGGTTTCCTCGACGGCATCGTAGCCCACGCGACGAAGGAACTCGTCGAAGGCCGGGGCGTCCGCGGGTGGAACTTGCATGCCCACCAGCACGCGGCCGAAGTCGGCGCCGTGGTTGCGGTAGTGGAATAGGCTGATGTTCCAACCAGACTTGAGGTTTTCCAGGAAGCGCAAGAGCGCGCCCGGTCTTTCGGGGAAGATGAAGCGGTAAACCCGCTCGTGTTCGGCCTGCGGCGCGCGTCCACCGACCATGTGGCGGACGTGGGACTTGGCCATCTCGTCGTCGGTAAGATCGATCGCAGCCAGGCCGTGCTCGGCGAGTATGCGCACCAGCGTGGTGGCCTCGTCGCGCCTCCCGATGGCCAGGCCCACGAAGATGTGGGCTGCCCGGGAATCGGCCAGGCGGTAGTTGAATTCGGTGATGTCTCGGCCGCCCAACAGGCGACAGAACTCGCGAAAGCTACCTGGCCGCTCGGGAATGGTGACGGCCAGGATGGCCTCGCGCCGCTCGCCAAGCTCGGCCCGTTCCGCCACGAAGCGCAGACGATCAAAGTTCATGTTTGCGCCGCTGGCCACTGCGACCACAGACGCATTCTGCAGGCCCTGGCGCACCAGCCACGCCTTGGCGCCGGCCACGGCCAATGCGCCGGAAGGCTCGACGATGGCGCGGGTGTCCTCGAACACATCCTTGATGGCTGCACAGATCTCGTCGTTGTCGACCAGGATGATCTCGTCGACGTAGCGCCGGCAAACGCGGAAGGTTTCCTCTCCCACCAGCTTGACAGCGGTGCCGTCGGCGAACAGGCCCACATGGTCAAGCTTCACTCGCTGGCCGGCCGCAAACGATTGGGCCATCGCATCGGCGTCGACGGATTCGACGCCGACCAACTTGGTGTGGGGACGCAGCCGTTTCAGATAGGCGGCTACACCGGCAAGCAACCCGCCGCCTCCGACCGCACAGAAAACCGCCGCCAAGGGCTTGGGGTGCTGGCGATGGATCTCCATGCCAACCGTGCCCTGGCCGGCGATGACATCGGGATCGTCGTAGGGATGAATGAGGGTCAGGTCCTGTTCGCGCTCCAGCGCGCGGGCGTGCGCGGAGGCATCGTCGAACGACTCCCCGTGCAACACCACCTCGCCGCCCAAGGTGCGCACGGCCCGAATCTTGATGGCCGGCGTGGTGGTTGGCATCACGATGACTGCGCGAGTCGCGAGGGCGCGTGCAGACAGCGCCACGCCTTGTGCATGATTGCCGGCCGAGGCGCACACCACGCCCGTCTCTAGCTGGCTCGACGACAGACGAACCATCTTGTTGTAGGCTCCCCGCAGCTTGAACGAGAACACCGGCTGCATGTCTTCGCGTTTGATGAGCATCCGGTTACCCAGCCGGCGCGACAAACTCTCTGCCAGATCGAGCGGCGTCTCGATGGCGACGTCGTACACTTGCGCGTTCAGAATGCGCTCCAGGTAGTCGTCGGTCGTCCCGTTTGTGTCAGCCATGGATAGGAAGATAGTCGACGCAGGCTCAAGCCTCCACGTTTCCCGCCAGCGCATTGGTTGGCCGCGGCGACGCGGGGAAGCTGAGCTTCAGAAGCGAACGCGTACCGGCTACCTGGGCGAAGCCGGTGCTAAGGCGAAATCGTAGCGCAGGCGTAGCCACACCGAGAGGCCATCCTGGGGCAAGCTCGCCTGGCGAAATTCCTCGGAAGCAGGATCGAGATGCTGGTCGTTGGTCACGTTACGCGCGACGAGCTGTAGCGAGAGCGCGGGCGAGAGCTTGAGGTTCGCGCCCAGATTGACCTGCAAATACGCGGGGACCGGCTCGGCAGCTCCGGCCAACGACTGTACGCTTTCGCGTTGGCTCAAGAACCAGCCCTCGCCGAACAGTTGCAGACGCTCGCGCAGCAGAGGAACCAGGACGCGGCCCTTGACCATGTGATGGGGCGAATTGGCGAGGGGCGAAGCGATTCCACCTTCGCTCCAAGTGGATCGCTGGACCAGATAACTGGCCCGGAAGCGCAGAAATGGCCAAGCGCCCTCGATCTCCAGACCGGCGCCGTTGGCATTGACCACGGCCAGATTCTGAAATGACAGATTGCCCGAGCTCGGATCGGTGAAGAGCGCGATCAGATCGTGCATGCGAAAGCTGTAGGCCGAGGCGAGGAGTCGCA
The DNA here is from genome assembly GCA_964491625.1 of uncultured Myxococcales bacterium. Taxonomy (GTDB): domain Bacteria; phylum Myxococcota_A; class Polyangia; order Fen-1088; family Fen-1088; genus Fen-1118. The sequence continues at coordinate 15,078 of CAZBIU010000016.1, forward strand.
ACTGACTGGTCAATCTCTGCACGATCACCAGCTCGTACGAATCAATGGATTCCGGGCGAAGGCCAGAGTTTGCGATATATCCGCTGTCCGCACCGCCGTAGAAGCGCTCGTAAGCATTGGCCGCACGGAAGGCAGATCCGTACATCATCTTGATCCGGGTTGACTCGGTCGCCGTGACATTCAGAGTTAGCCGCGGGCTGAGCGCCCCGTGGTAGTCGAGCCAGTCGTCGTAGCGAAGCCCACCTCCCACCGTGATGCGATCCGCGACGGTCACTTCCTGGACGCCGAACACGGCCAAGAATTGGCTGTGATCATTGCGGTCCATCACGACCTCGCCGGTCTCCGGGTATCCGTTCCATTGCTTGATGATCGGGCGATCCTGGTACTCGAATCCGACGGTCGTGTTGACCAGTGAGAAGACGCCCCGACGGTCGATCCAGGTCTTGGTCACTTGCCCCTCGGTGCCCCCGGCGATGGATTCCACGTTGTCCTGGTTGACCAAGGAGGCCGGAGCGCCTCCGCCGGGCGTCGTGTCCTCGGGGTAGTATCCTCGATACTTGTAGTAGTCGAAGGTCGCGCGCCACGAGACATCCAGCTTCGCTTCGCGGAAGCTCCTCCGATAGCCGAGGTCCGCGAAGCCTCGCGTGTCGACGATGCGGGCTCGCGGATCGTTGAAGATGGTATCGAACGATGCTGCGGGCTCGTCCTTCGCGCGCCGGGCGTACCCCGCGCTAAGGCGGAGGTTCCCAAAGCCAAGCTTGAGGAATCCGTTTTGCGCGCTTTCGGCGTCCTTGTCGACGGAGACTCCATTGTTGGTTGCCGGATCGTCGAAGGCGGGGAAGTAGATCCTCCGTGCCCCGAAGCGATAGGAGGCAGAGAGGGCCAGGAAGACGTCTAGCCCGCTCTTGAAGTGGTGGCCGCCCTGGATCCAACCGCGCGTGGAATCGTATTGGGCCGGCGACGCCAATGCGCCGCTCTCCGCCTGTGCACGAACCCTCTCGATGGCGCCCGATTTCGTGACCACGTTGACCACGCCCAGGAAGGCGTTGCTGCCGTAAAGTGACGAGGCTGGGCCGCGAATGATCTCCACGCGCTCGATGGCCGACACGTCGATGGGCGCGTCGAGCCCCACCGCCATGGAATCGTAGACGTTGTCGTTGGCGCGATGGCCGTCCACGAGCAACAGGATCCGCGTGTTGTAGTCGCCCGGCAGCGAGATGCCACGCACGCCCACATACTCGTAGGTGCGGTCGTTGGTGATGTAGAAGTCGCGCAACGTGTTCAGGATCTCGGCCAGCGTACAATACCCGTACAACTCGATCTCCTCGGCAGTCACCACGGAAACGTCGACGGGCGCCTCGCTCGCGCGCTGCTCGCGCTTGGACGCAACTTCGACGGGTTGGTCAAGGAGAGCTTCGAGCGACAGATCGGCGATGTCGTGCAGATCTCCAAAGTCAATACCGTGCGCGCGGTCACTGGGTTGAGCGTGCACAAGGGAGGGAACACCCAGCGTGAGGGCGAGAAACAGACAAGCACCAAGAGGTCGATCCTTCATTTGATCACCTTCGCCAATGCGAATATCTCGTTGCGGAAGGCGGCGCCTTCCTCGCGGGAGGACGTCAGATTTATAAGTAGTGTGTTCTTGCCGTCGATGACGAACACCCCAAGCGTAAGGCCCGCGGTCACTTGTTCCTGGCGGCTGGCGAGAGTCAGAACCTTTCTCTCACGGCTAACATTCTCTATCCCGGTAAGGGAGTCCTTCGTCACGCCGACCACGAAGACTGCGTCGATACCTTCCTGGACGATGGCCTTGCGCAGGCGTTCTGTCGAGCTGAAGGGCAGCTTGAGCGCTCGGAATGGCAGGCCCAAGAACCGCATCGAGGTCAGTTTCTCGAACGCCGCGAGCCAAGCGTCGGCTTCATCGTTCACGGTGCTGTCATTTGCCGAGTACAGAACCGCCACGACCATCTCCCTGCCTGCGCGCTCGACCATCTTCGCATCGTAGGTCAGTGCCTTGATCAGGATGGCGGCATGCCGCTCGCGCTCATTGGCGGTATCGGCAAAGCCCGTGGGCGCGATGGCTACCGAGATACACAACCACGCCACAACGAAGATGCGCCGCAGCGTGCGCGGCACCGTGAATCCGCCCATTGCATTCAAAATCGGAAGAATCCGATTAAAGATTGAGCAGATACGTAGGGTGGAAAATCAGGGACAGAGCACCGGCGTGGCCGCCGCGAAGCAGCCAGGTGGCTCGTCGCCGAACACCAAATAGTCACCGCTATACACGGTGATGTGCCGCGACTTCGGCGGATCACTGCCGTCGGAGGGCGCCGCAGGCAAGCCCGAGTAGCTCCAGTCGTTGGACGAATCCCAGACGCAGCCCTGGCCGTTGTTGACCCCGATATCGAGCTGGATGGTTCGCGGAGCCTTCAACTGAACGATGCGTCCCCAGAACTGGTAACCCTCGAAGCCCATCTCGTAGTAGTAGGTCGACGAGCTCTTGGGACATTGCTTGGGGCCGCCGAGGCTGGTGGGCTCACTGAATTCGGTGGCGCCCCGGTCGTAGATCAGGCTGGCGGTGACGTCGCTGATGGACTTGCCCTTGGCCTGCAACTCACTGACGTCGAAGAAGTAGCGCATCTTCACGTGCGTGTCGTAGCGAGGAACGTGCTGGGTTTCGTTCACCAACGTGACCGTGACCTGCGACCGGCAACTGCCGGCGCCGTTGGTGTTGGACAAGGTGTAGAACTCGTCGCCGTCGGGCTCGGTGGGCGGGAAGGTGCTAAGCGGGCACGACCCAGCCCCCCACAACGAATACTGCGCTGCCAGCGCGGCGATGAGCGAGACGTTGTAGTCGATGGTGACCTCGTTGCTGCCAAAGTCCGACCGTCTGTCGACGTGATTGTCGTTGCCGTCGGGGCCGTTCACCAGCGCGCCCCAGATGATGTGGCGGTTCTCGACCGGGTTATCGGGCTCGCCCCAAATCGAGGCGTGGCCGGCGGCGTGGTGGGGCTGCAGACAGTACTTGTTCGTGTATCCCATCATGTACGAGGTATCAAGCGGGTTCTTGCCCAGGATGTACGCCATCTGCTTTTGCGCCCACGGCCGAATCGCGTTGCTCGCGTCTGTGTCGTCAGGGAACAGCTTGGTGTAGAGCAGGGCTACGAACTGTCCTGCCGAATTGTAGCGGGCCGAGCCGTAGGCATACATCACCGAGAAACCAGCCGGCGTCATGGCCACGCCGCCGTTCGGCCATTTCACGGAATCATCGTGCGCGATGGTCTGCATAGCCTTGGCCATCGGGTGGTTCTGGTCGCGCAGGATCTGTGCGAGCTTCAGGAACACGCCGGTGCGCACCGAGTTCCAATCGTGCGTCGCCGACTCTGTCCAGCAACTGGCCGAGGCGTCTTGCAAGCAGGTGGTCTTAAAGCCGGGGAAGCCGTCTAGCCAGCCGCCGCCCTTGGCGTTCGCGCCGAGAATGTCGTCAAGATACGACTGGGTATTGGTCGCGAGATAGAGCCACACCGCAGCCCACGCCAAATCGTCGTAGGCGTATTCCGAGGTATAGAGGCCCCCTGTGACGTCGCCGACTTTGTCGGGATATTTGGCCCCGAAGCTGTAAAGGGCCTTGGCGTACTTCAGGCACTTGTCCGCGTAGGCCGGGTCCTTGTCCTTCAGCACGAGATAGGATGCCGCCAGGCTCGCGGCCGCGCTGGCAGTGGTGTCCGCGGCGGGGTGCTCTTCGGTGACGAAGTAGCCTTTGCGCGGGCAGAAATCGATGCGGCGAAGCTCGGGCGGCATCCAGCCGCAGGTGTGGTCGGTCTGGTCGCCGACCTGCTGGGCGAACGCGACCATGTTGCCGCTGCCGTCGAGAAACGTGACGCGCATGAAGTAGTCGTCCGTCCAGCGCAGCAGGTTGGTCGCCTCGGCTTCGAGGCCAGCGGTGCGGAAGGCATCCGGATACTCGACCATGCTCCAGGCCAGCGTCGATCCGGTGAAGCCGGTGGTAAGGCCGAACTTGATGAAGTCGCCCGCGTCGTGGAATCCGCCCGACAGATCGGCCTCGCCGGTTCCCTTGGGATCGAGGATCGACTTGTATTTGGTGATGAAGGCCTGCGACATGTCCACCCCGGTCGCCGCGTTGGGATCCAACTTGATGTGCGCGTCCATCACGTGGGCATCGCCGCGCCATTGCACGTAGGTGTTGACCACGCCCGGACCGGACTTGTTCACATTGAGGAACCAAAGCGCCTTCTGGAAGGCTTCGCCAAGCCCTCCCTCGGTGCCGTCGCAGGTCGGGCTTGGGGGAAATGGCGTCGGAGGATCCGAGCGTGGGCACGCGGTGTCGGGGCGAAGATCAGGTCCGAGATCGGGACCAATGTCACGACCCAGGTCCGGGGCTGCGTCGGGGCTGGCGGCCGGGGCGGAATCTCGGTTGAGCGTGGGCGCGTCGGGTCCGACCGCGCTGTCTGGACCGAGGTCGTGGCCCAGGTCAGGTCGGAGGTCGGGGTTGGCCGGTGGCGCGTCCGGCTCCGGGACTGTTACGCGCTCATCCGGAGCCGCGCCGTCGGGTCGATCGATCGATCCGGGCGGAGACTTCGGCACACCTGCGTCGTCCAGTATCACCACCACCGGCGGAGGGTTGACGGTGACAACCTCGCCCCCCGGTTGCTGCATGAGGAGGTGCGAATTGCAGCCAGCAACCAGTGCCGTCGTGAGCAATCCGAGAAACAACGGTTTGCACAAACGATGATGCATGGACTTGTCTGACGCGAAGTCGCAGTTGCGCCTGTGGGGCCCGAGCGATTTGCCAATCTTACCATAGAGATAAGGCCGCTCGCAGGCGCCGCCGTGCGTTGCCTCACAGTTCTAGGCACCGCTACCCGCTTGGCAGAAAGCGTAATCGCGGCCGGGATGGTTGGGAGATTTTCGCCCCGCGTGGGAGTGCTCAGTCATCGGGTGTGGCGTGTTCTAAGAAGGGCTGGCGAAAGGCGTCAGTCTGTTGTTTACTCCGCACGCTTTCAAAGCCAGTCATTACCAAGGAGAAGGTTTCATGAAGCTTCGTCACTATCGTTCGCTCTTGCTTGCCGGCCTATTTGGACTCGGTGTCGTTACCTTCGGGACCGTGGGCTCTGGCTGCAGACCGTCGAGCGATCAAGGCTCGGGTGAGGGCGGGAGCTCTAGCGGTAACGGCGGCCACAGCAACGGCGGGACGACGACGAGCAACGGCGGAACCAGCGGCGAGGGCGGAACCACGACGAGTAACGGCGGGACGACGACGAACAACGGCGGAACCAGCGGCGAGGGCGGAACCACGACGAACAACGGCGGGACAACGACGAACAACGGCGGGACAACGACGAACAACGGCGGGACGACGACGAACAACGGAGGGACGACAACGAACAACGGCGGAACGACGACGAACAACGGCGGGACGACGACGAACAACGGCGGGACGACAACGAGCAACGGTGGAACGACGACGAGCAACGGTGGTAGCTCGGGTAGCAGCACCGGCCCGGTCACCTGCACCTCCGATCTGATGAGCCTCAAGAGCGGTACCGACAGCAACTGGATCGCGAGCGCGCCGAACACCTGTGGCGTCCAGGGCGCGATCTACGCCTTTGACGACGGTTCGACCTGCACCTCACCGTCCCCCATCACGGCCACCGCCTGCTCGGGATCGAACGGATGCTGCATCGCGGGCACCACGGTCATCGACTCGACCTTCGCCAAGTGGGGCTGCGGGCTCGGCCTCGATCTCAATTCGACCGGTGGCACATCGGCCACGAAGAACGCGTACACGGGAACCGCCAAGGGCTTCAAGATCACCCTCACCGGCACGGTCGCGACGGGGCAGAAGATTCGCATCATGTACGGCCCCGCCGCGTCTGATCCCAGCGGCGGTACCTCGCCGTACATCGAGGTGGACGGCGCGGGGACCTACTCGGTTCTGTTTAGCGACGTCAAGTGCCCGAGCTGGGCGACCACCAGCCAGTGCACCCCGATCTCGGGCAGCGCTGCTTACACGCTCAAGATTCAAGTTTCGGGCGGGGGTGCTACGACCGACCCGGCCGGCCCGTTCAACGTGTGCATCACCTCGATCACACCACTCACCTAACTTAGCCAGATCGCACAGCTCACCTAATCGACGGGGCGCTTCGGCGCCCCGTTTTTTGTTTCGTGCGCGGGGGCCGACCAAAGGGTACCTGTGGCATCCAATTCGAGACGACTGGATTGCTGCCCATGACGCGCCTTAAACAAATAGTTCGCGTCCTACTCGCGACGACGCTTGTTGCGTCGGGCACGACCGCTCTATGGGCAGCGACCTCGCGAAAGAAGGAAGGAGCGACGCCCGTGGCCAGTGACACCCCGCCAATGGACAAGAGTGCGAAAGAGGCTCGGCTCAAGCAGCTAAACCCGCTGCAATACGAAGTGACGCAGGGATGCGGCACGGAACCGCCTTTCCGCAACGAGTATTGGGACAATCATCGCGACGGCATCTACGTGGACGTGGTCTCGGGTGAACCGCTCTTCTCGTCCAAGGACAAGTACGACTCTGGCACCGGTTGGCCCAGCTTCACCAAGCCCGTCGAATCGGGCCATCTGACGACCCGGGACGATGATTCTCTCTACCAATCGCGGGTCGAGGTTCGATCGGCACGCGCCGATTCGCACCTGGGCCATGTGTTCGACGACGGACCGGGACCCCTGGGCAAGCGCTACTGCATGAACTCGTCGGCGCTGCGATTCGTTCCCGTCGCCGAGATGGCGGTCGCCGGATACGGGCAGTACCTGCCGTTGTTTGGACTCGCGGCGCCCGCCGGGGAGACGGCCGCCAAGCCGGCCACCGCCACGGCGACCTTGTCAGGCGGATGTTTTTGGGGCGTTCAAGAGCTGGTGCGCAAGTTGCCTGGCGTGATTTCGACCAGCGTCGGATACACGGGCGGAACGACTGACAATCCCACCTACGAAGACGTCCACCCTGGGCGGACTGGACACGCCGAAGCGGTGCAGATCGTCTACGACCCGAAGCTCATCTCGTATGAAGCCATTCTGCGCTACTTCTTTCGTCTGCACGACCCGACCACGCCCAACCGGCAGGGTAACGACCTCGGTACCCAATACCGCTCGGCGATCTTCTATCACAGCGACGAGCAACGTCAGATTGCCGAGCGTGTGAAAGCCGAGGTGGATCACTCGGGAAAGTGGCGAGCGAAGGTGGTCACACAGATCGTTCCTGCATCAACCTTCTATCCAGCCGAGGGATACCACCAAGACTACCTGCAGAAGCATCCCGACGGATACACCTGTCACTACCTGCGCGACTAAGAGGCTGGCTCTTACCAGCGTTCGACCGGGTGTGGGCGCCCGTCGTCGTCCGAGTCGTCGTCCTTGACCGCGAGGGCTGACTTGCTTGCGGCAACCTTGACTTGTGCGTGGATCGGCTGCCGGACAAGTGCCACGGCGGGTCCTGCCACCGGCCTAAGGGTGCTGGGCAGCGGCCCCAAGAGAGGAATCCGCTTTTCCGGCACCAGCGGTTTCGCGGTTGGCACCGGTTGCGAGGTCGCGTTTTCCTGCGGGGACGGCTCGGGCTCAGCGGATTGCGGCGATTGCCCGGCCGGCGCCATCGCCTCGGACGAGGTTGGCGACGTCGGGGCGGTCGCGGTCGGAGTCGGGGTCGGGGTGCTTGGTTGCGCGGCCGGCGTCGATTCCGAGTGCCCTGAGCGAGTGATGATCATCGCGACGTTGGCGCCAGCGATCACCATGTTCAGGCCAACCAAGACAACCGTCATCTTAAAAAAGCGGGCGATGATCCCCTGGGTTTGCTCGGCCGCCGCTTCCCGACGTTCTGCTTCCGTATCCAGGTAGTGCTGGAAGCTCTCCACGGTTAGGGTTTCCTGTCCTTCGACCGCGTTCGAGGTTCCCGACCCGCGTTTCTGTGACATTGCGCCATTTTGACTCATTTCCAACGCCGGTCAAGCGAAACCGGCAAGCTGCCTATGACCGACGTGGGAGAAAGCATCGGGATTGACGATACATCGGCACGACGGTATTCCGGGAACATGACGTCTTCACCCGGACGAGCAGCGCGAGAGTTCGCCGAGTTGTTCGGCGACGCCTTCCTGCGTTTCCACCGCCGCGCGCCTAAGCGGTCGAGGTGGACGCCGCAGGGTTGGGCAGTGATGCAGCACTTGGAGATGGCAGGCCCGCTGACCGTGACGGAAGCCGCCCGGCACATGGATCGTGCCCAGTCGGTGATGAGCGAGATCGTCGACGGCCTGGAACGGAAGGGGCTGCTCGCCCGCATGCGCGATGCGCGCGACCGCCGGCGGACCCTGGTGTGGCTCACCGACGAGGGCCGCAGACTGATGGCGGATGAGCGTCAGGTCTTAAGTGAAGAGCGGCTGGAACTCGCCTTTGCCAAGCTGGGCGAGGCGGCGAGCGCGGACTTGCTTCGTGCTTTCCGCACGCTCGTAGACGCCAGCGCGGACGATTCCACCGCATCAGCCAACCCACACACGCCCAAACCAAGGAGACCGTCATGAGCCAACAGCAGTGCCAGAGTTGTGCAATGCCCATCGAAACGGGCATCTATTGCCAATACTGCGCCGACGAGAAGGGCAACCTGCAGCCGTTCGAGGAGCGCTTCGAGCGCATGGTGCAATGGATGTCACGCCAGAAGCCGGATCTGTCGCGTGAGGACGCGCAGAAGCAGACGCTGGCGTATATGGCAGGGATGCCGGCATGGCGGGACCACCCCAAGGTGAAGGCAGCGGCGGGCAAGTAGCGCATTTGGCCGTTTGACCGGTTCGAGTCACTGCTCCCTTGGAGAGTGCAATGACCTTCATAAGACAGAAGCCTCGACGCACGGTCTTGATCGTGGCGCTTGCGCTTGGCGTAAGCGCATGCAGCTCGAATTCGGGGCCTGCCCCAAGCAACGGCAGCGGCGGTGGCACCGGCGGTGCGAATCGGGGCGGCGCTGCCGGCGCGGCGGCGACCGGGGGCTCGGCCGACACCGGGGGACTTTCATCCTCCGGGGGACGTTCAGGCGCAGGCGGAGTGAGCGCGACCGGCGGGGCCGGCACCGGAGGAGCCCCCAGCGGGGGCAACCCTGGCGCCGCCGGAGGTACGGCAAGCAACGGTGGCTCGACGGGGACCAGGGACGCCGGGTTCCCGGACGATGTCGCGTCCGGAGGCGCGGGCGCGGACGGCCCTACGGGCAGCGGCGGCGGGGGAAATTCTGGGGGAAGCGCAAGCGGCGGCGCGGGTGCGGGCCTCGGCGGAAGCGCAGGCGGCGCGGGCGGCTCCAGCGCCGGACCCTCGGGCGGCGGGGCGGCAGGCGCGAGAACAGGCGGCTCAACCTCGAATCGCGACGGCGGCACGTCGAGCGCCGGGGTCCAGGGCAGTGGCGGCAGCCCCGCGACGGACGCATCCGCAATCGGCGGGTCTGCCGCGGGCGGATCTGCGACCGGCGGGTCCGCTGCTGGTGGATCCACCGATACCGTCGCGGCCTGCGCGACCAACGAGGTTGGAAAGTGCACCAGCGGCACTGGCCCGCTCGGCGCTGAGATCAAGTGCGATTTCGGCGGCGGCGACGGAAACTACGACGTCACCGTCGAGCTTGGTGGCAGCGCGGCGGGCGACACATTCGTGGATGCCGAGATGTACCGTCGCATGTTGCCCGAGCTGACCACCATCGCCGGACAAACCCGGCGCTTCGGCCTCACGGTGAACGTGCGCACGCCCGAGGGCCAACCGGTGGAAGTTGGAAACACCGACAGCGTCCCCGGTTTGCAGGTCTATTTCCGCGGACCCAATCCGAAAGTGAATGCGATCTGCCACCAGACCGCGAGCAAGCCGCTCATGCTTTGGCTGGGCGGCGACTCCACTGTGTGCGACCAGGACAGCACCAACTACACCGGGTGGGGGCAACGTTTGCCGCAGTTCCTACAAGGCGTGTCGGTGGCCAACTACGCCGACTCGGGGGAAAGCTCGGGGTCGTTTTTGGGCAGCTCTGCCATGTTCGGAGCCATCAAGTCGCGCTGGAGGTCGGGGGACTGGTTCTTCGTTCAATTGGGCCACAACGACAAGACCACCACGGCGGCGACCTTTCAGTCGAACATGACGAGCTTCGTGACCCAGGCCAAGGCCGCGGGCGTGAACATCGTCCTCATCACGCCCATTTCGCGCGTTGGCTATGCACTGGCCGACGAGCACGTGAATTCCACCGGCGCGAACCTGCCGCAAATCATTCGCGACCTCGGCAAGAGCGAAAGCGTTCCCGTCATCGACCTGACCGTGACCACGTGGAACTGGATACAGACCATCACGCCCAAGGACTATTTTGCCGCCGACAGCTCCGCCAGCGGCGGCTACGACCACACCCATCTCGGCCCCGAGGGCGCGGACACGGTGGCCGGCTTCGTGCGCGATGCAATCAAGGCCAATCCCGGCGTCCCGGCGCTGGTGCCGTACCTGAGGTAGCTGGTCGCCGGCGCCGAATCGATCGTCCCAGCGCTGGCCGGCGATTCGCCCGACAGCCGGCTGTGCTCTGGCTCCCGTGACCGGCACCGCTGCCACCCTGATCCTGTCCCGCCACATCCTGCGAAAGCCAGTCCCGCGCTTGCAATTGCAAGGAAGATTGCCTTTTTGAGCCCTTGTTTCGTCATCGTCGCTAGTCCTTGGGTGTGTCTCGGGTAGGTCGATTCGCCGCCCGACCCTCGGCGGATGCTGCGCGGGGGATGGTCCGCACCTACGCCAGGTTCGGCTCATCAAGGTTGTTTTCTTGGCGCTGTCGGGGCATGGTCACAGTGCCGATCGCTGAGCTGTTGACTCGTCGCCGGGGTTCTTGCTAGCCAAACCTGGTCCCCAAGCACGGTATGCGGTCCCTTTCCAACATAGGTCGTCTGATCGCCCACAAGGCGGCGGTATGCGCGAAAGCCACCGTCGCCTTGGCCCGCGGTGAGGTGCCCTATCTCATCTGCGCCGTGATTGCGCTGGTCGCCATCTGGGGGCACCGCTGTCCGGCTGGAATCGACGTTGCCCAACACGCCACGCTCTTCCGGATCTCGACGGAAATGACGGTCGGGCCGGTGGAGTTCCGCTCGCTCTATCGCATCGATCCGTTCACGCCCTACGTCTTGGCATATGCCCTCGCATATCCCTTTGCCCTGCTTTTCGGGGCCATCGCGGCGCTCAAGTGCCTTCTCAGCCTGGCTGTGCTGACGACCCCGATCATGATGCGGCGGTGGCTGAGGTCGGTTGGCGCGCGCCAAGAGTTTGGACTGCTCGGCTTTCTGGTCGCCTTCGGCTTTCAGTACCACTGGGGCTTCGTCTCGCATGAGATGGCGATCCCGCTGGCGCTCGGCTACTTGGCGGCATTCGAGCGCCAAGGCATCCGCCCGGGATGGCGGGCGATTTTGAAGGCGGGCCTCTTTTCCGCGTTGCTGTTCTTCTGCCATGGCATCACGTTCGGGCTCCTCACGTTGATCGTGGGCCTGCGCTTGCTTCTCCGTCGGCGACCCTTCGCGGCTTGGCGGGCCGGCCTTCACGCCCTGCCGGTCGGACTGATGGCACTGCTGTGGTCGCACCTGAACCAAAAACACACCGGGCGGACGATCGGACACGATTGGGTGGACTGGAATCGAATCATCTGCCTGTTCTCCGGGCCGTTCGCAGCGTACCCGAACCGCGTCTGGGCAGTGGTGTCGATCATTGGTATCGTCGTTATTCTGGTGGCCGCATGGCCGCGCATCGTCTTGCGAGGCCGGCGCTTTGTGCCGGTGGCGGTGTCGATGGCGCTGTTTCTGTCGCTGCCCGAGTCGCTCGCGGACACGTGGATGGTTGGTTCGCGTTTCTGCGTCTATGTCCACGCATTCGTGCCGGCGCTGCTGTCGCCGAGAAGCCGGGGCTGGCGCGGGTGGACGTGGCCACGCGTGGTCTTTGTGTGGGTGGTCTTCGGTCTCGTGAGTCTCAACCTCAGGTTGTACGCGTACAACCAGGAGCTCTTGGGGCTATGGGAGCTCAGCAACCACATGGACCACGGCTTCGATGTGCACACCATGCTGCCGCAGACCGAGCATGACAGCCAGGCCATGGGGCCCGCGCAGCTCGGGCAGGCCGCGGCCTGGATAACCGCCAAATTTGGCGGCATTCTCGAAAACGACTCGGCCGACTACTATCAGATGCCGATTCGACGCGGAACCATGCCCCGTCCAACCTTCTATCGCTACCTGGTGGCCAAAGGGGACGTGGGCCAGGCGACCCGCAAGATCACCGAAGGATGGAAGTCCGCGCGACTCATCTACCAGGCGTCGTCGTGGCTGTTGTTCGAGGATCCGCCCGCGGGCAACGGCGATTTCACGGTGATCCGTTCCATGCAGGGGTGGGGCCAGCTTCAACGCGACAAATCGATCTCCGAGGTTCCGATCAGCATCGCCGGAACGCACTTCGATCATGGCCTCGGCACGCACGCGAACTCGTTTATCCGCGTGCGCATCGACAAGCCGGGACGTGCTTTCGCCGGTGCGTGCGGTCTCGACGACCACGGTGGCATAGGTGGCAAGGTGATGTTTCGCATCAGCGACAACGCCGGCAAGGTTCTGTTCGAGTCGGGTGAAGTCCGCGGTGGCGAGCCGGCGCGGCGCTTTGCCGTGCTGCTGGATGGGCGCAACGAGCTGATCCTGGAAGTGCACAAAGTCGAAAGTGTCGACTACACCCATGCCGACTGGGTCGACCTGCGGGTGACCCCGCCGTAGGCGCGCTAATAGTTGTGACGCTTGTGCCTGTCACCCAAACGAGCGGGGGCGGGAAGAGTGCGGGTCAGAAAGGGGAGACGTGGCCACCTCACCTTGGCGGGTGACATCAGTACGCGGTCGCGGAAGCCCGAATTCCTCAAGACGACTCACTAGCGCCCGACGGGAGATGCCAAGGAGCTTCGCTGCCTGAGTCTGGTTGCCCTTGGTTTCTTTAAGTGCCTGGGAGATTGCACGGCGGGCTGCAACCGGATCGCGAAACGGGAAGCTGCCTGGAAGGTCTTCGACATCCCAGCCAAAGCGGCGGCTCGGCTCCGGTTGCGTCTCAGTAACCCCGTCAAATATAACGTGGCAAGTCTCAATTTCCTCGCCATCACACAGCAGCCGAGCCCGTATCACGACATTGCGCAACTCCCGGACATTGCCCGGCCAGCGATGCGAGCACAACTTCGCCATAGCTTGCGCGGAGAAGCGACAAACGTGGCCTCTGTCTTCCCAGGCCAGAAGGCTTTGGGCAAGCAGAGGAATGTCCTCCGGACGGTCCCGGAGCGCCGGGACGCGAAGCACGATTCCGGCAAGTCTGAAGAACAAATCTTCACGAAACCCGCCGTTTTGGGCCGTTTCCGAAAGTTCGCGGTTGGTGGCGGCGACGAATCGAACATCGCATGGGATCGTACGAGTTCCTCCCACTCGCATGAACTCACCTACCTCGACGACCCGAAGGATCTTGGCCTGCACGACAGTGGGTAATTCTGCCACCTCATCCAGGAACACAGTTCCTCCTTCAGCGGTCTCGAGCAGTCCAACTTTCCGATTCTTTGCCCCGGTGAATGCCCCTGCTTCGTGTCCGAAGAGTTCGCTCTCGAGTAGCGACTCACCCAGCGTTGCACAATTGAGTCGAAGGAAGGAATGGGGTGGGTACGACACGAGCGAGGGACTCCCCAATGACACGATACAATCCATCAAAGTGGGCAGCGCCGTCCGTCTCAAGTTATTCGCGAATTGGTTCTGGACTCACGACGAGGGTGCCACCTTCAACGTCGCCGCGAACAACTGGTACTCAAGTCTCGGAAGTTGGAATCGTAACGCGTCGGCAGCTCGGCTGGAGATGAACTCGCAGGATCCCTACTGCGGTAGCCTCCCCCCCGGTTCGCTGAACTTGTACGATGGGTACAACTACCAGGGCGATTGCACCGTGCTTTCGATTGCTAGCTCCGGCTATGACGGCGCTGTCCATATGGCCTATCGAAATGACAATGCGAGTTCCTTCTGGACCAATCAAGGTCTCTGGTTTTACGACAACGCCGGCTACAGCTCCTTGCTCTTCTCCACGCCCGCTGGGGGCGGCTACTGCGGAAATATGTCCAACCTTTGCGGGAACTGCGGCTACTGCATCGCCAACAGCAACAACAGCGACAACAAGTTGTCAAGCGTATCACACTAGGCCCTCGGCAACGCGTACATCGAGGAACCCCACCGACAACCTTTGCCGGTGGGGGTTCTCAAGAAGCTATCCATTTTCAATGAAGCCGGAGACACCAGCTATGAAAAGACACAGGATGATGCGTCGACTTGCACCTCTTGTCTTGCCTCTCCTTGGTACCCTTGCCGGCGCGGTGCTTTACCTGCAGCTTCGGAAGAGCAATGACGGCCTGGCCCCGCAAGCGACAGAGCCCGAATCCTCTCAATCCACCGTCCACCCACCCATCCCAGTGGTCGAAGGGGCGCCGACGCAATCTCCAAGGCTCGCGTTGGCTCTGCTGAACTCATCGCTCAACGCTGGGGCGTTGGCAGCGGCGGGCGAAAAGGAATCCAGTGCCAACCGTGCAGAGACCGATCGATTTTTTGCCGAAGAGCGACGGATCATGGCGAAGACCTGGGGGCTTACCGAGGAACAGTCGGCCGATTTCGAGATCTCTATCTACGATGTAACGCAAGAACGCCAAGGCGCCTTCGATCGAGTGACGCGGGACCGGCTCACCCCGATGGAGCTAGCAGCGCGGCTGCGTGCTGCTGATGAGCGCGCCAGCCAGCGCTTGCTTGATGCCCTCGGGCCGGAGCATCTGCTCGAATACCAGCTCATGAACGGCCACTTTGTGGAGGCGGGGCTCGACCACAAGCAATTTGTCCCCCCCACAGTCGACCCAGCGGCCCCCACAAGGGTCGGGCAATCTGCGAGCATTGGCCCTGAGTCGCAAGCCGCGACCCCAACGGCATTATGACGGATGGGGTGAGCCGCCGCCCACGGTGCCCGTTGCCGCTATCGCCCGTGGGCCGAGCTCATGCGCCTGACCCGCGGCTTGCGGGTCGACACCATCACTCATTGCGGCGGCCGTGTGAAGCCTCGTGCCCTTGTCGGTGACCCCGACAGCATCGAGCTCGAGGGTCGGTGTCTCCGGGATGAACGAGCGAAGTACCCCCGCGATCTGAAGAAGAGCTACAACCAGATCAACCCGGACGCTGCCTTAGTAGCTTGTCTCGGGCCAGGCTTGGTCCTACAAGCGGGGGCCACTTCATCACATTGAAAGGGCTGCATTGAACTTGAGAGGCCTACGTTTGCATGGTACGAGATGACGATGGATTTTTGCGCAGTGCGGGCATGGCTTCTATTGGTCCTAAGGAGAAAGCGGGTCGCTTGGCTCGTCGGTGTGGCCGCACTAGCGACTGTCATAGCGACCGAAGCAAAGGACGTCTACCGGTGGGGTTTCTTGCGAGGCCTTCGCACCACTCTTTTCCGTGCCATCCGACCCGTTCATCTTTCGAACTGCACCTTAAAGCGTTTCGGGGCGCCGAACGATGGGGGGTATCTGCTTTGTGAAAACCTCGCCGGCCAGGCCAAGGTCGCCTACTCGTGGGGAATAGAGGGACGTGACGATTGGGGGTGTGACGTATCGCGAGCCTACCATCTACCTGTTCGCCAATACGACTGCTTCGATCCTAGGCGTCCCGTGTGTAATGGTGGCGATTTTCATTTCCATGATGAATGTGTCGGCCCTGGGCCGGCCCATATCGATGGACGCGAGTTCGATGGGATTTCGAACCAAATCGCCAAGAATGGCGACCTCGGCAAGCGTCTGCTCGTCAAGATGGATGTCGAAAGTGCCGAGTGGGACTCGCTTGCGGCAACGCCGGACAGCACCCTCGATAACATCGATCAGCTCGATATCGAGCTCCACGGGCTCGACGATCCAAAGTATGTCCATGTGATTGAGAAGCTGAAGAAGACCTTCTATATCGTCAACGTACATTTCAACAACTACGCCTGCATGTGGTGGAGCCATCCCTTCCCCGGGCTGGCCTACGAGCTCTTGTTCGTAAACAAGCGTCTAGGTGTCCTGGACAGAGAGCAGCCAGGGGCCGTGATTCCGAGCCCGCTGGAGGCGCCAAATGTGCCCTCCAAGAGGCAGTGCCGGGACGCGGTCTGGTAGCGAGGTGCCTCATCCGTGCTCGTCGTTGGCGGCGACCTTGGTCATAGCGCTGGGGCATGATCGGCTTGCCGATCAACTTGCCGGTCTATTTCCCGATCATCGGCGCCATGGCCGGCTTGAGCGCGTCGATCTTCCACTGGACCGGCGTGGCCCAGTCGTAGCCGAGCAGTCCCTCGGTGTCGCCCGAGTTGGGATTCCAGCACCAGAAGGTCCAAGAGTAGGTCGTGCCCAGCTTCGACAGCACGGTATCGAACCACACGCCGGCCTTGCCACCCGCCGCCGAACGGTCTTTGATGCCGAACTCGCCGATCAAGATGTGGCCCAGGTTCTGTTGCATGATGAAGTCGAATTTGGACGTCCACAGCGCGGGCAGGTTGTTGGGGAAGCTGGCATCGTCGAACCACGGCTGGTCGTGAACTTCGGGGCCGTATTCGTGGCACGAGTACATGAGCTTCTTCGGATCGCTGAGCTTGATGGGCGCGGTCTTCACGCCGCTAAGGTTGCCGCCCCACCAGTAGCCGTCGCTGCCCACTTTTTCGGTCCCTTCAACCACGATGACCCAGTCGGGGTTGGCCGCCAGAATGGCGTTGCCGCATCTTTCGGCAGCAGAGTTCCAGTCGGTCGTCGAATTGCCAGCGCCCCACGAGGCGATGCCGTGTGGTTCGTTGTCGAGGTCGGCCGCCACCACGGTGGTGTTGCCGGCGTAGCGCTTGGCCAGCGACACCCAGTCGTCGATCCACAGTGACTCTGGCGTCTTGTCGGTGTACCAGACCTGCTCGTTCATGTAGCCGTCCGGCTCGCGCGAGTGGTTGTCGAGGATGATCTTCACGCCGAATTCGCCGGCTGCCTCGATCACCTTGTCCATGATTTCTAGCGGCGACTTGCCGACCAGATTCTTGTTGATGGGGTTGCTGCCGTCGTAAGCGTCGGGGCCGGACTGGCCGAAGCCATTCGAGTCGGAGGCCTTGGCGTCGCTGCGCAGGATTTCGTTCGACCACGGCAGGCGGATGGCGTTGAAGCCGAGGTCCGCGATCTGCTTGACCATGCTGCGGTAATCGCGTACCCAGATGCCGTGCGGTTCCTGGTTGTTGGTTTCGAGGCCAAACCAATTCACGCCGGTCAGACGCACGGTCTTTCCGCGCCAGTCCATGAGCTTACTGCCCTCGACGTGCAAAAATCCGCCCGAGGAAGACGTGTTGGCATCGGCGGCGTTGGCGTCGGGGCCGATGGCCGCGTCCTGGCCGATGCTCGCATCCGGCTGGGACGTCGCTCCGCCGGTGGCACTCGCGTCGGCGATTCTGCCGCCGGCCGCCGCATCGGGCTTGCCGCCTGCGCCTGCTTGCCCGCCGGTGCCCGCCGCGAGCCCGCCCGTGGCAAACGTGGCCGTCGTACCTCCCGACGAGATTCCACCCCCTGTGCCGACTGGCGTGGTCGAGATCACACCGCCCGCGCCGCCGGTCCCACTGGAAGCTTGCCGGTCGCCGCCAGCAGCCGAAGTCGTTCCCCCACTGCTCGCCAGCGTGCCGCCCACACCAGCCGGGGCGCCTCCGGTTGCCGACAGGACGCCGCCGGTAGGCGAGGGAGAAACTCCCGCGCCGCCGTTCCCCGAGCAGGCCGCGGCACTGGCGAGGAAGACGACAAGGGATGCGCGAGGCGAGAGAGCCGGACGAGACTGCAGGTACTTCATCGATGGATCCTTCGTCTCGCCCGGGTCGCGAACGCCCGCGCGCGAGACGGCCGAAAGCCCGTGAAGCTCTCGGCAGTTAGGTTGGCCAAACACCCGCCAACCCTGAAACAAGTATAGGCGTTATCGGTGGCGCTTCACGAACAAAACCGTCTTCCGACGTAAAACACGCATTTTACCTGTGCTTTACCGTAGATTTGCGGTTTATCGCGGCTGTGCCCGTTCCGTGGCACCCCGCCAGCGGCGGTACGCCCGGCGGACGTAAGCCAGGCGCTCGGCCACGGTTGGATAGCGCCCGCGAAACCAACGGACCAGTGCCAGCGTGCTCTCGATCTCCTCCGGCGACAACGGCGTCTCCACCTGCGCGCGCCACTCGTCAGCGCCAAGCTGTCGGTTTGCCAATTCGGCCAGCTTTGTCCGCGCGGCGGGCGAGATAGGTGAGGGCGTGGTCTTCACGCAGGATCTCCCGATTCGCGCAGGGCCTCGAGCAGACGGATGTCCTCCGCGTCCTTCGGACGACGCGCGAAGCGCTTGGTGGCGATGAGGTCATCCAGACAAGGGATCACCAGCGACACCTTCGGGGAGAGCGGCAATGACGTCCGCCGTGCCCAGAGATCGTCGAAGAGCACCTTCTGGCCCTCCACGGTGGTCACGGAGCGAGCGACGATGACGTCAACGTGCTCGTCGTTCTCGAGGACATAGCGGCCCCGGCCTCTGGCCGCGTCCGGGGTGTGGCTCGGGGCGAGACCGAGCGGCAAGCTGGCGGCGTTGAACAGGTCGACGTCCTCCGGATGCACCCAAAAGTCGTAGTCCGCGGTCAACACCGGCAAGCCGAGCGCGACCAGCGCGCGCCGGCCGATGAGTAGCGCACGCGCGCCGCTGTCGGCGATGCGGCGAAAGAACTCGATCTCGTCGAAGTCCGTGCCTTCCACAAACGCAAGTATAGCTGGACGAGCTCGATGCCCCAAGAGATGGAGGTGGCGGAATCTACGCAAGGTCGCCTCCATTGCTGTCACACTCGGCCCAGGCGCTCCCACTAAGATCCCATGAACGACAATTCTATTTCACCTTCCCCCATTCATCCCTTGTCAGCGACCTACGCGAACGATGCCGGTGATACGGCTTGCGTGCAGGCGGCGGTGCGCGGCGAACGGCCGGCGCTGGAAGAGCTTCTGCGGCGCCATCAGGGATTCGTCTACAGCCTGGCGCAGCGGATGTTGTATTCGCCCGAGGATGCGGCGGACGCCACCCAGGAAATCCTGCTTCAGATCGTCACCAGCCTGGCTTCGTTCCGCGGCGAGGCCAGCTTCCGCACGTGGGCGTACCGGATCGCGGTCCGTCATCTGATAGCCTGTAAGAAAGGCCGCGTGGAAAACCTGGTGCACAGCTTCGGCTGTTTCGGGCAAGCTCTCGATGCCACGCCCAACCTGGATCCGCCCGACCAGGGCGCGTTGCCGGTAGATGTCCGGTTGGTCGTCGAAGAAGCCAAGGTGGGGTGCCTGATGGCGATGTTGCTGTGCCTGGACCGCGAGCACCGCATGGCTTTCGTGTTGGGCGAGATCTTCGAGGTCAGCGACGTGGTGGCCGCGGAGGTGCTCGGCATCTCGCGCGACAACGCCCGACAGCGGCTCGCGCGCGCCCGCGAGCAATTGCGCCAGTTTCTCACCGGACGTTGCGGCCTGGTCGACGAGCAGGGCACCTGCCATTGCGCGCGCAAGACCAAGGGGTTTATCAACCAGGGCATCGTGGATCCGGCGTGCCTGCGCTTTACGCGGGTCCACCTGGACCGCACCAAGGAACAGGCCATTGTGGGGGTTCGCGATCTGCAGCGCTACGTGGAACAGGCCTACGCCCAGTTGCTGCGCTCGCAGCCCGAGGCCGAATCACCCCCGTTTGCCAACGTCCTGCGCGACCTCTTCGCGCGACCCGAGGTGCGGCAAATTTTGAGCTTGGAGAATTGAAATGGGTCGCGTAGAGGTCGCCAGTAGCTCTGCTATAGTCATTGTCGATGCCGGCCGGCGAGGAAAGTGGAAACGAGCAGGCGCAACAGGCCGCGGTGGACCAGGGCCTAGTCGACGAGATGCTGGCGCTCAGCCCCGAGGAACGGCTGCGGCACAACGACCGGATGCTCCGAACCATCGAGATGCTTCGTCAGGGCATGGCCGAGCAGACTGGGGAGAATGGCCGCTGATCTGACCGCGCTGCTCGAGCGCCTGCTTGCCGCCGCCGGAGACCGTGTTGCAACGCGGCCCCGGGACGTAGCGGTGTCCGGTCCGGACAACGGCAACGCGGCATGGTAGTGTTCACGAATGGACGCGCGGGACGAGGATGCTCGGCAGCGGCGCAAGCGCTGGGCCTCCGGGGTCACGTCAAAAGGTGAATCCCTGGCGGCGGATCTGGCGTTCTGGCGCGCGGCCAGTGCAAGTGTGAAATTCGCCGCCATCCGTGCCATGGCCGACGAATCGGAGATCATCAAGGGCCATGCCCCTCCACCCGGACTTCAGAGATCTGTTGGCGGCATTCGCCGCGCACAACGTTGATTACCTTGTCGTGGGTGGCTACGCCGTGGGTTTTCACGCGCGGCCACGGTTCACGAAGGATATCGACTTGTGGGTCGGGCATTCGCCCGAGAATCTGAAGCGTGCGCGTGCAGCGCTCGAAGAGTTTGGCGCGCCGGCTGCCATGCTCGAACAGATCGAGTCTGCACTCGACGAGGATTTCCTTTGGATGGGCGTGCCTCCGGTACGGATTGACGTCGTCAAAGGGGTTCCCGGTGGAGATTTTTCCGCATGCCTCGCTCGGCGCGTGCGCACGAGTTGGGACGGTGTCTCCGTTTCAGTTATCAGCAGAGCCGACCTGATCACCATCAAACGAGCCAGCGGCCGTCCCCAGGATCTTCTCGACGTCGAAGCGCTGGAGGAGTCAGCCAGCGCAGACGGCTGACGACATCGGCCGAAAAACCGGCGGTCCGCTTTCGCAAACCGCCGGCGTTGGTGAGACTTCTTTCTTACTTCTGCGCCTGTTCCAGTGCCACCGCGACGGCCACGCTGGCGCCGACCATGGGGTTGTTGCCCATGCCGAGGAAGCCCATCA
>CAZBIU010000017.1:0-35980 GCA_964491625.1 uncultured Myxococcales bacterium
CATCCTATGCTCGTTCGATGCGTACTGCGGCTCGGATGAGGTTTGTCACGCGCTGAAAGCCGCGGGCCAATCCTGCACCTCCAGCGCAGAATGCCTGGGCGTCTGCTCCTCCGGAATGTGCGTCGGGTCGTCGCGGGGCGACGCATTTGTAGGCTTGGTGTGCGGAGGGCAGAGCCTCTAGGTCGGAATCCTCGTTAGGCGCCGCGAAGCCAGCGCCGCTCATTTGACCGGCAGGTGCTGGCGGAGCCGCGGTTGCCAAGCTGACCCGAAATCGAGCCAAGGCGACGCTGCCGTGGTAGAGATTTCCCTCGTCCGAACCCCGGTTTGTCCGCCCTGTTCTTCGCCAATGGATTCCAGCCAAGCCGTCATCGACCGAGGACATGAATCCCGCGCGCCGGTTGTGCGCCTGCGCAACGTGGGCAAGGTCTACGACGACGATGGTCTGCGCGTGACCGCCATCAAGAACGTCAGCTTCGACATCCCGGAGGGGCGGTTTGCGATGATTGTGGGGCCGTCGGGCAGCGGCAAGACCACGCTCTTGAACCTAATCGGTTGCATCGACACGCCGACCTCGGGCAGCGTCGAGGTGTGCGGCCAAGACCTGGGCCGTCTAGGCGACAACGACGTCACCGACTTCCGCTCGCGCAACATCGCCTTCATCTTTCAAAACTTCAACCTCTCTCCGGTTCTGACCGCTTACGAGAACGTCGAATACCCGCTGCTGCTTCTGCGCACGCCGGCCGCCCTGCGCCGCGAGCAGACCGCGGCCATGCTCGAATCGGTCGGGCTTTGGCCCCAGCGCAAGCACAGGCCCAATCAGCTTAGCGGCGGGCAGAAGCAGCGGGTCGCGGTTGCGCGCGCGTTGGTCAAGCAGCCAACCCTGGTGCTCGCGGACGAGCCCACCGCGAACCTCGACAGCCACACCGGTGCGGAAGTCATCGGGCTTATGCGCAAGGTACAGCAGGAGCACCAGGTCAGCTTTGTGTTCTCCACCCACGATCCCCAGCTTATCTCGCACGCCGAAGAGACCTTCGCGATTCGCGACGGCGAGCTGGTCGACCACCGTCGCGAGGGGCCGGGCTGATGCTGCTCAAGATCGCGTTTCGCAACATCTTCCGCAACCGCCGCCGCTCGCTCATGACCCTGCTCGCCATCGCGGTGGGCGCCATCGCCATCGTGGTGTTCGGCGAATTCGTCAGCTTCATCAGAACCGCCCTTGAGACCATGACGGTAGAATCGGTTGGGCACCTCACCGTGTTCCGATCCGGCTACTTCGACTATGGCGGCGGCAATCCCGCGGCGTACGGGATCTCCAATTACCAGGACGTCATTCGTCTGATCGCCGACGATCCGGTCATCAAGCCCAAGCTGAACGTCGTCACGCCGACGATTTCATTGACCGGTATCGCCGGCAACTTCGCCATCAGCGCATCGAAGACCTTCCTGGGGACCGGCTTCGTGCCGTCGGATCGCGATCGCATGCGCCATTGGGACGAACGCGGTGTCTTCAGTCGCCGCAGCCTGAGGCCGCTCGGACTACGCGACGACGACGAAACCCTCGCGGTGGTCGGGGTTGGGCTTGCCCGCGTGCTCGGACTCTGCCAAGCCCTCGGGCTTGCCGACTGCCCGAGCCGGCCGCCCCCTCCCGCCGCAGCCACCGGAGAGCCCGAGGCGGCCGACCTTGCTGCGCTGGCGCGAGATGCGCGCACAAGCTCGCCGGCCGCACCGAGCGGTGTTCGACCGAGGCTCGATCTCCTTGGCGCGACCGCAACTGGCGCGCCCAACGTCATGAGCGTCTTCGTTGCCGGCGCAGAACGACAAGGCGCCCGCGAGTTGGACGAGAACTATGTCGCCATGAGCTTCTCCCTAGCCCAGAAGTTGCTCTACGGCCGCGGCGAGAAGCAAGCGGCGGCCATCGTCCTGCAACTTCACCACACAGCGGATCTGGACGCCGTCCGGACTCGCCTACGCACGATCCTTGCGGACAACCATCTGGATCTGGAAGTACGCGACTTCATCGAACGCTATCCTTTCTACAAACAGGCCGTCGACATGTTCGACACCATCTTCCTGTTCATCTCATTCATCATGGGCGTCATCGTGCTGTTCACGGTGGTCAACACCATGGGCATGAGCGTGATGGAGCGAACCAACGAGATCGGTACCTCGCGCGCGCTGGGCGTCCGGCGCAGCGGCATCCGGCGCGTCTTCGTCATCGAAGGTGCCCTGCTCGGCGCGCTCGGCGCCACGGTTGGGGTCGCCCTCGCGCAAGGCATCGCCATGGGCTTCAACGCGGCCGGCTTCACCTGGGTGCCGCCGGGCTTCGCGGGGCGTTCACCGCTAAGAGTAATGACCAGCGGGATTGGGTGGCTGCTCGTCGGGGCGTGGGCAGGTCTGGTTTTGATGGCGACGCTGGCCGCGGTCATCCCGGCCAGCCGGGCCGCTCGTCTCAAAGTCGTCGACGCCCTCAGGCACGTGTAGGGGACGGACCACATTGCCGTACCCGCAATGCGGGCATCTATTGTTTTGTATCTATACCTATGTAATACTGATTACTCGTTATAACACAATCCGGAGGTCGGCCATGGTGCGAGCCATCAGGGAGTGCCCGCTCGGCAGGTTGCGAGGTTGGATATTTGGTGGACTTGTTCTGGTCGGACTTTCCGCATGCCAGAATCCTTCGACGGTATCTGGCACCAGCGCCGACGGAGCGACGGATCTGCCACTCCAGGTCTCAATCGACACCAGTCGCGATTCTGGGTTTTCCCTCGCGATTGAAGTGGGCGTACCTATGGGCGACGGCTGCGTGAGGAGCGCCGCTTCCACTTGCACGTCGTCGGGTGCACAGTACTGCGGCCTCATCGGGGACAACTGCGGCGGCACCATCGACTGCGGTTCGTGCCCAGGCGGCCAGGCCTGCGTAGGCAACATGTGCGCGGGTGGGCAGGACTGCGACGCCGGGCCGCTCACAACCTGCGAGGTCACTGGCGGGCGCTATTGCGGCACCATCGGCAATCGTTGCGGCGGCGCCCTCACGTGTGGCGATTGCCCGAGCGGCCAAGTGTGCGACGGCCATATCTGCAAGGGCGGACCGACCTGTGCGCCCGCCGCCTGCGGAACCGGAAACGGCAAGTATTGTGGCATCATCGGCGACGGATGCGGCAACTCGCTGGACTGTCAGGGCTGTCCAGCCGGGCAAGTGTGTGCGGGCAACCAATGCATTCCTGCCACCGGCTGCGCCCCGCTGACCTGTACGCCACCCGGCGGCAGCTACTGCGGCGGCCCGCTGGGCGACGGATGTGGCGGCAAGCTCACCTGCGGCGACTGTCAAAACGGATGGAGCTGCGAGAAGCATCAGTGCGTGGGCGGTGCAAGTTGCGCGCGCCTTTCGTGCGGCACCGGTGCGGGCAAGTACTGTGGCACCGTCGGCGACGGCTGCGGTAGGAGCCTCGATTGCGGGGTCTGCGACGCCGGCGAAACCTGCGTGAATAGCCGGTGCGTCCCCGCCACCGGTTGCACGCCGCTCACCTGCACGCCGACAGGAGGTGCCTACTGCGGCGGCGAGGTCGGCGACGGATGTGGCGGCACGATCACGTGCGGCGATTGCCCGAACGGTTGGGCCTGCCAAGACCACATGTGCAAGGGCGGCGCCTCGTGCGTTCGGGTGTCGTGCGGAACCGGCTCCGGCAAATACTGCGGCACTGTCGGCGACGGCTGCGGCGGCGGCCAGGATTGCGGCGGCTGCATCACCGGCGAGCACTGTGTGAACAGCCAGTGCGTGACCGACGGCGTTTGCGACCCGCTCACCTGCACCCCCCCGGGTGGGACCTACTGCGGCGGCGATCTTGGCGATGGCTGCGGCGGAAAGATCACATGCAACGATTGCCCCATTGGCTGGACGTGCAAGAACCGCCAGTGCGTGGGCGGCCCGTCGTGCGCGGGCCTCACCTGCGGCACCGGAAGCGGTAAGTACTGCGGCGTGGTCGGCGACGGTTGCGGTAGCGCCCTCGACTGCCAGGGCTGCATCGACGGCGAGGTCTGCACCAATCATCTGTGCGTGCCCGCCAGCGGCTGCACGGCGCTAAGCTGCAATCCGCCGGGCGGGACTTACTGCGGCGGGGATCTCGGCGATGGCTGCGGCGCAACCATGAAGTGCAACACCTGCCCTGCCAGCTGGCTGTGCGGCCAGGACCATCTATGCAAAGGCGGCCCAAGCTGCCAGCCGGTCGACTGCGGAAGCGGGGTGGGCAAGTACTGTGGCAGCATCGGCGACGGTTGCGGCGGCAGCCTGTCGTGCGGCGACTGCGACGCCGGCCTGACCTGCGCAAGCAGCCAATGCGTTCCCGTCGGCGCGTGTACACCCCTCGTGTGCAACCCGACCGGCGGCCAATACTGCGGCAATGACTTGGGCGACGGCTGCGGACACCTCTTGTCGTGTGGTGATTGCCCAAGTGGCTGGGTCTGCCAGAACCATCTGTGCGTCGGCGACGCGAACTGCGCTCCGAACACCTGCGGCGCGGGCTCGCGCAAATACTGTGGCAAAATCGGCGACGGTTGCGGCGGTTCGCTGGAATGCGGCGGCTGCATCGACGGCGAAGTGTGCAACGGCAACCAGTGCATTCCGACCGGCGCGTGCGCTCCGCTCACCTGCGTGTCAGCGGGGGGCCAGTACTGCGGCGGCGAAATCGGCGACGGCTGCGGCGGACAGCTCGTCTGCGATGCCCCATGTCCCGGCAACTGGGTGTGCAGTGGCAAACGCTGCGTGGGCGGACCCGACTGCGAGCCCGCGGCCTGCGGGACCGGGTCGCGCAAGTATTGCGGCAGCATCGGCGACGGCTGCGGCGGCGCGGTCGAATGCGGCGGGTGCATCGAGGGTGAAGCCTGCGTGAACAATCAGTGCCTGCCCACCGGCACGTGCACGCCCCTTACTTGCACCCCCAGCGGCGGCCAGTATTGCGGCACGGACATTGGCGACGGATGCGGCGGCAAGCTCAATTGCAGCGCGCCTTGCCCATCCGGGTGGAACTGTGTGAACCATCTGTGCAAGGGCGGAGCGACGTGCACGCAAGCCGTTTGTGGAACCGGCGCTGGCAAGTATTGCAGCACCATCGGCGACGGCTGCGGTGGCAGCCTCAACTGCGGCGGATGCGGAACCGGCGAAACCTGCGCCGGCACCCAATGCATTCCCAGCGGCGCCTGCACGCCGCTCACTTGCAAACCCGACGGCGGCCAGTATTGCGGAGGTGACCTCGGTAACGGGTGCGGTGGAAAGATTACCTGCAACGATGCGTGCCCGGACGGCTGGACCTGCGACAGCCATCTTTGCAAAGGGGGGCCGACCTGTGCTCGACTTTCATGTGGGACCGGCGCCGGCAAGTACTGCGGTATCGTGGGCGACGGATGCGGCGGCAGCCTCGCCTGCGGCGGATGCATCGACGGCGAAGTCTGTAACGGCACCCAGTGCGTGCCCGCGGCCGGTTGTACGAAGCTCACTTGCAGCCCGACCGGCGGACAATATTGTGGAGGAACCTTGGGCGACGGATGCGGCGGCGCCATCGATTGCAGCGCTGCCTGCCCTGATGGCTGGTCTTGCCAAAGCCACACGTGCACGGGCGGCGTAAGCTGTACCCCGCTGGCCTGCGGCACCGGGCTAGGCAAGTACTGTGGCAACGTGGGCGATGGTTGCGGACGCTCGCTCGATTGTGGCGGTTGCGATGCCGCAGAGACCTGCGTAAACAGCCAATGCATCCCCAGCGGCGTGTGCACGAAGCTCACCTGCGATCCGACCGGCGGACAATACTGCGGCACCATGGGCGACGGCTGCGGTGGCACGCTTAGCTGCGACGGTCCATGTCCCGACGGATGGACCTGCCAGAACCACCTATGCGCGGGTGACTCGTCGTGCGCGAAAGCTACCTGCAATCCCACCGGTGGCCAGTATTGCGGCGGCACCATCGGCGACGGCTGCGGCGGGTCCATCACCTGCAATGCCGGTTGCCCGGCGGGGTTCACCTGTTCTGGCAACCTTTGCGTCGGCGATTCAACCTGCCAGCCCAAGACCTGCAACAATCCGGGCGGCAACTACTGCGGCACCGTAGGCGACGGCTGCGGCCATTCACTGGTGTGCAATACCGACTGCGGCGCGGGCAAGGTCTGCGCCAGCGGCGTATGCAAGGGCGATTCGAGCTGCGTCCCACTCACCTGCAGCACCGCCAATGGCGGCCAGTATTGTGGCGGCGACATTGGCGACAACTGCGGCGGCTCCATCACCTGCAACGACGCCTGCCCGGCCCACACCACGTGCGTCGGCAACGTGTGCACGTGCACCGGAAGCTTGCTGTGCCAGATTGCCCACTGCGGCTCGGGCAGCACGACCTTGAGCGGGACCGTCTACACGCCCGCCGGCGCCGCCGGCGATCCGGTCTACGGCGCCTTGGTCTACATTCCCAACGGCTCGCCGCCCAACCTGCCGCCCGACGGCCCCAGCTGCGACCAGTGCACGGCCATGACGTCGGATCAGGTCATCGCCGGTGCCATCAGCGCATCCGATGGGACGTTCGTCATCAACAACGTTCCCACCGGCACCGGCATTCCCCTGGTGGTCCAGCTTGGCAAGTGGCGCCGGCAGATCAACGTCGACATCAACAACTCCTGCGCCGACAACCCACTCGCGCCCGGCACCGTGCGACTGCCCAGGAATCACACCGAGGGCAACATCCCGCTCACCGCGGTCACCACCGGTTCGTCCGACGCGCTCGAATGCGTGCTCATCAAGATGGGTGTCGACGCGTCCGAATTCACCGCTCCCACCGGCTCGGGGCGTATCCGCATCTACAAGGAGACCGGCGCCACGCTCCAAGGCGTGACCACGCCCGATGCCTCGAATCTGTGGGGCGGAAGCGGAGGCAAGGGGGGCAGCGGAAGCAACGGCCAGCCGGGTTTGTCGAGCTACGACATGGTCCTTTTGCCCTGCCCGGGCGACGCGCCCAGCATGTCCAACCCGAGCACCGCGGGTTCGGCGCCAAGCCGCGCCGTCACCGATGCGCCCGGCTACCCCAACCTGCTCGACTACACGACGGCCGGAGGACGCGCCTTCGTCACCCACTACAGTTGGAAGTTCATCGCGCCCTCGCGCAGCCCGTTCCCGGCTGCCGCGAACTGGAGCTTGGCGGGTAGCACCACGAAGGAAGTGCAAGAAACCCGCTACTACTCGGGTGGCGGCAGCACCAATCCGCCGAGCTACTTGGCCATCACGGCGTTTGTGAACAGGGCCTTCACCAAGGGCGACGGTTTTGCCCTGTGGCTCACCAAGGTCGGCGCGGGGACCACCAATAACAACATCACGACCATTGTCCTCAACAACGTCGCGCACGTCGCGAACAGTGTCATTCCCGGCACCGACGATGCGCCCATCAGCCAGGCGTGGCTCACCTCGCCCTTGGCCTGGCGCCAATTCCAGGGATCCTCCCAAGCGACGTGCAACGATAACACCCACAGCTCGAACTGCATTCAGCAGCAATTCGCACACGAGTTCAGCTTTAACACGCCAGTCGGCGCGCCCATTGCCCAGCAGTGCGGGCGCGTGGTGTACAGCGGCTTCCACGTCAATCAGCCCAGCTCCGGAAATACGCCGGGCTACTGTTCGACCACGTGGACCGCGCAGGAGAAGGTGCTCGAGTTCATGATGCTCGACCTCGCGTCGTGCATCAGCAACCAGACGCCGCCTCCGCCGCCGGTGCCGCCGGTGCCGCCTCCCGCAGCACCTCCGCCGCCCCCACCGCCGCCGGTTCCCCCGCCCCCGCCAGCCGTCCCACCGCCGCCGGTTCCCCCGCCGCCGCCGGCCGTCGCGCCGCCGCCTCCTCCACCCCCACCGCCAGCCGTCGCGCCGCCGCCTCCGGCGCCCCCCCCACCGGTCGTGGCTCCGCCTCCGCCTCCTCCGCCGCCTCCGTCGGTAGTGCCGCCGCCGCTTACGCCGCCACCGCCGGTGGTGCCGCCACCGCCCACGCCGCCGCCACCGCCCGCGGTGACGCCGCCGCCACCGCCGCCACCACCACCCACGGTCACGCCCCCACCGCCGCCGCCACCACCACCACCGGTCACACCACCGCCGGTGTCGGCGCCGCCCGCGGTCGCGCCACCTCCGACGCCACCACCACCTCCCGCACCGCCGCCACCGCCACCGCCGCCACCGCCCCCACCGCCGCCGGCGATCTACTGATGGCGCTCAGCGACCAGGCCTGCGGGCGCAAGCGTGCGGCCAAGTCGGCGTTCGTGACTCTGGAACATCAAAATCCTTAGGACAGGCGACGCGGTCCGTGGGCAATTCGTCGGGCGAATACCAAACTCACGACGAAACCTATTGGGTATTCGCCCGGCAGGCCGGTCTTTATCGGGGTGCATCCATGGCGCGCTCACCAGCCTTTGCGTTCCTGGCCGGCAAGCCCCAAGGCGGACAGACACCCCAGGGCCGACAAGGACGGTTCGCGAGCTTAGTTGGGACAGGACCCGCCTGCGCTCGGAAAGACAGGCCACCGAGCGCAGGTGGTCTCGCACCGCTACTTCGCGATCAGCATAGGACGCATGAACTCGTTGTCCTCGTGATCGAGAATGTAGCAGTGCTCGACGTAGCCTGGTCCGTTGGTGGGATCGAACGAGAAGGTTGGCCACTTCCCACACCTCCGTGGAGCCTTCCTGGGGCACCTCGGTCGCATAGTCGCTATGACCGTTCGAGACCGAGCCGGGAACCATCGTTTCTGTCCCTTCGCGCTTGCCGTGCCACTTCGTGTTGTTGATCAGAGCGATCCGGCCGTGTCCCGCTATAGCCACCCGCCAATCGATGCTTGCAGCGAAAGACTCGTGGTTTCGTAGGTGCTGGCCAGTGACGTGTTCGCCTTCGAGTAACTGTTCGACACCACCGGGCCCGCGCCGATGAAGAAATGCGGCGCAACGTGGAACAGCACGGGCATGCCGACAGAAGCCCCGTAGCCGAAGACAGCACTGGATCCCTCATAGGTCGATTTCGACAACCCGAAGTTTCCCCGGAATTCGGGCAACAGGGAGACCAAGCGTCCAAGGGGAATGTTGAATCCAAGACCGGACTCGATGCTGAAGTCGTAGAAGGTGGTCGGACCGGTGCTGTTGCGCGAAAGCCCGAGGGCGGCTTCGAGAAGCAAGAGCCTCGACAGGAAGAAGCCGACGTTTGGCGCAATCGAGACGTTCGAGCCACTGACGCTTGAGCCATTGCTAGTCGAGCTGCTGGAGCTACTGCCGGTGATGGTTCCAAACGAGGCGCTGCTGCTGCCCCAAAAGACAACTTGGCCAGCCTTGCCGAAGCTCGATTCGGCTTCGGGCGTGGTGGGTACGTCGGAGATCTGCGGTGCAGGCGAGGGCGTCGCGCCGCCAGGGGCGGGTTGCGCGTAGCCGTAGGGCGATGGCTGTGCGTAAGGCGATGGCGGTGCGTAAGGCGATGGCTGTGCGTAGGGCGTTGGCTGTGCGTAGGGCGTTGGTTGACCATAAGGCGCGGCTTGCGCGCCCGGAGACGCAGGGTCGGGTTGGCCGTACGGGGCGGGCGTTGCCTGAGCAAGCGCCGCTGCTGGGGGCAACCCGAACAACCCGAAGAGCACCAGAACACGCCAGCGAGAAACTCGCACAAGACGTTGCTTTGTCATGGACGCCTTCTAGCGACGCCGCCGGAATTTCTCCAGTGAAAAGCATGTTGACCGTACGGGTGTGCGATTGCCCGTCGCCTACTCCATTGCCGTGACCCCGCCGGGCGTCGCGCCGACGACAACGCCGGTCTGCCAGGGGAAGCACTGAACGGACGGCGGCACGGTGTCGAGGTACGGCACCGGCGTGGCGTCGTCCTTGGTTCCATCCAGCGCGCAGTATTCGTCGTTGCGCACGTGGGTGAGAGCTTCCATGACCTGGTCGGTGCTGAGAGCCGTGAGGGTGAGGCCATCGGGACTCAAGAGCCAGCCGGTCGACGAGCCGGAGAAGACAATGTCGAGCCCGACGGCCATCGGCGAGCCGGACTCCGGACATGCGATGGTCGGCCCCGTGGCGAGTTGGGTCGGGGCGAACGCATTGACACTCCCGCTGAAGGTCGAAATCTCGCAGCGGGCGCCGATCCGGTCGATGCGCGCGTGAAGGTCGCCGGTGTCGCTTAGACGATAGACGGCGAAGGGGGTGGCGTACTCTTCCAGGACATCCCGCGACCAGCCCTCGGTGTCTTGGTTGAGGGCGTAGATCGACGAATCGCCGAAGGCCAGGGCGCGTCCCGCGCTGGGCGACGAATCGATGGATACGGTTCGGATGATGTCCTCGACCATGTCGAAGGTCATCTCGGACGACAGCCCGGTGCCCACGCCAACTGCCGTGACGTTGAGGCGGTGGGTGGCGGGATTGAAGCTAGTCTGGGGCGCGTGATTGTAGCCCGAGTACGGCAGGAACAGGCGCTGGCTGCCCCAGTCGAGGCGGATGCGCTGATCGTCTGCGGTGCCAAGCCAGGTCTGCACGAAGTCTGCATTGAATTCAGTGCCGAGCAGGACATTGTCCTCCTCGCTGGCATTGTCCTGACTAAACAGTGTGATCTTCTGCAAATTGCGCGCGACGCCCGCACTGGTGAAGCTGACCGTTCCCGGCCCAAGGATACCGGCGATGGCCAAGATGAGCTGGTCGCTCGACCCTGGCATGGTGAACTGATTGATTCGGGCCGGGAACGACGGGGCGGTCAGGTCCATCATGATGACGTCCGACCAGGTGGTGATGCCCTTCGGCGCAGACGAGTCGTAGTAGGCGCGCGAGACCATCATGCGGGTGTCGGAGAACAGAGTCGAGTGCGATCCGGAATAGGAATAGCTTCCACCCTGACGGGGCGTATTTTGTGCCCCCAGCTCGGCGACGGAATTCCCGGCAATCAGCAGAGTGTGTAGCTGTTGCCCCTGGTTGGTGAGCACGTAGAAGTGCCCTTTCTGGAATTGCAGGTCGCCCTTACCGTCGATGGAGCCGCTCACCTCCAGCGGCGCGCCGGTGAAGGTCAATGAAGGCACGCTGCCGCTGGTGGTGCCTGGCGACGCCATCTCGAAGAGCTGCTCGTCGAGCTTCACGAAGTCCCCGTCGGTGTAGCGCCACACCACGAACTGGGTGGAACGATCGGTACGGTAGGTCGGGTACGATACCGTCTGGGTCGCCATCTGGTCGCAGATGTAGTCGTGGTAGCTGTAAGTATTGCAGGTTTCACCGGTGCGAACGTAGATGTACTTGCTCACCAACGGGGCTGCTTCCTGAATGCAGTCGAGCAGTGATTTGCCGTTGCATGGATAGTCGCCTTTGGTGGATTGCGGATCCTTGTAATCGGGATTGGGGCGCTGCTCGTACTTGGGATAACAGTACTCGACGGTGTGCTCCGGGCCCGGATGGCTGGCCGCGCAGTAGGTGTAGGTTTGCGACACGGTCCCGGTGAACACGGTTTTGCTGACGTCGCGGCTGACCACGAAGTAACTGTCGCTGGCGCTGATAAACGGCTTGTAGCTTCGGTAGGAGGACACCACCTGCCCGACGGCTAGCTGCTTGGCGGCATCGACTGGGTTCTGACCGGCAAAGGGATCGGAGTTGCTGGGGTCGTTGAGGAGCTCCTCCTGCCAGGCGAGGCTAAGCTGGGTGTCCCATTTCACGACGGTCACCTTCACGCCGGTGGTGACCGCGCCGGTGGATGTGACCGGAACGGCGACGCCAGTCCCTCCGTCGGGGGCCGGCGGCGTATCCTGAGGGATTGCCAGGTTGGCGTAGATCACCAAGGTGCTGTCGAACAGGCGCGCGTCTTGGATCTGTTGGTGGTCCAGCATGACGGCGTCCAGAAAGTCGAACCCGGTCGCGCTGACAGCGAAGCGCAAGAGCGCTGCCTCGTTGCTCGACATGCCGTTGACGAGCAGAACGATTTCATTGCCGCGGTAGAAGAAATACTTGGGCTGGCCGGGCAGCTTGAGCGCGCAGCTCAGCACCGGCTGGGGTCCGTCGGTCCTTACCGCCAGAAGGCCGTGGCGTTGCGAGAGGAAGATGGCGATGTTATCTTGATAGCCGATGAGATCGGGGCGCACGATGGTGGGTGCCGCCGAGTCTTCCGATTCGCCCGACGCCGTCGGGGCCGTGGTCCGCGCTGGGGGAATGTGCCCGCGGTAAAGCGGCGGCTGACTTAGGTCTTTGAGGATGTCGACCGGGTGAGTCCAGCTAATCCCGCCCAAGGCATCGACGGCGCTCTTGAACTCGGCGTCGTGACTGACGGGACAGCGCTTCGCCGCTAGCGGGTCCAGCCGGCTGACCTGGGTCGCAAAGTCGTCGTAGGTCATCACCGTGCCCGACGAGGGCACACGCACTTGGCTGCGGTAGCTGACCGTATACGCGGTGAGGCTGGACGGTGGAATTGCTCCGCCGTCGATGTCGCCTGCGTCAGCCACGATGCCCGCATCGGCGTCACCAGCGCCCCCGCCTCCACTGCCACCAGTCTGGCCGCCTCCACCGACCCCGGCCGAACCGCCGACTCCGGCGCCTCCGCCGCAACCGCCCGAAACACAAACAACCACGCCTAGAAGGACGGACGCCTGAAGGGAAAATCCGACTCGCTTTGTCATGCTATCTCCTCGCCGTCGGCTCACAGCAAGAGCTGGGCCAGGTGCATCGCGTTCCATCACTGCAAATTCTCGGGCGCGCGAGCAGGCTTTGGGGCGGTCCCCCCTCGAAATTTCGAGCCCCCCTGACAAAAATTCCTCGATCGATCGCCAGCGACACCGAGCCGCGGCCTATCGCCCCGGTGGGTGCGACTGTTCGCTGGCGATCCGCTTGGCTGCGGTGGGCATCATCGCCGCGGCACCTGGCCGCTCGACTGGTTGCACGAGGGCTCCGTCGTCCACCGTCTCGCCGACGTTGAGGGCGACGGTCTCCCCCACCGACACCCCGTCGAGCACGCGTGCGGTTTCACCATCGTCATCGGCCAAATGAAGCGGACGAAAATGCAGTCGACGATTGCGGTCGACGACCGCGGCGAAAGGCTGGGTTCCCCGCGTGACCACCGCCTCGGCAGGAATCTGCACCAGCGATGGCACGGCGATCTTGATCGCGACCTCGACGAAGCTGCCCGCCAAGAGCGCACCATCGTCATTGTCAACGTCGATTTCGGTCAGCATGGTGCGCGTCCGAGGGGTCAGCTCGCCTGACACACGCCCCACCTTGGCCGTTCGCGACCACCCCGGGCGCTCGGCAACCCGCACCTCGGCGCCGTCGCCAACCTTGACGAAGGGAGCGCTCGCCTGATCGAGGTAGACATAGATGCGCAGGCGAGCGGTATTGGCGACGGTAACCACCGGAAGCGCGCCCGCTTGAGCACCGGCTGCGCTTTGGATGAGCGCGCCGGGATCGGCAAAACGCGCGGTAATCGTGCCCGCGAACGGCGCACGCAGGGTTCGGTAGGCATCCTGGGTTCGCAGCGAGGCTTCCTGAGCTTCCGCGACGTCGGCGCTGGCGGCGGCCGCGTCGACGTCCTGCACCGCGACCACGCCGGGCCCCGCCAAGGCCTGCATGCGTCGGGCCTGGCGACGTTTGTTGCGAGCATCCGCGCGCGCAGCCGTCACTTGCTGGTCAAGCTCGGGCGAAACAATGGTGGCCAGGAGCTCACCGGCCCGCACCCGGTCGCCCTTGTCCACACGCACCTCGCCAAGATAGCCGGCGACCTTTCCGTACAAGGTGACGCTGGCAAAGGGATGCACCTCGCCTTGCAGGCGCAGGGTCCGCGCCGGCGGAGCAGTGGTGGCCGTTGCTACCATCACCCGCGGGCCAGCCTTCAGCGCTTCCGCACGGACGCCCACCTCGGCACGACTGGCGGCCGAGCGTCGGGACGCGAGCAGGATCACGCCCGACACGGAGGCCAGAAGCCCGATGAATACGGTCAGGTAGAACCGGCGTTCCTTCCAGCGCTTGCTCATGACTGCCCCTCCCCAGCGCCCTGGGCCAGCGCCGGCTCGCCTGGCGGCGTCCACACCTCGCCGCGTGCCTCGGCTTGGAACTTCTCCTCGAGCAGGTGTCGTGTCGGCAGCTTGGTTCGCAGCGTGGCATAGACCGCAGGCACGAGCAGCAGCGTCACGAAGGTCGCCACCAGCAAGCCTCCGATGACTGCGCGTCCGAGCGGGGCGTTTTGCTCGCCTGCCTCGCCGAGCCCGAGCGCCATCGGAATCATGCCGATGATCATGGCCAACGCGGTCATCAGCACGGGTCGCAAGCGGGTCTTGCCAGCTTCGAGTGCCGCGCCGACCGGGCTGGTCCGGGCACCTGCGCGCGTATCGTTGGCGAAGGAAACCAGGAGAATTGAATTGGCTACCGCAATACCGACCGACATGATTGTGCCCATGAAGGATTCAACGTTGAGGGTTGTGTGGGTGAGCGCGAGCATCCAGAGGATGCCGCTGAACGCGCCGGGAATGGCCACCATGATGATGATGGGGTCCAGCCAAGACTGGAACAGCACCACCATCAGGAAGTAAACCAGAAGGGTCGCGAGAATGAGTCCGAGGCCAAGACTGTGGAAGGACTCGCGCATCACCACGTTCTGACCACGGATGTTGACCTTCACCCCGGGGGGCAACTTGCCTAGCCCGGCGATCTTGGCTTCGATGTCGCGCACGACGCTGCCGAGATCGCGACCTTCGGTGTTGGCCGCGACGTCGAGAACTCGCTGAACCGTAAAGTGCGAGATCTGATTCGGCGTCGCGATCGGCCGCAG
The DNA here is from genome assembly GCA_964491625.1 of uncultured Myxococcales bacterium. Taxonomy (GTDB): domain Bacteria; phylum Myxococcota_A; class Polyangia; order Fen-1088; family Fen-1088; genus Fen-1118. The sequence goes on from CAZBIU010000017.1 coordinate 14,768, forward strand.
ATCGGCGACGCCCGACAACATCACCGCGCTGGCTTCCTGTTCGGCGGACGGCGCCGTCGTGGCGGACGGTTGCAACACGGCTCCCGATCCGCCGGGGGTCACCGGCGTGGTCATCAGATCCAGCACCGTGCTCACCTTGGGTAGCGGCGTCTTCACCACCACCTGATAGTTGACGTTGTTCATCGGGTTCAGGAAGTACGACGGCGCCACCAAGCTGCTCGACGACAACGAGGTGAGCAGGCTGTTCGAGACGTCCCGCTCGGTGACGCCAACATAGGCGGCGCGCTGGCGATCGACGTTCACCATCAGACCGGGATAATCGAGCACCTGCGTGAGGTGCACGTCCGTGGTTCCGGGCACGAGCGCGATGTCGCGCAGCAAGCGCCGGGCGAGCGGCAATGACTTCGTGAAATCGGCGGCCTCCACCTGAACATCGATGGGCGCCGACACGCCGAAATTCAGCACCTGACTGACGATGTCCGCGGGCTGGAAGTACGCGATGGCACCCGGCAGCTCCGAAGCCACGGCCTCCCGGATGCGCTGCATGTAGAGTGCCGTCGGCCGGTGCCCGGGTTTCAGCGATACGCGGATCTCGGCGTCCATCGAGCCGATATTGTCGGTCTGAACGAAGGCCAGGTTGTACGAAACAGGTATTCCAATCATCGCGTTCAGCGCGTCGAGCTCGCTCGGCGGAATGATGCTGCGAATGCGGTCTTCCAGCCGGACGACCATCCTCTCGGTTTCCTCGATGCGGGTACCCACCGGGGCGCGAAAATGCAACTTCATCAGTCCGGCATCGACCTGGGGGAAGAAATCCAGTCCCACGGTCGGCGCCAACGCCAGACTGATCAGCATGAACGCCCCGCCCGCCAGCATGGTAAGGCGCTTGTGGGTGAGCACCCGTTCGAGCAGGCGGCCGTAGAGGTTCTGGAATCGGGTAAAACCGCGTTCCCGGGCTGCGTTCGCGCGTGCAGCGATCCGCCGCCAAAGCGAGTCGGCGCCGGCATCATGCGGGCCGGCTTGGTGCGCGCCGGCCGCGGCATGCCCGTGCTCACGCGCCATGAGAAAGCGCGCGAGCGTCGGCACCAGAGTGCGCGACAAGAGATACGACGCCAGCATGGCCAGCACCACGGCCAGTGCCAACGGGGTGAACAGGAAGCGCGCCGGCCCGACCAGCAGCACCACCGGAAAGAACACGATGCAGATGGAAAGCGTAGCCACGATGGCGGGCACGGCGATCTGGGAAGCCCCGTCGAGGATCGCCACCGTGAGCGGCTTGCCCAGGGAGCGGTTGCGATGGATGTTCTCCACCTCGACCGTGGCGTCGTCGACCAACATGCCGATGGCGAGCGCGAGGCCACCCAAGGTCATGATGTTGATGGTGTGACCGAACAGCTTGAGCCCGATGAGCGCTGAAAAGATGGCGAGGGGAATCGAGGTGCAAACCACCACCATGCTGCGCCAGCTACCCAGGAAGCCGCCGATCATGAGTGAGACCAAGAGCGAGGATATGAGCGCTTCGCGCAGCACGCTCCAAATCGCGCCGCGTACGAACAGCGATTGATCGAAGTTGATCTTGAGCTCGAGCCCTTGTGGCGCGACGGCCTTGATCTCAGGCAGTGCTTGCTTGACCGCGTCGACCACCGCGAGGGTCGATGCCTGCGCGTGGCGCAGGATGGCCAGATAGCTGGCGCGCCGGCCGTCGACGCGCACGACATTGGTTTGGTCGGCAAAACCGTCGCTGATGCGCGCGATGTCCCCGAGCAGCACCGGCGTGCCGGCGGCGACCTTGACCGGGATGGCAGCGAATTCCGGAACCGCCCGTGGGCTGCCGTTGGTGAGCACGTTGTACTCGCGGGTTCCGATGCGTGCCGTTCCCGCGGGCAAGATGACGTTCGATGCCTGCAGCGCGTTCACCACGTCCGCAGGCGACAGGCCCCGTGCGGTGAGCCGGTGCGGATCGATGTCGATGTTGATCTGGCGCGACTTGCCCCCGAAGGGCGCCGGCGTCGATAGCCCGGGAATCGTGAACAGGCGCACGCGAATGAAATTGAGGCCGTAGTCGAAGATTTGCTGTTCCGGCAGCGAATCGCTCGACATGGTGAGCTGTGCCACCGGCAAGTTCGAGGCGTTGAAGCGAATGACGTTGGGCGGTTGCATCCCCGGCGGTGTGATACGCAGAATCGTGCTGGAAACCGAGCTGATCTCAGCGATGGCGCTGCCGATATCGGCGTCGGGCTGGAAGTAGACTTTGAGCAGGCCAATCCCCGGAATGGATTGCGACTCGATCCGCTCGATGCCGTCCACCGTGCTTGAATAGGCGCGCTCGGAAATGAGCACAACCCGCCGCTCCATGTCCTCGGCCGAAAGGCCCGGGTAGCTCCACACCACGGCAACCACGGGGATGTCGATAGCTGGAAAGATGTCGACCACCATGCGCGTCGCCGAGAGAACGCCCATCACGATCAACAAAAGGGCCATGACCGCGATCGTGTACGGTCGGCGCAGGGCGAGCTTGACGATCCACATGGAGTTCGACTGTGAAGTTGCAGCAATTCGGGTGCTGTATTTGGATGATCGGGATCGAGAGGGGATTCGTCACGATCGTGCCGCCCAACGCGGCCTGCCAGGCCGCTTCATATGGCGTAGAATAGCCGCGTCTTCGACATGCGCCACTTCCCATCCCCTGCCCTCGCCTTCGCCGTTATGGCTTTGTTCCATCTCGCAACCGCCCTGGCTGCGCCGCCGGCGTCTGAAATCATCGCGGCGGCCGATAAGGTCCGCAGCCCGCAGGGGGCGTATCGCGTGTCCGTCGGATTGGTCGAATACGTGAACGGAAAGGCGCGCGACAAGGTCGAGCTTGCGGTTCACGCAAAGCTCTACCCCGACAGCCATCGCTTCAAGAATCTGGTCCGCTACACCTCGCCCCCGCGCGACGTGGACAAACTGGTGCTTCTTAGCGGAAGCAGCATGTGGTTCTACGATCCGGCATCCAAGGCCAGCATCCGCATCTCGCCACAACAGCGCCTGATGGGCCAGGCCGCCAACGGAGACGTGGTGACCGTCAACCTGGCCCTCGACTACACCGCGAAGCTGGTGGGCGAAGACAAGATCCAGGATGCCGACCGCAAGGATCGCAACGTCTGGCACCTGGAGCTCGCCGCCGCCACCGACGAGGCCATGTACAGCCGGCTGGAATTCTGGATCGAGAAGGACACCTACCGTCCCATCAAGGCAAAGTTCTATTCGGACAGCGGGCGCTTGCTCAAGATCGCGTACTACCGCAAGTACGAGCGGCAGCTCGGCACAGAGCGCGCCACCGAAAACATCATCATCGACGCGGTGGATGCGAACCTGGTCACCAAGATGACGTATTCGAGCTTCCGCGCCGAAGATGCGAAGGATGCCTGGTTCCAGCGCGACTACCTGCCGAGATTCAAAGAAGAATGAGGCGCCTGCTTTCGATGTCCTTGCTCGCCCTGGTCGTGGCAGGTGTGCCGTCCGCCGCAGCGGATGAAAACCAGGACCTCAATCTGATTCCGAGTGAAATCCAAGCCGAGCCGGCGCCGCGAGCGGCGGCACCCAGCGCGCCCTCGCCTCGACATCTACACGCGAAGGCCTTCGTCGAGGACGTCTTCACGCTGGCGTCGCCCGCGCGCGCGGTCCCGGTGGCCTATCCATTGCCCCTGGCAACTTGGCAGAATCGCACCAGCGTCGACCTGTACGCCGAGTGGTCGCCCCGCAAACCGGTCAGGTTCACCCTCAGCAACCGTTTGAACCTCATCGAACAGGACGGCGTCGACTTTCTCTCCCGACACACGGTCCGCAACGACCTGCGCGAAGCTTATGTGAGCTGGGAATTGACACCCAGTACATATCTCGAAGCCGGCCGGATCAACCTGCGCAACGGGGCCGCATTGGGATTCAATCCCACGGACTTCTTCAAGGCCCGTACCTTGGTGGGCCAGCCGTCGCTGGATCCGTCGGCAATCAGACAGAACCGACTTGGCACGCTGATGGCGCGCGCACAGAAGATCTGGAGCAATGGCTCGGTCGGTGTCGCGTTCGCCCCGAAGCTCTTCGAGCCATCCCGCATCGTCGACGACAGTCGGGTCGGCGTGGATCCGAGCTTAGACGCAACCAACGCTGCCAATCGAGCCCTCGGGACAGTCAGTCTGGACCTGGGTAACTGGAGCCCGCAATGGCTCGGGTACTACGAGCACGATCGCTCGAAGATTGGCTTCAACCTTGCGCGGCCATTTGGCGATGCGGTCGTTGCGTATGTCGAGTGGGCCGGTGGAATGGAAGCGAACCTCATCGCGCAGAGCTCGGCCTACGCGCGGACGACGAATGAGATCATTGCCAGCCCACAGCCGTTCCTGCCGACCGACACCAGCGCCGCCTTTCGCAACGACCTCGCCGCGGGCGCATCGTGGACCATCGCCAGCACGCTGACGTTCAATGTCGAATACCACTTTCACCAAGGCGGCTTCAACCGGCAAGACTGGCAAAATTGGTTCGACATTAACGGTACCGACCTCAATCCAGCCCTGACGGCCGCTCGACACTGGTACATCCGCGGCTACGCCGCCGATCAGCAAGATCCGCCGTCCAGGCACCAGATCTTCGTCCGCGCCTCCTGGCCGAGCGCGATTGTCAGAGAGCTTGAATTGAGTGGATTTGCCTTCGTCGATTTGTATTACGGATCCACCCTGGCCCAATTGATTGCCAACTACTACTTATCCAACCGCTGGACCTTGGCCGCCTACGGTGCCATGAACGCCGGCTCCGCCCGATCCGAGCGCGGCAGCTTGCCGCAATTCGGTAGTGTGGTGTTGCAGGTCATCGCCTACCTCTAGGAAGGAGGGCTACTGCATCGGCGGTGCGACCAGGGTCAGAAGCTTGCGAAGCTTGCGTGGGCCGAGGGGGTCGATCTGGCGTACGGGGATGAGCGTGCTGTCGAGGCTACTGATGCGGCGAACAGCGGCCAGGTAGTGCCTGTAGAGCTGCAAACCCTGGTTGACGGCGTCGGACTTTCCGCGGCATGCCGTGTCGATTTCGGCCAACTCGCTTGCAATCTGCAACCGACGGGTTTCGTCACCGGCGGGAACACGATAGAGCCTTTCACTTGCATCGAGGTACTTGTCGCGCAGAGCCTGCAATGGTCCCTGTTCGTCCTCGAGAAAGGCCACCAATTCGGCCAGACGCTGCGATACCGCGAGTCCGGCGGACTGCAACACTTCCGCGTCGACCGGGCCGTAGAGCCCGTCCGCGCTGCGCGCCCATTGTTTGAGCGAATAGGCGGTTCGCCGAGCCTCAAGATAATCGCCGATCCGAGTCGCAAGCATGGCCCGATGTGCTTCACTTTCGGCGTTGGCCGTGCGAATGGCTTCGTACACCGGCGCCAACTGGTGGATGGAAGCACTCCCGGCCGCCAGCACTCGCATCTCGGCCTCGGCCAAACCGACCTGCGCCTGACTTGCGCCAAGCTCGGTCCATTCTTCGCGCAAGCGCCGGGCACTCCACTGCATAGCTTCGACGTAGTATTGCTCGGGCGACTCGACCGTCCCGGCCATGAACAGCCCGGTGCGGGTTTCGGGCGCAAGGCCCGTGTCGTGCATGATGTTGGTGCGGCTCGACTGAAGCACCGTGGTCAGACCCGTCTTGGTGTAGTCGACACCCACGCCGACGGCGAATCGCAGGCTGCCGCTCAGGTCGGATTCCACTTCCGTGGATCCGCGCAAGACGATGTAGCGCAGACGCAGCGGGCGCTCGCGCTTCACGAAGGCGCCACCGCGGGCGGTAAACTTTTCGCCTTGGTAGCCGCTCTCGACTGTCAGCACTCGGCGCACGGCCGCTTCGAGGAAACTGTTCCAGCCCGAGGAAGCGGTCCGCTGATTGAGCCAGCTCTCGCGCGCCGCGAGCTCAAACACATTCGATGCGGCCCCCGTGGAAGCGCGGACCTGGTCGAGGATGCCGGCCGACATCTCCAGCCACGGCAGCGTGGCGGTCAGCCCGCCGCGCAGGCTCGGCTGAAGGTGGTAGCCAAGATGCGAGATGCTGCCGTACCAGCCGAGGCGCCAGGCATTGTCTTTCCAGCGCCTGAGCACGCCCGAGTCGCTCATCGCACCGGCCTCGAATAGGGCGCCCAGCCCGGCCACGGTCAGGGCCAGGGCGCCTTCATGGGTGGCCAGGCTGTGCTCGAAAGCCGCCCATTCCTCGTCGGTTTGCGGAAAGAAGGGCTGCTGCGCGAGCAGGAACACGCCCAAGTCGAGAAACTCGCGGGCGTTGAGATAGTGCAGAATCGAGCTCGCCACCTGCCCGCCGGTGGGTCCGTTGTTCAGAATGTCGAGGTTCACCGTGATGAGCCCGAGCGAATCCACGGTCAGATCCTGAATGCGGCGGGAGCGGATGTCGTCGAGCCGGGTCATCTGTTGCACTTGCTGGTCGAAAACCGGAAACGCCAGGTGCATCGGCGCGAGACTCAACTTGTACGAGGTCGAGTCGCTGAGCTGCCACGGGTCCCCCACCAAGCGATCGATTTCGCTCTCGACGTTGAAGAGCTCGACCCTGTCCAAGAAGGAAAGCACCTGCCCGCGCGAGTCATTCCCGACCTGGGTGACAACTTCGGTCAGGTAGCGCAAGAGATCGCCGAAGTCGTTCTGCAATCGATTCGGTCCGAGCTGCGCCCGCGCCGTCCCACCCGCCAGCACCACCAGCAAGAAAAAGCAAAGCGCCGCCGCGTGACGCCTGCGAATCGGACGACGGCGGTTGGTCCGCGACCATGCTTGCTGCGTTTTCACCGGCTGAGGTGAGTATATCAGGGTGGCGAAGATCGCTCACCTGGATGGTCCGTGCCCGTCGGAGCTGACCGACCCTCGCGCCGGCGCCATCATCCTTTGAGCCCCATGCTGATGCGCCTTGAAGGGGACGAGTCATGAAGGTCGACATGTCCCCCGCCGCTGTGACTGTGCGTCTCAGACGCGTATCGCAACTTCGGCGGCTCTGCTTCGCGCTGGGCAAGGCAACGCCAGTTCCCGCGCCGTCCGCCCCGGTCTTTGCCAACACGCCGAAACGCCCCAGGTGACGCCAGTCCTTGCGCCCTCCGGATCCTCTGGGCCCTCTCCTCTTGCCCTCTCCTCTTCCCGCTTGATTCCTTCGCGAACCTGGCATAATCCCGTGCCCGGCTCACTAGTCGCCCAGGCGCGTCGTGAGCATTGAATGTCCAGCCGCCACAAAGGATCCCATCCATGCCCGAGATGAACATCATCCAGGCCATCAACGACTGCCTGCGCTTCGAGATGCGGCGCGACAGTCGCGTGGTGGTGCTGGGTGAAGACGTTGGCCACTTCGGCGGGGTTTTTCGCGCCACCGTCGGACTACAGCAGGAATTCGGCCCGGACCGCTGCATGGATACGCCGCTGGCGGAGAACGGCATCGTGGGCACCGCGATCGGCATGGCTCTTTACGGACTGCACCCAGTGGCGGAAATCCAGTTCGCCGACTACGTGTACCCGGCCTTCGACCAGATCGTGAACGAGCTGGCCAAGATGCGCTACCGGTCGGGCGGCGAATACAGCGCGCCGGTGGTCATCCGAATGCCGGCGGGCGGCGGGGTGCGCGGTGGCCACTACCACTCGCAGTCGCCCGAAGCCGTGTTCATCCACACGCCCGGCCTCCAGGTTGTCTACCCGTCCACGCCGGCGGACACAAAAGGGCTGCTCGCGTCCGCGATTCGCGGCGAAGATCCGGTGATCTTCCTCGAACCCAAACGCCTCTACCGCACGGCGAAGGGCGAGGTCCCGGCGGGCGACTACACGGTGCCTATCGGCCAAGCCCGGCTGGTCCGCCGGGCCGCCAAGCGATCGGATCGCTCGGTCACCCTACTCGCCTGGGGTGGCATGGTGCAGCCGTCGGTGGATGCCGCGGAAAAGGCTGCGACCATGGGCTATGATATCGAAATCGTCGACCTACGCACGCTCTTGCCATTCGATATTGAGGCCATCGTGCAGTCGGTACAGAAGACCGGCCGCGTGGTCGTCGTGCACGAGGCACCGCGTACCTGCGGCTTCGGCGCCGAGCTGGCGGCGAGCATCCAGGAACGCGCGCTGCTGCACCTGGAAGCACCCATCCTGCGCGTGACTGGCTTCGACACCCCGTTTCCGTACACGCTCGAACCCGAGTATCTGCCCGACAAAGACCGCATCCTCGATGCGATCGAAAAGGTCACAGTCGGCTAGGAGGACTTCTTATGGCGTACGAATTCAAACTGCCTGACATCGGCGAGGGCATGGCCGAAGGCGAGATCGTCCGTTGGCTGGTGAAGGAAGGCGACAACCTCACGCAAGACCAGCCCATGGTCGAGGTGATGACCGACAAGGCCACCGTGGAGATCGCCACGCCCAGAGCCGGCCGGGTGCTCGAACGCCGCTTCAAGGAAGGCCAGCGCTGTCCGGTGGGTGAGATTCTCATCATCATCGAACCATCGGCGCAACCCGAAAGCACGCCCCCGATTTCCAGCTCGGCCCCAACGCCGGGCCCCACCCCCAGCGCCGAGGTGACCGGGGCCGTGTTAGCGACGCCCGCAACCCGACGGCTTGCGCGCGAGCTGGACGTCGACATCGCTCGGGTGCGAGGAACCGGCCCAGGCGGCCAGATCACGCCCGCCGACGTACGCGCCGCCAAGGCAGGAACCAAGTCCGACGATGAACTCGACAACCAGCCGACCCCGAACATCTCGGTGCCCTCCTTCCCGGGCGACGTGCGCATCCCGTTCCGCGGCGTCCGGCGCATGATCGCCGACCACATGGTGCTGACCCAGCGCCAGACCGCGCAGTTCACCTACGTCGAAGAGGTCGACTGCACCGAGCTGGTCGAGCTGCGCAATAAGGCCGAGGCGAGGATGGCGGGCCAAAATATCAAGCTGACCTACCTGCCCTTCTTCGTGAAGGCAGCGGTAGAAGCGCTGAAAAAGCACCCCCAGCTCAACGCCACACTAGACGAGCCGGCGGGCGAAATCGTACAGCGGCGCGAGTACCACATCGGCATCGCGGCACAGACGCCGGAGGGCCTGATGGTGCCGGTGATCCGCCACGCGGATCGACGTTCCCTGCTCGATCTCGCGCGCGAGGTGGATCGCCTGGCGCTGGCTGCCAAGGATGGCCGGGTTTCGCCGCGCGATCTCGGCGGCTCGACCTTCACCATCACCAGCCTGGGCGCGCTGGGCGGCATCGTCGCCACGCCCATCGTGAACTACCCCGAGGTCGCCATCCTCGCCATCCACAAGATCGCCAAGCGACCGGTGGTCATCGACGACAAGATCGTGATTCGCGAGATGATGAATCTCTCCATGACCGTGGATCACCGGTTGATCGACGGCTACGACGCCGCGACCTTCGTGGCCGAGATGAAGGCGTCGCTGGAAACCCCGGGGCTTATCTTCCTCGATCAAACCTGATGGCAGCCCCCGAGGACAGGCGTCGTTCGGGTCAACTGACCTGCGAAAGCGTCGAAGCGTGGTCGGATGCGGACCACGCCCGCGCCACCGGCTTTTTCCGCATCCTGGACGAGGAGGGCCGGGCTGACGAGGCAGCGGTGCCCAAGCTCGCGGCAGAAGAGTTGGTTCGCCTGCACGAAGGCATGTTGACGAGCCGGTTGCTCGACGAGCTACTGCTGCCCTTGCAGCGCCAGGGCCGCATCAGCCACTACTTCGAAGCGCGCGGCCAGGAAGCTGGCCCCATCGCCGGCGCCCACGTACTGCAAAAATCAGACTACTTCGTGCAAGGTTTGCGCGAAGGCGCGGCCGCGGTCTATCGCGGCTTGCCGATCCGAAAATACGTCGCGCAGATTCTGGGCACCATCGGGGATACCAGCCACGGGCGCCAGATGCCCTGTCATGTCAGCTCGGCGGCGATCCGGCACATCAGTACCTCGTCGTGCGTGGCTTCCCAGATTCCCCACGCCACGGGCTTGGCCATGGCCGCGAAGATGCGCGGGGAGAACAACGTGGTGCTGTGCTTCTTCGGCGACGGCGCCACCAGCGAGGATGACTTTCACGCCGGGCTCAACTTCGCCGGCGTGTACAGGCCGCCGGTGGTGTTCGTGTGCCAGAATAACCAGTTCGCCATTTCCACCCCGGTGTCGGTGCAAACCCAATCGGAAACCCTGGCTGTGAAGGGATTGGCCTACGCGGTGCCGTCGCTGCGGGTCGATGGCAACGACGTGCTAGCGATGCTGGTTGCGATTCGCGATGCCGTGCAAAAGGCGCGCGCAGGTCAAGGCCCAACCTTCATCGAGGCCGTGACCTACCGCCTGGGCGCCCATTCCAGCGCCGACGATCCCGCCCAGTATCGCGACGGGCGCGAGCAAGACGCCTGGCAAGCCCGCGATCCCCTGCTGCGTTTTGGCCAATGGCTGAAGGCCCGCAACGTGCTTTCCACCGAGGCACAAGAAACGGCGAGAAAGCGCATCGGCGAGCAAATACGCGCCGCCATCGCCGCCGAAGAAGCTGCCGGCCCGCCGCCCGCTTCCAGCCTGTTCGACGACGTATGCGCCAAGCCGACGTGGCTTCTCGAAGAGCAAAAGGCAGAGCTGCTCAAGTCCGGCTAACCCCCGGCTAACCCTCGGCTAGCCCGTCCTCTGCAAGGCCTCGCGTATCTTGGCCAGCAATTCCTCGCTGGTGTACGGCTTCTGCACGAATCCAGCCAAGCCCTTGCCGGCGAAACGACTGAAGATGTCCTGCTCGTTGTAGCCCGAGCTGAGGATCACTTTGACACCAGGCCTAAGCTGGCGCATCTCGCGGTAGCACGCCTCACCGTCGATGCGGGGCATAGTCAGATCCAGGATCACGAGGATGATGGCGTCCCTTTCGGCGACGAACTTCTCCAGTGCCTCTTTCCCATCGGCGGCAACAATCACATCGAAGCCCGCCCGTTGCAGCATCCTGCGGCCCAGGTTCCGGATGGTCTCCTCATCGTCGGCCAGCAAGATCTTGCCCGAGGCATGGAATGCGGTCGGGATATGAGCCTTCGCTTCCAGCGCAGACGCCCAGGTTTCGCTGGCGGGAAACAGCAGCTTGAAGGTCGATCCGCGCTCTGGCTCGCTGTACACCTTGATTGCGCCGTGGTGTCCCCGCATGATGCCCAGCACGGCCGCCAGCCCCAAGCCACGCCCGGTAAATTTGGTAGAAAAGAACGGATCGAAGATTCGGTCGAGCGTCGCCTTGTCCATGCCGTGGCCGCTGTCGGCCACTTCCAAATAGACGTAGTCACCAGGCTTGATGTCGTCGGCGCCGAAGCATCCCTTGAGATAGCCGGAATCGCATTGGGCAAGGCCCACCGTGATCGAGATGACGCCGCTTCGTTCGCCGATGGCTTCCGAGGCGTTCACAATCAGGTTCATGATGACCTGCCTGACCTGGGTGGCATCGGCCTCGACGGCGGGAATTCCCGCCGAGAAGTGGTACTTGAGCACCACCTTCTTGCTGATACTCACCGACAGGAGGTGCCCCATCTCCTCGACCAATTCCTGCACGTTGATCGGCTGGATGATAAAGCGGCCCCGCCCGCTGTACGCGAGCAACTGACGGCACAGATCGGCCGCACGGCGGGCGGCGACTTCGATTCCGTCTAGGCTGGCACGCGATGGCGCCAGCGGCGACATCTCGGTCTTGGCCAGGTCGGCGTTGCCAAGAATCCCGGTCAGCAGGTTGTTGAAGTCGTGTGCGATGCCACCCGCCAGCACACCGAGGCTTTCCAGCTTCTGGCTGTGCAGCATTTGCTGTTCCAGGTTGCGCTGGTCGGTCACGTCGCGCGCGACGGAGAGAACCACGGACCGTCCCGCCAGATCGAAGATACGACCCGACATCTGCATGGTACGGAGCTGCCCGTCGCGACGGCGAATATTGAATTCCAGCCCGTCGACCGCCTTGCGTTCGGCAACGTCCCGATAGAGGCGCTCGCGCAGCTCGGGATTCACCCACATGGCCGCCGCGGCGTCTCGGATGCCCAGGATCTCCTCGCGTCGGTAGCCGACCGCCGCGCAGAAGGCGTCGTTGCAGTGGATGATGGTACCGTCGAGCTCCGCCAAGGTCACCGGCCCCGGGATCAGGTCGAAGATACGCCGGAAGCGCTCTTCGGACGCCCGTAGATGCTCCTCCGCCAGCGCGCTCTCGGTCACATCCTGAAGCACACCGATGATGTGAGCTGGAAGGCCTTTCGAGTCTCTCTCCACCTCGCCCATGGCGCGCACCCAGCGCACGGCCCCATCGTTGGCGCGTACGATGCGGTAGCGTCGGTCAAAATCTCTGCCGCCCTTCATCACGTCTTGGGCCAGATGCTCATGGATCTCTTCACGGTCGTCGCGATGGACCAAGCCCAGCCACCCCTGAATGTCGCGCTGGTAGCCGGAGTCGATGCCAAATACATCGTAGAGGCCGTCGGTGCCGGTCCAACTGCCTGTAGCAATCGACATCCGGTACGAACCGATGCGGGCCACGCGTTGTGCACGACGAAGGAACCATTCGCTCTCCCGGAGCGCCAACTCGTTGCGCCTGCGTTCGCTGACGTCGAGAAAGATCGTGGCGAATTGCAGAGTCCCGAATGGCGCTACGCTGACGTCGTAGTAGCGGTCGAAAGGCGCGAAGTAGGTCTCGAAGCGCATCGGCACCCCGCCGAGCGCCACGCGGGCAAACTCTTTCAGGTAGGGCGCCTCGGGAACGCCGTAAGCCTCGGTGGCCAGCTTGCCTACGACCAGCTCGGCGTCGATCCCCACGTAACGGTGGTACTGGGGGTTCACGTCGAGAATGCGGTAGTTCACCGGCTTACCCTGGCTGTCGACGATGACTTCGTGCAGGGCGACGCCCTCGACCATATGATCGTACAGTGAACGAAATGCCATCTGGCGATCGAAATCGGGTTGCCCGTTGCGCTCATCCGCCATGCGTTCTCCAACCGAACCAAGGCACGAGGTAGCCCTCAGTCGGGCCCCGATGCTAACAGGCCCGGTGAGACCTGTCACTTGCCCGTCGGCAGCCTCGGCAGCTCATGGCGGGGTCGTACACGTTGCGGCAGCATTGACAATAGTACCCGTGAGTACCCGTGGCGACCGCGGCCCCGCCCGGCCCAGGGATTGCTGGCCGCCTGACGCGACCCCGATCGCTGCTGTCCCAATACCCTTACTTGTTGCGCCGCCGGGCGAATTCGATGCTAAGAATTCGCTGTGAGCAGCGAGATTCTCAAAGTCGAAGCAGTCGTCATTGGCGCTGGCCCCGGCGGCTACGTGGCTGGCATCCGCCTCGGGCAACTTGGCAAGAAAGCCCTGGTCATCGAAAAGGCATCGCCAGGCGGTGTGTGCCTGAACGTGGGCTGCATTCCTTCGAAGGCCCATATCCACGCGGCCAAGCTGTACGCCGAAGCCGGGCAGGCCGCGGACATGGGCATCCAAGTGGACAACCTACGCCTCGACCTCGCGCGGCTGCAGAAGTGGAAGGACGGCATCGTGGGCAAGCTCACCTCGGGCGTGAAGCAACTGCTCAAGGCCAATGGCTGCGACTACCGGCAGGGCACGGCCGCTCTGCTTTCGCCGCACAGCGTTCGACTGGTTCCGCCGAACTCCGAGGACGAAATTCTGGTGGAGACCGAGCACGTGATCGTCGCCACCGGATCGCGCCCGGTGATGATCCCGAGTCTTCCGTTCGACGGCGACCACGTGGTCGACTCGACCGGAGCGCTGGCTTTCAACGAAATCCCCAGCAACCTAGTGGTGGTTGGCGCCGGCTACATCGGCATGGAGATCGGCACCCTGTACGCGAAGCTCGGCAGCAAGGTGACCTTCGTCGAAGCGCTGCCCACGATCCTACCCAGCAGCGACGCCGAATGCGTTCAAGTCGTCGCTCGCCGGGCCAAGAAGCTGGGGATGGAAGTTCTGCTCGGTGCGAAGGCGAAGGGACTCAAGTCCGACGGCGGGCACACAAGTCTTACGGTCGAGACCGCGAACGGCATGGTAGAGCTGCCGGCGGACAAGGTGCTGGTGGCGGTCGGTCGCCGTCCCAACATCGAGGACATCGGGCTTGAGATCGCGGGCGTAAAGACTGGCGGCGGCTTCATCACCGTCGACAAGCAGATGCGCACCAGCGTGCCCAACATCTTCGCGATCGGGGACGTGGCCGGCCAGCCCATGCTGGCGCATAAGGCATCGCACGAGGCCGAGGTCGCGGCCGAGGTCATCGCTGGCAAGAATTCGGAGATGGATGCGCGCGTGATTCCGGCGGTGGTCTTCACCGACCCGGAAATCGCCAGCGCAGGCCTGACCGCGGAAGAAGCGCAAAGGCGCGATCACCAGGTCAAGACCGGCAAGTTTCCGTTCGCGGCCTTGGGGCGCGCGATGGCCAACCACGACACCGATGGTTTCTGCAAGGTCATTATGGACGGCGACAGCGGCGAGGTGTTGGGCATTCACGTGGTCGGCCAGGGAGCGGGCGACATCATCAGCGAGGCGGCGCTGGCCATCGAGATGGGTGCGGCAGCCGAAGACATTGGACTCACCATCCACCCGCACCCGACCTTGCCCGAAGCGATCATGGAAGCCGCAAAAGCCGCGCGGGGCGAAGCCGTGCACGTCCTCAATCGTTAGGATCGTCAAAACCATGCGCATACTTGTCACCGGCGGGGCCGGCTACATCGGTTCGCACACCACGGCGTATCTGCGCGCACGCGGCGATTTCGTCGTGGTGCTGGACAGTCTCGAATTGGGATTCCGCCAGGCGGTGGGCGACACCCCGCTGGTGGTCGGCAGCACCCACGACAGCAAGCTTGTGGCCCAGGTCCTCGGCGACCACAAGCTGGAGGCCGTCATCCACTTCGCCGCGTACAAGGCCGCGGGCGAATCCATGGAAAACCCGGCCAAATACTTCCACAACAACGTAACCGGCAGTCTGCATCTGATAGAAGCCGCCTGCGGTGTGGGCGTGCGCAAGCTCGTGTTCTCCTCGACCGCAGCGGTGTATGGCACACCCGAGCAGCTACCGGTGCGCGAAGCCGACAAGCTGCACCCGGAAAACCCGTACGGTGAAAGCAAGCGGATGGTCGAGCAGATGTTGCAATGGTTCGACGCCTGCCATGGGCTGCGCAGCGCGGTCCTGCGCTACTTCAATGCCGCCGGCGCCGCGCTCGACGGCGAAAACGGCGAGGATCCACGCTTCGTCCAGAACCTGATTCCGCTGGTCATGAAAGCAGCCACGGGGCGCGCGCCGAACGTGCGTGTCTTCGGCAACGACTACCCAACCCGCGACGGCACCGGCATCCGCGACTATGTCCACGTGCTGGACCTGGCCGATGCGCATGCCCGCGCGCTTGACTTCCTGGGCAGCGCGGGACGATCCGAAACCTTCAACCTGGGCACGGGTCACGGCGCCTCGGTGTTGGAGGTGCTGGACTGCGCGCGGCGGGTGAGCGGCCGTCCCATCCCAGCCGAGCAGGTAGGCCGCCGCCCCGGCGATCCCGCCGCGGTCTACGCCGACCACGGCAAGGCGAGTGAGCTTCTGGGATGGCAGCCGCGCTACGGCCTCGAACAGATCGTCGAAACCGCCTGGCGCTGGCACGACCGGCATCCCGATGGGTTTCTCGGAAGGACAGAGCGCGGCGCAAGCAGAGAGCGCTGAGCGCGGCGCTTAAGCTTTTCTCGCTGGGCGTCGATACAATACTTTGCGGAAACACGATGCCTGCGCGAGCCACAGACGAGCGCCGAATCTACCCTCGGCATCGTATGCGTGCGGCCGTGCTGTGGCAGAACCGCCGGCCCGAGCCTATGCCCGGCGAGATATGCGACGTCTCGGCGCAAGGCTTGTTCATCGTATCTACGTCCGCCATACCCGACGACGTGGGCGTAGGCGATGCCGTGAAAATAACCTTGCGCATGCAGAACCAAGACTACGTGCTCTCGGGCGTGGTTCGCTGGCGCGGCTTTCACCCAACCCACCAGGCCATCGGGTGCGGTATCCAGCTCGACGAGGCCGGCGCCGAGGCTGTGGTGCGGCTGTTCCCCGTCCTGCAAGTGCCGCCCGTGTCGGCGTAGTCAGAACGTCACGATCTCGGCGCGGCGGACCGACTGGGCGAAGGCGTCCCGCCATGCCTGGCCGCCGTGGTTCTTCGCGAGCAGAACCGCGAGGTGGGTCGGCTCGGCGTTTGAGTCCTGCTGACGGCCCAGGCCCTGCAGACACGAAGGGCAGTTGGTCACCAGCGGCACGCGCCCGCCAGCCGAAGCCATCGCTTCGAGCACGACCGTTTTCCGCCCGAGCATCTTGTGGGCGATGTCCGGTCGACTCAACGCCAACGTCCCGGCCTCGGAACAACAGTGCGGAACGCTCTCGACCTTGGCCCCTCCCCGCGCAAGCAGCCCCTGCGCTCGGCCGTCCATCGAGTCGTGGCACGGACGATGATAGAGCAAACGATCTTCGGTCGGCAGCGTCGCTCCGTTTGCGAGGGCGAATTCCCCCACGTCGACGAGCGGACAAGCGAAGACCTCGTGCGCGCCCATCGCGTGCAAGGCCTCGAGGCAAGTGCCGCAGCTCACGACCAGGGCGTCGAAGCTGAGGTGGCTCAACATGCCGCGTATCTGACTGAACACGATGGTGTCCGACAGCACCTTGCGATCGTGCTGCCGGGTCTTGGCGTTGGCGGCGCTCGGGAAACCGCAACAGAGCCTGGGCGGCGGCAGCACCACCCGGCAGCCGGTGGCAGCAAGCAGATAGATCGACGCCTTCGCCACGTCACTGTGCAAGCGCTCGGAGCCACAGCCGGGAAAGTAGAAGACCGTACGCTCGGCCGGCCCGTCGGGCTCAATGACCAGCGCTTGGCTTTGCTGCACCTTGGGCAAGGATTTGTGGAGCGGCTGGGCCGCCGGCTCCATGACCTGCGACCGCAACAGAGACAGTGGCCACCATCCGGCCAGCGCGGCCGGGAATGCCCGGGCCACGCGTGCGAGGAACCGTTGCGCCCGGGTTCCCAGCCGCAACACGAAATAGCGAAAGAGAGCGTTGAAGGTCGGACTGGTATTGTTCAGGTACGCAAGCGTGAGGAGGGTCGGAAGCGCGGTCTTCTTGGTTCCGCGCGCCACCAGGATTTCGCGTTCCAGGATGGATACCGCACCGGTGTCGATCTTGACCGGACACGGCTCCAGGCACTTGTGGCAGATCGTGCAGTGATCGGCCACGTCTTCCAGGTAGGCCAAGGATTCAAAGTCCGTGGTGCGAAAACGCTGCGCCTCGTAGAGCAAGGCCTCGACCAGCGACCCGATGGCCAGGTTCTTGTTGCGCGGGTGATGGAACATGCTGGCGCCCGGATAGTAAACGCAGCAATTGGGCTTGCACTTTCCGCAACGGACACACTTGCTGATTCGATCGGCCAGATTGTGGAGCTGGTCGTACTGAAGAATCTTGGCTTCCAGCTCCAGCAAATTGAAGCTGGGCGTGAACACGTAGTCGAGCACGACCCGGTCGGCCAGCTTTCCCGGATTCATGGTGTGCGCCGGATCGAGGCGCGCCCGGTGCGTGTCGAGCTCCCTGACCGCGGCATCATCCAAGTGCTTCAGCTTGGTGATGCCGATGCCGTGCTCGCCGCTCACCACACCGCCGAGCGACACCGCATGCTCCATGATGGTGTCCGCCGCGCGCGTGGCCCGCTTCATCATTTCACGGTCATTCGAAAACACGGGAATGTTGACGTGCACGTTGCCGTCGCCGGCGTGCATGTGGGTCGCAATGACGATCAGTCGATTGCGTTCGTCGCGCACGGCCCGTTCGATATCTGCCTGCACCGAGGCGTACCCCGCGAACAGCGAGGTCAGATCGCGCTGCAAGCGTCGAAGGTGGCGCTGCTGGCGCAAGTCCTCGACCGTGGCCGCATCCAGATCCGCCCCGGCCTTCTCGCAGCGAGCGAGCGCCGCCGGCAGCTTCTGCGCCAGCCATCCGCCGTCGCTGGGCGACGCGCTGGTGACCGCCTCGCGCGCCCGCGCCGCGCACGCGCGTTGGTTGTCGCGCTCTTCGGCGACATTGAAGGCGTCCAGGTAGCGCGCGAATTCCGCCAGCGCCGTGAGCGGCAAGACGATGTCCTCGTTCAGCTTGAAGGCGTTGGTGCGTTTGGCGATCGCGCCCAGCTTCTTGCGGTCGGCCCAAAAACGCTCGGCTTCGGCCGCGTCGCGGGCAAAGAACACGTGGGTATCCGGATACGGCACGAGCAAGCTCTCGAGTCGCTGCCGGCCGCTCGCCAGTTGTTCGCTCGTGTGCGCGACCATATCGATGAGCAACACGGCCTTGGGCCTTGCGTCTTTGGCGGCCTTGGTGCGGTAGTCGATGGCGCGTACATATTCCTCGTCGAAGTGCTCGAGCGCCTGCAGCGCTTCGGCGCCTTGGTTGGGGAAGTTGCGCGCGATGTCCAGGATTACGCGCGCGGCCTCGTCCATGTTCTCGCCGAAGAATTCCAGGCACGCGGTCAGGGTCTCGGGATACGCGCGGTGAAGAATGAATTCGGCGGACGTGATGACGCCGTCCGTGCCTTCCTTCTGCAAGCCGGGCACGCCGCCCAGGGCCTTGTTGGTGATGTCCTTCCACAGGTTGGGCTTTCGGATCTGGTCGCCGCGCAAGGCGATGGTGCGATCAAGGGCGCCGTCGCTGGAGGTCACGGCGAAGCGCACCTCGTCGTCAGGCTGGATCTTGCGCATGGGATGCGCCACCCGCTCCACCCGACAGGTTGCGCCGGTGGGCAGCGCGAGCTTCCAGGAAAGCACGTTGTCGATGGCCGTGCCCCATAGCACCGCGGACTTGCCACCGGCGTTCTCGGCCAGATTCCCGCCCACCGTGCACGCCCACGCGCTGGTCGGATCCGTGGCAAAGACCAGGCCGCGCTTCTCCGCCTCGGCCATCGCGCTTTCGGTGACGACCCCGGCCTCGACCTCCATCACCGCCACGGTTCGGTGCGCGCCATCGACCACGAGCTCGCGCTCGCTCACCGAACGAACCCGGTCGAGCCGCTCGGTGTTGACCATCACGCAGTCGCCGGCCAGCGGCACCGCACCGCCGGTGAGCCCGGTTCCGGCGCCGCGTGGAATGGCATGCAGGCGCAGGCGCGCGATGGCCGCCAAGAGGGGCGCGACATCGGCCTCGCGGTCCGGGCGCGCGACCACGAGCGGCAGGCACAGGCGCCAGTCGGTGGCGTCGGTTGCGTGGCTGACCAGCGCGAAGGGGTCAAAGCTGACGTTGGCCTCGCCGATGACCGCGCCGAGCACGCGGCGCGCGCGCTGGCGCTTGCGCCGTGTCGCCGCCAGCTCGCGCAGCATGTCGGCAAGGAACCGCCGGCAGGTCGCGATGAGCTTCTGCACCAATGCCTCGTCGCGGGCATTGCCCTCGACGATGTCGAGATCGCGCCGGACCAGCGCGGTAAGCTCGCGCCGTCGCCTTCCCGAATCGATGAGCTGCTGCCACAGGAACGGATTGCGGCGAAGCATGAACATGTCGCCCATGAAGCGCATGAGCAGCCGGGCCGAGCGCCCCGTAACCCGCCTGCCGCGCAACTCCTCCAGCACGCCCCAAGTCTCGGCCCCGAACAGGAACCTCACGATCTGTTCGTCGCTGGCTGAGGTGTAGTTGAAGGGAATCTCGCGGTGTTCTTGCGTCTGCATGGGAATTGGACCCGGCCATTGTGACCTGTCCGCGGACGGCGTGCGAGCGGGATCGGTGACCGGTATACTAGGGCCATGAGTCACGCGCGGAAGGTAACAGCCAACATTCCAGAGGACATCCTCGAAAATGCCCTGCGGCTGACTGGGAAGGGCATCACGCTAACGCTGGTGGAAGGGCTGAAGGCCCTCGACCGTGACGCGCGCCTCTCCGCCCTGCGCCGCCTTCGCGGCAAGGTGGAATTCAACCTCGACCTGGCCAGGACCCGTCGTTGATCTTGGTTGACACCTCGGCGACCCATGGCGATCCTGACACTCGACGAGGACTTCCGGCTGATCGCCCGCGCTGGCGTCGGACTGCAACTGATCGACTTCTGATCGCCGAGGAAATGCCCAGGAACCCTTGATCCCTCTGGTCCTCCGTTCCTCCATGCTTTTCCTTCCGATCCCACCCCTGAGGTAGCAACTTCTGGCCGAGCGCCGCCGAAAACCCAGGTATGGAACAGGGAGAAACGGAGCAACAGAGACGGAATGACTTCACTGGGCAGATCATCGCCGCCTGCATGGAGGTCCACCGTCAACTCGGTCCAGGCCTGCTTGAGTCGGCCTACGAGCACTGCCTGGAGCACGAGCTAGGCCTGCGTGGATTTCACACTCAACGTCAGATCGCGATTCCTCTGCGGTACAAGGGCCTTCACCTCGACTGCGGCTATCGCCTCGACCTTGTGGTGGAGAGCCGTTTGGTCGTCGAAGTCAAGGCGGTGGAGCGGTTGCTGCCTGTCCACTTGGCACAGGTCATTACCTATCTCAAGCTCCTACGACTGCCGGTTGGCCTGCTCGTAAATTTCCACGTCCCCGTACTTCGCGAGGGTCTCCGCCGCCTCGTGAACCCAACCCTTCATCCCTCTCGTCCTCCGTTTCTTCCTGTTCATCCTCGCAGAGGGTGACCGCGATGGGTTCGTGCCGGTAGGCGGTGATCAGCCTCCTGGAGCCCGTGATCACCGCCCGGGAACGCGTGATCTCGGCCGTCGAAGATCAACCTGCCGGAGCCCGGCGCGCGTGCCTACCCAGCCCGGCCCTCGTTCGCTGGATGCCCGCGCGTCCGGACATTAAATGGGCCATGTACCTCTGGCATTCGCCGGCAGCGCCCGCATACCCGGCCCGGGCAGGCCTGGGCGAGAGAGCGGTTGGAGCCGGATCCGCGGCCATCCATGTGAGATCACAGAGACTGGCAAAAACCCGAATCAGTCAGCGCCGCTGCGGTAAGATTGGCGCTCGCAGCTGAGCAATTGGTTCGGCGGACGTATCGCTGGATCTTGTTAACAACATCGTTCATAATGCCTGGTATGACCAAGCGCTTGCAGGCAATCGGAAACAGCTCGGGAATCATTATCGACAGGCCCATCTTGGACCTGCTTGGAATCACCCAAGAGACTGACCTGGACTTGGAGACGGACGGGAAGCGACTGATCATCACACCGCTCCAGGGGGACGATCGGCGCAAACGCCTCGCGAAGGTTCAGTCCCGGGCGTTGCGCAACCATG
>CAZBIU010000018.1:0-35823 GCA_964491625.1 uncultured Myxococcales bacterium
CGCTGCAACCACCCTGACGAGCGCCCAGGAGCCCTATCCCAGACTCGGGGCGACACGCTTAACAAGAGAGGGGCGAAATGACCAGGACGCTGCTTCCGCGAGCTCTTTGGGCCGGGTTTCTCTTCGCGGCGGTGGCCTGCGGCCGAAACGCCATGCTGCTCGATGGGCAAGGTGACGCTGCTGCGCAGCATCCGGGAAGTGGAGGCGCCCTGCACGGGACTGGCGGAGCCGGGGGCGGGGCTGCGGGCGTCACCAGCATCGCATCGGGCGGCATCATCGGGACCGGCGGCCTGTCGGCCCGCGGTGGGGCTGGCGGCTCGAGTGTCGGTGGCGGCTCGGGCGGAATCATCGTCATCCGCATCCCCGACGGGGGCTTGCCCAGCCTGCCTGACGGCGGATTGCCGGCTTTGCTGGGCGACAGTGGACTGCTTAACGGGATTCTGGACGCCCCGCGAGACAGCGTGCTCGGACAGGTGATATGCGGTTCCGAGGCCAAGCTGGGCGCCCCGTGCCCAACCACATCGCAAGGCTGCGTCTTGCCCAGCTTGGGTGGGGCTTGCCTGTGCGCGAACGGTATCTACTTGTGCCCGGCCAACACGACGGCAGGGCCGCAGACATGCCCGACCGGAGCCACGACCGGGGCTGCTTGCACAGCGCCGCTCACCACGTGCGTGGGCGGCGGAGCGGCGGCCTGCATTTGCGGGCTGGGGACTTATACCTGCTTCTGAGCCCGAGGCACGCGGTCTGCCCGCGTTCCGCGCCTGTGTCGGAAATCACGGCGGTGGCTTGGCTGCGAACGGTTTTCTGCCCCTTTCACGCCAAGGTAGACGATCATTGAATGATTTCATTCGGAGGTTGATCGATGCGCGAGCAAGAAATGCGGATGCGGGTGTTCCGTTTTTTGAAGGCGCGGATGCGCAACATGATCATGCCTGCCACGGTGGGCATCGGGCTGGCCGTCGGCGGCGCGTGCGAGAATTCGAAGGCCGTTCCGATGTACGGGGTGCCCTGGACGCCCGACGCCGCAATCGCAAGCCACGATTCGTCTGTCCGACAGGATGTCCCCGCCGGCGACCTAGGCTCCACCGCCGACGCTCTTGTGCCGGACCTCGCCCCGACGGGGCGAGATGCCGTGGCCGGGGCCGATCTGGTCGCGGACTCGGCGCCCGACGCTTCTTCCACGCGTGACCTTGCGGCGGCCGATCTCGCGGTCGCGGACGCGGCGCCGAGCGTCGACCGCGCCCGTGATCTGGTCGACGCGAAAGACACCCTCGCGTCGCTCGATAGCGAATCGATGGACAGCGGCGCCGATACCACAAACGTCGCCGACTCATCGCCCGCGGATGCGGCGAGCGACGTCAATTCGATCATCACGAAATACGGATCTCCGTCGCCCGACGCGGGTGCCGACGGAACAACCGTTGTGCGCTACGCGGCTCAGGCACCCGATGCTGCACCCGATATCAAGAATTACCCCATGTATATGGCAAGCTTCCCGGTCGGCGCTTGAACCGCCACTCTGCGATTGCCGCCTAATTCCCGGCGTTGCGGCAGCCGAATTGCCGCCGCAACGCCGAGGGCACGTCGGGACTAGAAATGAGGCTGCCTCCTTTCTCCTCACGTGCGTTGCCGCATCTCCTGGCGCGCCCGCGCAGGGACCAACTGCAAGGGAGATGCGCCTTCACGGTGCCGTCAGTCTGGAACTGCCGGCAGATGAGATACGGCAGCTTGGCGAGGCTCGGTTCTAATGGACTCTGGTCTCGGTCCCCTTGTCGCCCGCGCTGGAGCTGTGCCGATCATCGGACAGCTTGCGTAGGCGAATGATTTCTTCTGGCGTGAGTCGCTCGATTCCCTGGTCAACCTCGTCTAACTTTGCATCTTGCCACTCGAGCGAACCCGGACGGATGTGACGTAGCTGCATCGTTCCCTCCTACGGTTTCTCAATATCGCGGAGATCTCGAGTCTCGCGCGAAACTCTCATCGCTGAAAAGAACCAACCGGAATGAGAGCTCATTCCCACAACAGCTAGTCTCCAACATTTTTTTCGGGGCCGCCCAGAAAAATCGACCAACGCCCGGCGTTGCGCTGAGCCGCCGCGCGTTCGCCGCGCGAGATGCGCGCAGGCCGCCCCCTATGTGCTAAAAGCCTTTCGCTATGCGACTTTCAAAAACCCTGATTCCGACCCTCAAAGAAGCCCCTGCTGAAGCGGAAATCCCTTCGCATATCCTGATGGTACGCGGAGGTTACCTGCGCAAGGTGGCCGCCGGCGTGTATTCGTTTCTGCCGCTCGGCTGGCGAGTCATCCAGAAGGTATCCAGAATTATCCGCGAGGAAATGAACCGTGCCGGCGCGCAGGAGGTCTTCCTGCCTGCGGTCATCCCGGGCGAGCTGTGGCAAGAATCCGGCCGCTGGGACCAGTACGGCGAGCAGCTTCTGCGCTTCAAGGATCGCAAGGGCGCGGATTTCGTGATCGGGCCGACCCACGAGGAAGTGATGGTGGACCTGGTCCGCGGCGACGTGCGTAGCTACCGGCAGTTGCCGCTCAATCTATTCCAGATTCAAACCAAGTTCCGCGACGAGCTGCGTGCGCGCGCCGGACTCATGCGTGGGCGCGAGTTCATCATGAAGGACGCCTACTCCTTCCACACCAGCGAGGAAGACGCGCATCGCGAGTACCAGAACATGTACGACGCGTACACGCGTATCTTCAGCCGGTGCGGGCTCGCGTTCCGCGCTGTCGAGGCCGACACCGGCGCCATCGGCGGTTCCAAGTCGCACGAGTTTCAGGTGCTGACCGAGACCGGCGAAGATGCGCTCTTGGCGTGCGATTCGTGCTCGTATGCGGCCAACGTCGAAGAGGCGCGGGCTCGGCCTCCGGTCGGCGCGGCTGCACCTGGGACGGCGGCCGTCGAGAAGGTCGCGACGCCAGGCAAGAAGACCATCGAAGAGGTGTCGGCGCTCCTGGGCATCGCCGCCAAGGATCTGGTCAAGACCCTGATTTACGTCGCCGACGGAAAGCCGGTGGCGGTGCTGGTGCGCGGCGATCGCAACCTGAACGAGATCAAGCTCAAGCGCCAACTCGGAGCGCGCGAGATGGCGCTTGCCAACGACAAGGTGGTCGAGGACGTGACCTCGGCGCCGGTCGGCTTCGCCGGGCCGGTGGGGCTGAAGATTCCCATCTACTGCGACCTGGAGGTGTGCGCGATGTCGTCGTTCGTGTGCGGCGCCAACGCCGCGGACGCCCACTACAAGAACGCGGTCGGCAAGCGCGACTTTGCGCCGACGGTGTGCGGCGACTTCCGCGACGCCGCCGTGGGCGACGCGTGCCCGCGCTGCGAGAAGGGCCACTTCGCCGGCTACCGCGGGGTCGAGGTCGGGCAGGTCTTCTTCTTGGGCACCAAGTATTCGGCGCCGATGAAGTGCAACTTCCTCGACCAAGACGGCAAGGAGAAGCCGATGATCATGGGCTGCTACGGCATCGGCGTCACCCGCATCGCCGCCGCTGCCATCGAGCAGAACCACGACAAGGACGGCATCGTCTGGCCGGTCGCCATCGCGCCGTTCGAGGTGGCGCTGGTCTCGCTGCAAGTGGGCGACGCCCAAGTCACCGAGGTGGCAGAACGCATCTACGCAGAGCTGGGCAAGGCCGGCATCGAGGTGTTGTTCGACGATCGTGACGAGAGGCCGGGCGTGAAATTCAAGGACGCCGATCTGGTCGGGCTGCCCTACCGAATCGCCGTCGGCAAAAAGGGCGTGGCCGAGGGGCTGGTCGAGCTGAAGGCGCGCAGGTCGCCCGAGGTCTTGAAGGTGAAGATCGAGGACGTGGTGCGCGCGGTAGCCGAAAAGGTCATCGCCGAGCGCGCCGGGATCGTACGATGAGCTCGCGCCAGTCGATCTCGACCGTCGAGCGCGTGATCGTCGCCCTCGACGTGCCCGACATGGCCGGATTGACCGCCTTTCTCGATCGCCTGGAAGGCCGGCCGCGCTTCTACAAAGTCGGGCTTGAGCTCTTCGTGGCCGCGGGCGCGGCTGCCGTCGAGGCGGTGCAGAAGCGCGGTGGAAAGGTCTTTCTGGACCTGAAGCTGCACGACATCCCCGAGACCGTGGCGCGCGCCGTGGCTTCATCGAAGAGCTTGGGCGCGGAGCTCGTGACGGTTCACACGGCCGGCGGCCTCGAGATGATGCGCAGGGCGGCCGAGGTGGCGGCGGGCCGGCCAGGTATTCTCGGCGTGACCGTGCTGACCAGCCTTTCGGAAGAGGATCTGCGTGCCGACGGCATTGCGGGCACTATGCGCGAAGCAGTGGTTCGTCGCGCGAAGTTGGCCGAGAAGGCAGGGGCACGAGGAATCGTGTGTTCCCCGCAGGAGGTCGCCGACGTACGCGCGGCCAGCGATAGATTGGCCCTGGTGGTGCCGGGCGTTCGGCCGGCCGGCGCGGCGCTGGGCGATCAGAAGCGCGTGGCAACCCCGGCCAGCGCCATCGCCGCGGGAGCGGACTATTTGGTGGTGGGGCGGCCTATCCGAGACGCCAGGAATCCCGCAGAAGCCTTTGCTGCCGTGGTCAGCGAAGTTGAAGCCGCGCTCGGCGCGAACTAGAAAGGGCCGACCATGTCGCGTGTGGTGTTTGGGGTGAGGCCAGTCGAGGAATTATGCCGAGCGCGTGCGCGCGAGGTGGTCATCGTTTACGTGGCCGACGGCTATCGGTCCAAGGAGATCGAGACCGCGGTGGCGGCGGCCAAGGATCGCGGGATCGCCGTGGAGTTTCGCCCGCGCGCCCTGGTCGCGGACTTGGCGGCTTCGCCCAATCACCAAGGTATGGTCGCCGTGGCGGGCGAGTTTCAATACGTCCGCGTGGACGAGATGCTGGCTACGGCCAAACAGACGGACGAGGCGCCGCTCCTGCTCATACTCGACAGCATCACCGACCCGCAAAACTTCGGCGCCTTGGTCCGCAGCGCGGAGGTGCTGGGCGCCCATGGCGTGATCGTGCCGGACAAGCACGCGGCCCCGGTGACTGGCGCGGTGGTGAAGGCATCCGCGGGCGCGAGCGAACGCATGCGCGTGGCGCGCGTGCACAACCTGCTCGGCACAATCGATTGGCTGCGCGAACAAGGCATCGCGGTGTGGGGTGGGGCGGCGGAACAAGCCACGCTGCTTTCGGCGGCGGACTTGCGCGGTCCGGTCGCCATCGTGATCGGCGGCGAAGGCAGGGGCCTGCGCACGGCGGTGGCCCGGCGCTGTTCTGGGTTGGTGCAGATTCCACAGCGCGGACAGATAGCATCGCTCAACGCTTCGGTGGCGGGTGCGATTCTGATGTACGAGGCGGTCCGGCAGCGGGCGGCGGGGTAGGGAGCGCAATCTTTGGCCGTGGACCGAGCGTCCGGCCTCGGGTGGGACGTCCTCCATAACTGGCGGGGACGGCGGAATGGGCGCAAGATGGTGGGTGTAGAGAACGAGGCCGTCTTTGGAAACCACAGTGGGAGAATTGGTAGGACCGGCCCATGCTTCTGGCCGAGCCAGCGTGGCGCCGGACGACTTGCTGCGTTTTTTGCGCCAACTGCAGGTGAAGCTCAAGGCCGGCCTGTCCGTGGATAAGGCGCTGGCGGCGTTGGCAACCGAGACCAAGAACAAGCGCCTGCGCGTGGCTTGCAAAGGAATGCAGGCACAACTGGTCGCCAAGCGCTCGCTCGCCAACGCGATGGCCGCGCAGCTTGGGATGTTCGATGCCTGCGTTCTCCGGTTGATCGATGAGGGTGAACAGACGGGAAATCTGAGATCGGCCCTGGCCGCAGCGACCGACCACGTACAACGGGCGGGCGAGCTGCGAGAGCGTCTGCGGAGCGCGATGGCCAAGCCCCTCGACGCCCTGTTGCTTATCCTGCTGGCGGTCTTCGTCGCCGCCGTGGCGCTTTCATTTCTGGCGAAGGAATTTCTCCCCGCGGCGGCTGGCGTTCGCAGTGGAACCCTGTCCGCGGCGGACGTGGTGGCGATTCGCGCGGCCGGACTGCTTCGCGCGTTTTGGCCGGCGGTTGGCGTGGCCGGCGCGCTCAACTTCGCCGCCGTGCACTTGCTGCCGCGAATTCCGCGCACACGAGCCCTGCTAGATTCGCTCGCGCTCAGGCTGCCGCTGCTTCGGGGAGCGTACCGCCAGACTAGGCTGGCGTGCTTTGCTTGGACCATCGGGATCCTACTGCGCGCCGGGGTGCGCCTCGACGAAGCGATGCAAGTCGCGGCGGTGAACGCGAGCGATAAGGTCATGCGCGACACCATCACCGGCACCACCCGCGCCATCGAGGCGGGCAAGCCGTACATCGATGCGATGGCGGATGCGGGCCTCTTGCGCCGCCGTGACATGAGCGCCATCTCCGCGGCCGAGCGGCGTGGCGAGCTGGCGAACGCCATCTTGTCTGCAGCCGAAAACTACCAACGCGAGGCGAAGGACAAGGTCGCGCGCCTGCGCGTGGTTAGCCAGACTGCGGTCGTGCTTGTGCTGGGCCTCGCCATCGTGTCCGTGGTGCTGACCCTGTACGTACCAGTGTTTGTTCTGCGCTGACGCCTACCACACGCGGCGGTAGCCGACGTCGGCCATCACCCCGCCGACGCTGCCGGCCAGGTGATCGCCGCTGGAGAAATCGGACAAGTACAATCCCACGTAGCGGATGGCAAGCACCAGGTGGGCTTTGCGCAAGAGAAAGCCGCCTTCCACGCTGGCCTCCGCGATGGCGCCAACGCTGCTGCCGGAGGTCGTCGCGCCGTAGCTACTTACCCGGCCTTCCGCCATTGCAAAGCCAGCACCGACACCGACCCCGGCAAATGCGCGGCCAAACACCCAATGCTGCCGCACCTCGACCGACACTGGAACGGTCGAAATGGCGACGTGACTGATTCCGCCGGCGCTCTCCGCGGCGAAACGGGATTCCAGAATGCCGAGCGAGAGACCGAGGCCAAGTCCGGGAAGCCGATGGCTTGGGTAGACCATAGCATCGACGAAGAAGGTGGCGCCGACGAGTGGCCCGAAGTTGGTCAAGACCCCCAGCCGTGGCGTTACCGCGTATTTGGGATAGGCGATGACCTCGGGCGCTTGGGGCGGCATCAGCCGTGCAGGAACCCCGACCGGGATGCGCTTGAAGACGTGGGCGTCATCGAGCACTCCCTCGACGATCACCTCGTCGCGATGGCTGGAAGGCCGGGGCGCCTCCACGGTTACCATGGGAACCCCGTCGGCGTCAGACTTGACCGCCGCGGGCTTGCCATCCACCAGCACCCCGGCGCGTCCGGCATCGACAGGATTTCCGAACGCATCCTCGGCTCCGATGAATACCCGCATCGCTGACGCCGGATCGCGCCCGAGGCGGCTCGATTCCGGTTCCAGAACCAGCCCGGCCGCGCCGCTTGGCACCAGGGCGATCCTTGTCGCAGTAAGCGTGGTGCTCTGATCCTTGAGCTGAGCCTCGATGCGCATGCTTCGCTGCCGGAGGATCTTGGGCGCGGTGACCAGGAAGCGTGCTTCGCCGGAAACCCGGCTGCCGAGCGGCTGCACGCGGTTCTTCCCCGCGCGCAGGACGAGCATGGCCGCATTGGCCGCCCGGCCGGAAGGTTCGGCGGCGTACACCGCAACCTCACCGACCTCGCCCGCGCTTAGAATCTCCGGCGCTACCAAGAGCACGCGCTGGGAATAGGGTACGTGCAGGTCGACCACCTCCTCGGTCGCCTTACCGTGCAGGTTGACCGATCGGGCGAGCGCAAAATCCACGCCGGGCGGAACCACCACCGGCACGTGCACCATGCCATCCGCTCCGGCGACCTGCGGCCCGAAGTCGCGATCGCTGACCCGCATGGTGACCTGAGCGCCCGGATCAGTTCGGAACGCTGGCGAAGCGGCCGCCCGCAGCGGGACCATCGCCATGCCTCGAAGGGGCGAGCGCGTGTCGGAGAACTCGACTACCAGGATGGCCGGCTGGGGAAATCGGCTGGATGGCAGAATGTAGCGCGCGGTGAATTTGGCCGGGCCCTCGCGACCAAGATCCTCGATTTGTCCGGCGCTACAGAGCATGCGGGGCATCGGCATTGGCACGGTCGGGGGATGGTCGACCTCGATGCTGATCATGGTCTCGCCAGAAAGGCCGATGACCGGCGAGGGGTCTGCGAGCGTCAGCGACACTCTTGCCAGCGCTGGGTTTGTCTCTGGCGCTCGCACCTGCACAGCTTCCGTCGCCGGCGGTCGGGTCGGGAGGTCGGGTGTGGCAGGCGCGGTTGCCTCCGCGGACACGGTCGGGGAGTCCTGCCCGCGCGCGATTGGAACGGCCGCCAAGAGCGCGAGCGTGATTGCTGCCAGCCATCGGTTTGCAGGGCGGACCAGACCCCCGGTCATGGATTCCACAGCTCCTGGCCGGTCGGTTCCAGCGCGGGCGGCGCGGCGGCGCGGGTGACCACCTTGTCGACGGTCTTGCTGCGGCCGAGGATATCCTCGGCCTCGACTTGGACGTGGTTCTTGCCGATCTTGAGCGGAACCACGGCGCGGAAGGTTCCGTCGGCTCCGACCTCGGTCTCGACGCCGTTGACATCTATGCGCGAGGAGGGCTGCGCCCGGCCCTTGACGCGTGCTTGGCTGTCCAGTCGATCGTCTTCTGGCCAAATCACCGAGAGCAGAAGCTCCTGCGGGATGGGTTCCGGATCGCCCGGGGCCTGGTCGGGCAAGGCGGTGCTCACGCTGCCGCTGGGTACGACGACGTCTTTGCCCTTGGCCGAAAAGCGGGCCGCGCCTTCCGAGGTCGCCACATTGACCTTGCCCGAGGGCGAGACCGATACTACGAAGCGAGATGCCCCGATGTTTTCGGTCTTGGTATGGCGGGCCGTGATCTCAACGTGCTCGTCGTCGCCGGCGACGCTGGCAGAGACCTTGCCGCCGCGGAGCAAGCCGATTTTGGCGGTCTCCTTTTCCAGGTCGTCGAGGCGGAGATCCATGTTGTCGCGCAGCTCGATTTCGATGCCGCCACGCCGAAGGATGGCGCGCGCGCCGACCGCGGTACGTACCACGTCCTTGGTTGAGAGCAGGTGGCCCGGTCGGACGAGGTACCACTGTCCGTTCTGGTAGGCCTCGACCACGCCCTGCAGAGCGGTGACGCGAAACAAGTGGGAATCGCTTTCCGGCACGACGGGGGCGACCCGCGACAGGCCGGCGGGCATCTCCGGCTTGCTCTGCTCGAAGAAGCGGCGTGAGAGCAGGCTGGCCACCAGGAGCACCAACGCGACCATGACCACGATCGTGATCTGAAACCTCAGGGCCTGGCGGCGGTTCGGACTGATCATTCGAGGGGGCTCGCCTTGAGGTGAATGGGGAGGGTCACCCAGAACGTCGTCCCGCTGCCGACCGCGCTCT
Source organism: uncultured Myxococcales bacterium (assembly GCA_964491625.1). Classification (GTDB taxonomy): domain Bacteria; phylum Myxococcota_A; class Polyangia; order Fen-1088; family Fen-1088; genus Fen-1118. The sequence continues at coordinate 9,379 of CAZBIU010000018.1, forward strand.
CCACCCGGATGGTGCCGCCGTGATCCTCGATGATCTGGTGTACCACCGACAGACCGATGCCGGTGTCGGTTCGCTGTGCCTTGGTCGTGAAGAACGGGTCGAAGATGCGCGAGAGGTGCTCGGGCCGAATGCCCCGACCGGTGTCGGAAACCCGCACCCGGAACAACTTGGCCTCGGGCAAGGTGGTTTCCAGGGTCAGCGTGCCGCCGCCCTCCATGGCCGCGACGGCGTTTTGGATTAGCTGGATGAACGCCGCCTGCAGTTGCAGGGAATTCCCGAAGACCGGCGGGCTGGCCCCCGCCACCCGCTTGACGATGTTGATCTTGGTTGCCGCCAGGTTCTGCGGGCCGCACAGCTCAAGCGCGTCGTCGAGGATGGTCGCCATGTTGAGGACCTTGAAACCCTCGCCGCCTTGCTTTTGCGAGAACCGAAGCAGATTGGCAACGATGCCTTGGATGCGCAGGGCCTGGTCCTCGATGTCGCGGATCATCGGGAAGAGCGGGTGATCGCTCGGCAAGTCGACCAGCAGAAGCTGCGCCAAGCCGAGCACGCCGGTGAGCGGATTGTTGATCTCGTGGGCCACGCCCGCGCCGAGGGAACCGATCGCGGCCAGCGCCCGCGAGCGAAGCAGCAGGTCCTGCGCCTCGCGCAGCTCTTTGGTCTTGGCCTCGACCCGGCGTTCAAGGCTGGCGTTCCAACCCATGATTTCCCGGGTCTGTTGTGTGATCTCCTTGCGAGCGGCGTCGAGCGAGCTGGCCATCGCATTGAACGACTTGGCCAATTCACCCAGCTCGTCGTCGGAGGTCACCTCCAAGCGCATGTCGAGCTTGCCTTGCGCGATGTCTTGCGATCCACGCAGAAGCGAGCCCACCCGACTCGAAAGCGACCTCGCCAACGCCGCGCCGACCAAGGCCGCCACGAATGCGGCGACGCCAACCCAATAGGCGGTGGTCCAGCTCAGACGCCGTGCCGGGCGCAGGGCGGCTTCTTCCCACCGTTCCACCACCACGCCCAGCATAAATGCCGGTGCCGGCACGTACGCCCCTATCACGGCGTGGCCTCCGCTCGCATACGTGGTGACGAACCAATTGTCCGGCAGATGGCCAAGTGGCCCATGATCGAACTGCTTGGGCTCCCACGACGGCGGGCCGATGGAACGTCCTGATACGATCACGCGGGCGTCGCGGTCGAGAAGAAGGATATCGCGATCGGTGGTCGACAGGGTGGCCAGGTGATCCGCGATGCGGCGCAGGGAAACCGCGGCGGCAATGATTCGTTGGCCGCCGTCGGCGGGGACGTCGTAGCGGATGGCCAACACCACGTGCGGCCTGCGCGCTTTTCCCGCGTTCAGCACCGGGCCCACGGCCGCGCCATCGCGCAGAGCTTGCGCGACCGGAACCAGGGCCGGGAACAGCGTCGCGTCCGCCGCATCGACGATTTCGTGATCGCCATACGAATCGTTGCGTGGTTCTACCGATTGGAAAGCGGAGGGCACCAACGGCTTGCCCGCTTTGTCGAGCAGGGCGACGATACTGAAGTCGTCACTCTGGTGATACACGAGCTGCAGAAACTTTCGCAGGGCCTCGTCTGAGGGCAGGCGGTCGCCCACGCGGGTCAGGTCGAGAATGCGGGTTTCCACCGCCATGGTGGCGCGCAGATTGCCAAGTTGGCTGGATACGTATTCGGCAATCTGCCGGGCCAGCAGGACTTCGTGTCCCTGGATCTCCTCGCGCAGGGCCGCTTGGCTGACGCGAATCGATGAGTATCCGGCGATGGCGAGAGGGACCGCCGCAACGCCGATGGAAAGAAGCGCCAGCTTGGGCAGGAGCTTCACGGTGCCCTCCAGGAAAAGCCGCCATCGAGCTTGCTGTAGCCCAGGTTGGCATCGAACGCCCAAACCGTGCCGCGTCCACTGCCGGCAGGCGCGGTTCCTACAATGGTCGTTGGGCTCGCCAGGAATGGACTGGCCAACGGCGCTGCGCCGGTGAGGGTTGTGCCAAAGTAGATCTGGGTGTCCTGCGAGAAATTGCTGCCGGTGATGGTCACCGCGGTGCCCCCGGCAGCAGATCCCACGTCGGGAGAGATGGCGTCGATTTGCGGAGGCGGAAGGTACGCAAAGGTCAGCACGCCCCGGGCATCCCCGACCGGGGTATGAACCAGCAGGGACGCCGCGCCGGGCGCGTGCGGCGGAACGTGTCCGCTCAGAGTGTTCGCGTCCACGACCAATCCTCCGTTCGGGAATAGCAAGACGCCGTCGACGCTGGCGGTGCTGCCGGGCAGAAGTCCGACGGCGCGGATCACCACGTCGGTGCCTCCCAAGGTGCCGCCGTCGCTGGGCGTGACGGACACGACCTCGGGCGCTGCGAGCAGGGAAATCGCCATTTCGCTTTGGCCCGTGTTGGGCGAAGCAGCGTTGTCCTCGGCGTAGGCGCGGATTCTCACCACGTCCCCCCCCCGCAGCTGTGGGTTGATTTGCACCTGAAAGCTGCAGTCGCCCTCTGCCGCCTGTGGCGCCACCCAGCAGCTTCCGTCGGCAACGCTGTGGTCCACGTCGTTGCCTTCAAAGTAGGCCCAGCGCAAACCGGTTAGCTTGCCCGGGGCTGCATCGGCCGCGTGAAAGCTCCCGCGCAGGAGCATGCCCGGCGTGAAGGCAGCGGCGGGGTCCGGGCTGGTGAACGTCACGATGGGCGGGGTCAGGTCGGGGCCGAGTTCGACGAATCCGCCGGGCAGGGTCGCGCTCTGGCCGCGCGGATCGCGAAGCTCGACATCGAGCGGCCCGGGCACAAAGGCGCTCGCCGGGCCGGCGGACAGCCAGCCCGTGATCTCGCCTGGCGACAGCCACGCGATGTCGGCCAGGTCTGCCCAGCTTGTGCCGTCGCCCACCCGGATCCGAAATCCGTCGCTGGTGGCGATGCGCCTGCCCTGGTCCGGGTCGAGGATGGTTGCGGGCACGAAGTTGTCGCCCAGGATGGTCAGCGTGACGTCGTCCCCGGCGTATGCCTGTTGGGGCGTGACCCCAGTGATCGACGGATGCGGATTATCACAGCCGGCCAGGAAGCCGACGAGGAGGCAGAGGTAGCCCGGGCAAGACCGCATCGCCCGCTATCTTAACCCGACGTGAACAAGGACTTCACCAGTTGACTCTTCGCCCTGCGCCTGGAAGATTTCACCCAATGTCAGACTACGCCAGCATTCGCGATATGGTCAGCCATCGGGTTACGTTCGAGTTTGACTCGGGCGCAAAAGTCACGGGCTACATCGCTTCGTGCGCACCGACCGTGGGGCCGGTCGAGTACGCCGTGCTGTCCAAGGCGGAGGTGCTTGACTCGAAGGGTGGGGTGCTTGCCCGCTTCGAGGAGCTGCCCCTGGTGACGAGCAGTCTGGTCGGCTTCGGCGTCACCGAGGGGCCGCTCTAAGAGCTCGCGGCGGGGATCCGGCACCTTGGCCGCGGCTGAGCCAGGCAGTCAGGAGCGTCGCCTACACGCCTTCGTGCACGGACGCGTGCAGGGCGTGGGCTATCGAGCCACCACCATGGACGAGGCCCAGCGGCTTGCTCTGGCGGGTTGGGTGCGCAACCGAATCGACGGCAGCGTGGAAGTGCTGGCGGAGGGATCCCAGGCAAAGCTCGTGCTCTTTCTCGACTACCTGCGTCGGGGGCCGTGGGGCGCGCGGGTGACCTCCGTGGTGGAGGACTGGTCGGACGCCGAGGGGGCGCCCATGCCGTTCCAGTTCAAGCGGACGGAATAGCCGCGCGCTTGCCATCAGCGCGCATAGCGGGTCCCTCGCTCTAGCTCGGCGATGCGCTTCTCGACCTCGGATCGATTGGGCGCGTCGGGGGCGACGCGTAAGTAGCTGCGGTACGCCCCCAGCGCTTCCTTGTCCCGACCCATCATGCGATGGCACTGCGCGATGTCGAACAGGAAGGGCGGATCTTGAACCGCCAGATAAGCCGCCTCGTACTCGGCCAGGGCTTCCTGGTAGCGGCCGAGATTGTAGTAGCTGGTGGCGCGTCCGAAGTGGGCCCTGGCCATGGCCTCCGGCGACGGCGCTTTGGCCAAAGTCGGCGTGGGCCGGGGCGCGGGCCGCGGCGCGGTCTTGTCCCGCGCCGGCTCGGACCGGTGCCGCTGGGCGAATTCTCGCAGTGCCGGGGTGCCCAACAGAAGCGCTACCGCCTTATCGGCCATGACCACCGGGAATTCGGACTCCCGGTGGATCTCGTCATCGGTGGCTGCGGTGGCGACTGAAACACCGGCCCTCTCGACTGTAAGCCCCACATGACCGTGCAAAAGATACACCGCGCCCCGGATGCGGGTTTCAATGCGCACCGTCAGATCCACGGATTTGTCGTTGGCTCTCACGATGCGCAAGCCCTGTCGACCGAGCTCCGCTTCCACGGCGGCCTTCAGGTTCTCCGCCAACCCGGGGCCGGTATCACCTTCGGCGACGATGGCCACATCGTCCGCCACGTGTACGCGCAGGCTTTGGGCGGGCTGGGGCGCGCTGGCGCCAGCGGCAGGCGCGGCGGCTCTGCCGTTTGACAGCGATTCGCCGCAGCCCAACGCAGCCGTCGCAAAGGCGAGCAACAACCATCGATTCACGGATCGATCTATCGGCAGAAGGGCGGCAGTGTATAAACACCTCCATGTCGCTTGATCCCCAAATCCTCGAGATCCTTGCCTGCCCGAAATGCAAGGGCCGCTTGCAAGCCAACCCCGACGGAAGCGCCCTCTTGTGCCGCCCCTGCCGGCTCTCGTATTCGGTGGTGGACGACATCCCGAACCTGATCACCGAAGACGCCAAGCCGTTGGAGGAGTAGACCGTCAAGTCGCAAAATTTGCGGTTTCCTTCGGCGCTCCCTACCATAGCGGCATGCAGCTAGAACGCCGCCGCGCAGAACGAGATCGCCGCGAAGAATCGCGCGTCGCTGCCGTGTGCGCGGTTCGGAATTCGGTTGGCCACGTGGTTCACCTCGGCCAATCGGAGGATATCGGCCCCGGCGGCATCACCGTCCGGCGGCCCCACGATCTGCCCATCACGCCGGAAACCCCGGTGACGCTTACGTTCGATCTACCGGGGACGCGAACCACCATCGACGTGAAGGGGCTTGTGGTCTCGGATCGGCGGCATGGTGGATTTCGGCGTACGGGGATTCGATTCGTGCACCCATCCAGCGAGCAGACCATTCTGCTTCTCGAATTCTGCAAGGGGCGGGGCGCTCTCGCTTGATCAGCCCTCGGTGGCGACGCCGAAGTCGAAGGTGAAGTCACCGAGGCGCAGGCGCCGCTCGGGGAAGCAGTCGGGCCGGAAACGTGAGAGCCGCTCTTCGTCGTAGCGAGGGATGGCGCAGCGACTGTGAGCGCGCAGCTCGTCGCGCACGCGGTCGGAGGTGCGCGGGTCGATCGCGATCCAATCGTAGGACCGGCTGGTACGGCGGTGACGAAGGAACTCGCGCGGTTGGCCGGGAACCAGAAACAGCCCTGTGAAGTCGTGGTCGGTCGCCAGTGCGATGCTGTATACGGGTTGGAAGTCCGGGCGAAGGCGCCACGGAACTTGCAGGATTTCCGAGCGCGGCCGCAGGAGCGGCAGCTGCCGCAGGGCCGTGGGATCGGGCCAGTCGGTGACGACCAGGAGTCTGTCCTCGCGTGGCAGCCCCTCGAGAAGATGGGCGAACAGTGCGCCGATGCGGGTCTCTCGGGTCACGATCTCGCTGGCCGTGGGCATCATGGTGAAGACGCCTTGCCCGCTCGGCGAAACCAGGAAGAACGCGAGCTCGGCCAAGACCAGGAGGTATCGCGTCCTGGCCTGCCACGGCCGCGCCTTCGCGCTTGCGGCAAGCACGACCGCGGCCACCAGCGCCGATTGAGGCACGAGCCCGGCCAGGTAACCTGCCTCGGCGCACATGACGAAACCGTAGAACAGGCCGGCCGGCACGGCCATCGCGGCCAAGGCCTGCACGGGCCAGCCGTCAAGCAGGATGCGCCAGGATCTCGCCCGCAGACCCAGGGCCACGAGCGCGGGAGCCAGGGCGAGCGCGGTCCAGGCGGCGGCGTTCACCATGTTGTCGCGGGCGAAGCGCGGAATTGCGTCGCGCGACAGGGGACTCACCATGCGCACGAGGTTGCCCACCAGGCCGTCGCTGGCGGCGCGATAGGTAGGAAGGCCCCCGGGGGTCAGGGCCAGGGTGGGGAGGAACCAAGCGGCGGTGCCCGCGGCGCCGACCAGGGCGATGATACCAATCCCACGCAGGTCGCGGCGGTAGGTCCACAGCACGGGTCCGACGGAAACCAGCGCGAAGCTCGGCCGAAAGGAGCCGCCCGCCGCGAGAATCAGTCCGATGCCTGCGGCCTTGGCCAGGGTCGGTCGGGATTGCACGTGGGCCAGCGCCAGCAGCAAGAGCGCCGACATGGCCATCTCGGCCGAGTGGGTCTGGGCATCCACGCCGTAGTAGAGCAGGATGGGATGGAATCCCACCATGCCCGCCGCGAACAAGGCCGTCCCGCGATCGCCCGACAGGCGCAGGGCCGCGCGCCAAGTCCACAGAATGGCCAGCACGGCGAAGAGCCGGGACACCAGGCGCGTGACGAGCACCGGATGGGCGCCGGTGATCGCGTGAACCGCCTTGAGCAGCAGGACGTACCCGAGGTAGCCGGGCGGGTGAGGTTGGAAGTTTACGATATCAAAACGCGAAATGGACAGGGCCAGGTTGGTGTCGTCGCAGTCGAGGGCGTAGGGGCTGTCCAGGCTTTGGAAGAGGGCGATGGTGACAGCCAAAACGCCGCCGAGCACCACGGCGTCCGCGAACCAGCGCGGGAGCTCACGCGGACCTTCGGCTTGGCTTGCAGGCACCATCTGGGCGAGTGTACCAGCCGCCGCCGCGGGCGGCGAAAATCGGCGGGCAATGCGGCTTAGCGCTCACCCAGTCTTATCGAGCCCGCGCATACACCTCCAGCAACCTCGCGCCGAGATGTCTCCAGGCGTACTTTTCCTCGGCAGCTTTGCGTGCTGTGCGTCCCATGCGCGTGGTGCGTTCGCGGTCCCTGAGTAGCTCTGCCAGCGCGTGGCCGTAGCCTTCGACGTCGTCAGGTGCAAGCACGCCGACCTCATCGGCCTGGAAGACGTCGACCAGATCGCCCACCGGATTGGCCAAGACTGCCCGGCCCGCGGCGAGGTAGTCGCCCAGCTTGGTGGGATGGCGCCCTCGGTTGGTCAGGGTGTTTGAATACGGCAAGAGCAAGACGTCGGCCGCGCCCATCGCAACCGGCACGCGGGCAAAGGGCAGGGTGCCCGTGGCGTGGACCGCATTGGAGAGGCCCAGCTCCGAGACCCATCGCTCGGCCTCGCGGTTGCGCGGCCCGACCAGGAGCAACCGCGCATCGGGCACGGACCGGCGAGCCACGGCGAAGGCGCGCACGGCGAGCGCGAGGTCGTATTGGACGAAGCCGACGAAGCAGGCGATAGGGGCATCGAGCGGCAGGGAAAAGTCCCTGCGGCAGTCCCGCGCATCGAGCACTGGAATCGTGCGCACGTTGGCTCCGTTGGGGATGTGGTGCACGCGTTTGCGCGCGACGCCCATGCCCAGGGCTCGCGCTTCGAGGGCGCGACTGATGACCGTGACCTGGTCGGCAAGGTGGCGGAACCGCTCTTCAAGAAAAGTCTCGAGCGGCGCGAAGGCTACCCGGCCGATCCAGCTCTTGCGCTCGGAGATGGCCCCGCCCCGGCCCCACCAATCCGCCCAGTCGGTGATCCAAGGGGTGTGGGCCACGGCCTTGAGCGCGAGAGACGGTCCGAGGACCACCGGGCGGCAGTCGAAGCCGTGGACCAGGTCGAAGCGCTCGCCGAGGAAGCGCGCCATCCGCCAAGCCATATCCCATGGATCCCATCCCGTCCGCGCCCGCGAAATGCCGAGGTCCGGGGTTTGGATGATGCGAACGCCTTCGCGAGACTCCACCACAGGACGCAGAACGTTCCGGCGCGAGATCGTGGCAAGCGTCACCTGGTGTCCCAGGTCGCTGAGCTCGCGCCCGAGGTAGAACGCGCGGTAGAACGTGCTTCGTTCCACGACGTTGTGATTGAGCAGCAGGATCTTCATCGGGGCCATGGCGCAGCACCAGTTATCGGCCCGAACGACCACGCCGGCAACGCCAAACCCGACGCGATGGTTTGCTCGCAGCAGAACTCGCAGCATTGAAGAATGCGGGCTAGCATGGGCCGAGGAGCGTACATGAAGGTTCTCGTCACCGGCAGCAGCGGTCTCATCGGCAGCGAAGCGGTAGTGTATTTCGCTGGGCAGGGGCATCGCATCTTCGGCCTCGACAACAACCTGCGCCGTCACTTTTTCGGCCCCGATGGGGACACCACCTGGGTGCGCAGGTGGCTCGAGCAGACGGTGGAGGGCTTTGTCCACCGTGACGTGGACGTCCGCGACCGCGCGGCGGTTCTGGCCGCCATCGAGGAGATCCGACCCGAGGCGGTCATCCACTGCGCGGCCCAGCCCTCGCACGACCTTGCGGCCCGCATGCCGTTCGACGACTTCGACACCAACGCGGTCGGCACCCTCAACTTGCTCGAGGCGGTGCGCCGGCACGCCCCCACGGCTCCATTCGTCCTCATGAGCACCAACAAGGTCTACGGCGACGCGCCCAACCGGCTCGCCCTGCGAGAGTTGCCGAAGCGTTGGGACTACGCGGAGCCCGAGTGGCAGAACGGCATCCCCGAAAGCTTTTCCATCGACCAGTCGCTGCACAGCCTGTTCGGGGCGAGCAAGGTGGCCGCCGACGTGCTCTGTCAGGAGTACGGCCGCTACTTCGGCATGCCCACCGGCGTCTTCCGTGGCGGGTGCCTCACCGGCGTGCGCCATTCCAGCGCCGAGCTGCACGGGTTCCTGGCGTATTTTTTTAAGGCGCTCGGCGAGGGCCGCCACTACACCGTGTACGGCTACCAGGGCAAACAGGTGCGGGATCAGATTCACTGCCACGACGTCGTCCGCGCCATGGACGAGTTTATTCGCGCCCCTCGCCCGGGCGAGGTCTACAACCTCGGCGGCGGGAAGGCCAACAGCGTCTCCATCCTCGAGTGCCTCGACCGGGTCGCGCAGCTTGGCGGCAAGAAGCTAGACTGGACCTACTCGGAGACCAATCGAATCGGCGATCACATCTGCTACTATTCCGACCTGCGCAAGCTGAAGGCGCATTACCCCGCATGGTCCATCACGCACAGCCTCGACGACATCTTCGACGAGTTCGCGCGCGCCATGCGCGACGGGGCGCAGGCGTAGGGCGCACCTCGGTCGGGCTTTCGTAGTAAGGGATCGGTGGCTTGATCATTCACCTTGGGACAGCTGAAACACGGGCTGGTCCTGAACGTGCAGGGCGATGCCTGACCAGCGTTGGACACGGGACTCGGGTGGCGTGATAATTCTTTGGAAGCCACGGCAAGGAGCCCGATGATGACAAAACCTGTGATGGGGCAAAGCCTGGCGAGAGTGCTCGCATTCGTAGCGCCGGTACTCTTCAGCCGCTGCGCACTCGCGCAGGCCAGTACGCGACGACTCATGGACAGCGAGCCCGCCCAGGGCTGGCTGGCCGCAACATTCGGACGCATGTAGCAGGGAAGCTATGTCCTACGGATACAGACTCAGATGCTGCCGTCCTCGCCCCCCATGTGTCGACCTCGAGGCCGAGAAGCCAGCGATACGTGTCCATTCCTGTATCGCTGTTCTGATCATCGGCCTGATGTCCGCTATGCTCTTGGCCGACGCAAAATCCGAGGCCCGGTGCACCGTTGACGAGCCAGGCTGGATCACCAGCGGATACGTGACTTGGCAACTCGTCACCGATTTGGCGCCTCCTAGCCAATGGACATCTGCGTTCTCCAAGGTAGGCCCTTGGGGGCATCAGAACCCACCGGTGGCCAAGTTGATCATCGGCGCGGCGACCGCATTGGCCAAGTCCCCAGAAGCCCCGGTCGAGTACATGTGGCAGTGGCCGGCTGACTACGATCAGAACCTCATTGCCGGCAACCTGCCCCCGCCTGCTATGCTGGCCGAGGTCCGCACGGTGATTTCGTGGTTCGGAATTGCCTCGCTGATCCTGGTGTTCCTGATCGCACGTGAGGTGGCGAGGCCGGCTCGCTGGGCACCGTTGCTCGCGCCGCTCTTGCTGTTCTCCTACGACTCCTTCCGAGTTCATGCCTGCCGGGTCTACTCAGACGTGCCGCAGATGGCGTTTACACTCACCGGCCTCTGGTGTCTGCTGCTGTGGCGGCGACGCGGAAGTACTTGGCTGCTGGCGGGCGCCTGCGTCGCTTGGGGGCTGGCCTGTGGGACGAAGTTCAGCTCCGGTGCGCAGGTGGCAGGCGGCATGTTCTTCGTCGCAATCGTCTCGGCTCCCTGGTGGAAGCGATGCTTGCGCATTCTCGTCGCGGGGGCTGTGCCATCTGCGATCTTTGTGGCGGTCAATCCCTACCTGTGGCTTCACCCGCTGGACAACACGGTGGCCATCATACGCTTGTGGTCGGCCGGTATCGTCCACCAGCAACACGATCCGGTGCTGGCACCGCTTCGGGTGACGGAACGCCTGCGTGCGCTGCATCTGACGCTATCGCGGGTCATTCTGTCGCCGTCCCATGGACGACAGACGCCGGGTTTCTGTGGCCAGGTTCCGCGCGTGCTCGTCGCGTTGCTGGTAGCGACTGCCGTCGCCGCCTCGGTGGGGGCCATTCTGCGGTGGAGATGCAGGGAGTTGTGCAGGCGCAAGCTGATGTTTATGTTCGCGTGCGCAGGTGCAGCGCTCGGCGTGGCCCTCTTCGCCGACGGGGCCTCGATCGCGATTGCGATGCTGCTGGTGCTGGGAGCGTGGAAGGTCGTGCAACCGGGCCGTGGCGGATTCGCCGTAATTTACCTTGCCACCTTGGTGGCAACGGTGTGGTGGTTGCCGTTCGACTGGCCTCGTTACTATCTTCCGCTGTTGGGCGTCACGTCGGTGCTTGGCGCGTTGGGCGGCGCACAGATCGAGGCGGCGTTGCCCACGAGGCGACTAGCGGACCGCAGCCGCGTCGCGCACGATGCGATCGATATCTGAAAAACGCGGTTCCCAGCCGAGCTGTGCGCGCGCATCGGAGATGTCGGCCACCAACTCGGCGGGATCGCCTGGGCGGCGCGGCCCGATGGCGTGCGGCACTGGTCGGCCCACCGCACGCTCCACGGCGTCCATCACTTCGCGCACCGAGGTGCCTCTGCCCGCGCCAAGGTTGACCCTGAGCGACGGCTTGCCGGCCAGCAAGTGGTCAAGCGCCCGGACGTGGGCGTCGGCCAGATCGACGACGTGAACATAGTCGCGTACGCAGGTTCCATCGGGAGTTGACCAGTCCGCGCCGAACACCTGCAGGGGCGGCCGGACGCCCCGTGCCGCATCGATAGCGAGGGGAATCAAATGGCTCTCGGGCGAGTGCCGCTCGAACAGGCGGGCCGCCACGTCGGCCCCCGCGGCGTTGAAGTAGCGCAGGGAGGCGAAGGTGAATCCGAACGCCCGGGCGTGATCGGCGATGATTCGCTCGCACATCCACTTCGAGGCGCCGTACGGGCTCTGCGGATCGCACGCTTGCCCCGACGAGATCGGCAGCGATTTCGGCTGGCCGAAGATCGAGCACGACGACGAGAACACCACCGGGATCCGTCGTGCTGCCGCTGCTTCGCACACCCGCAGCGTCGCACCGAGGTTGGTGTCGTAGTAGAGGTCGGGCCGCGCCATCGACTCGCCCACCATGGCACGCGCGACGAAGTGAAGAATGGCCGCCACCTGGTCGCGCTCGACCAACCCGCGCAAGAGCCCCGTGGTCGTGACATCCGCTCGTTCGAGCCGCGTCGCCGCGGGAACCAGAGCCAAGTGGCCATTCGAAAGGTCGTCGACGACCAGCACACGAAAACCCCTCTGGCAGAGCGCATGCGCGACGTGGCTGCCGATATAGCCGGCCCCACCGGTGACAAGCACGGTTGTGGACATGCTGGCATTGTACTGGATTGGCGGCGCGGGTGCTGGCTCGCGCGGGTGGGCAAGATGGCGTGTGCTACGTCTCCGGGGGACCGGGAGGATCGGGATGACTCAGTGGCCCTTCTTTCCGTACATCACGATGTTCTTGTCGAACACTCGGGGCATCGTTCGGTCATGAAGACGGTAGACCAACCGGTGAAGAGAATCGTTGATCCACTTGTTCCGCATCCGCCTTGGGTCATCTATCGGCCGTCCTTCCGGGAAATCCACTCTGTCGAAGCCCCCCAGCTCCAACACCTGCCGGAGGCTAGAATCTGTGTATCCGTGGTGGTGAGTGAGATCCATATAGCGCGAATACGACGCAAGGATGTTCGCCATGTTCGGGGTCCTGAGAAGCAGAATGCCGCCAGGATTCAGGGAATTGTAAACCAATGCGACCAATTCTTGTGCTTCTTGAAGCGGAAAATGCTCTATCACGTCGATCATCGATACGAAGTCAAGACCGACCTGGGTGGACCTGAAGAATGAAAGGGCGTCAACCGTTTCTGCAAACCACAGCCGGCCGCCGAACCGGTTTTTCACGTCATCGAGCAGCCGACGGCTCAAGTCAATGCAGCCGACCTTTCTGTAACCCCTTCCCAATAGGTATCCGACGAAATATCCCAAGCCGCTCCCGACATCCACAATCATTGCATCCCGATCAGAAGGCAAGACGGATAGGACTTCGGCATCATAATACGTTCTGGAGGCCATGAGTCCGGCATCCCAGTTCGTGCCATTGGTCCTGAGCAGATGTTCCCTGTAGTCCGTGCGGCCTTCAGAATTCTCGGCGATAACTCTGGAAAACAGCTGGCGGAAGTTGTTGGTCAAGTCCGACCACTCCCGCTCTCGCAGCATCTTCGATGCGTTTTCTGCGCCGATGCGACGTACTTCTGCAAGGTTCGCCTCACACCACCCGAAGGCCTCTTGGAACGATCCGATATCTCGATTGACCACGATCCCGTTCTTTCCGCTCTCGATGATTTCCGGCACAATTCCGACATCGACGGCGACCGGAAAGCATCCGCATGCCATGCCCTCCACCAAGGTCAACGGCTGCCCTTCAGCGACCGAGGCAACCGTAATGACATCGACGCTGTTGTAGAAATCGGCCATCGCCTCTCTCGTCGCCAGCTTTCCCCCTGCCACGCTCAGGTGAAAGCGGCCTTCGCATGCTGGCCTGAGCACATCGACCAAACCCTTGTAGGGCTCGTCCTCGTTTCCCGCCCAACCAATCACCAGCGGCCCCGACCTTCGCCGACCATCAAAGAAGATGTTCTTGTCAAAACCGTTCGGCAGATGTGTGACGGTCCGGATTCCGGCGAATGCGGCGCATATCCGCTTGGACGTGGACGTCACGTGTCCCGCATCCGAAAGGTAGCGAGCGTTCATCTCCGTTGCAGTGAGTAGCCCATACTGGCTCTCCGTTTGCCAACGGTGGCTGCTTATCTCCTTGATCACCTTCCTCGTGTCGAAGTTGAACTGTCGATGGTAGCCCTCTCCCCAAAAGAAGACATAGAGCAGGTCGAAATGGATCTCTCCTAGGTTCGGCTCTTTCGACACGTATTCGATCCTGAAGTCAAAACTATCCGCCAGCCTGGCTGCGACCGAATTGGCTACAAAGTCAAAGACCCAATTGGGCTTGTCGACTAGAAGGACGATTGTCGGTCTGTTAGACATCATCTTGGCGATGGGTACTGCGGGGTTATGGTGATTTCAGGATCAGTCCAGCAGAGCGGTGTTGAGGTGCCAGCCTTGAGGAGTGTAGGAATGTTCTTGCTGACGGAGAAATACCCAAAATAGCCCCGGTAGAGCGGGGACACGAAGAGGTCATCAAGGAAGAAGACTCCGATTTTGTATATGCCCGTAGTGAGCTGATTGGTCGGATAGGCAACGACTATCGTCGCCTTCCCCTTGGGGAGGCTTATCACGTTCCGGGAGGCCAGGGCTGCAATGCTCTCTTCGATCTCTTCGTGGTCGGCGACATACGCAAAGGAAACCCACAAGTATATGTTCTTCAGGTCCGAGTTGGATTCAAGGGATATGGCGACGGACATCGGTTCGCCAGAATTGAGTGTGGCGATGGCGTCGCTGCCGGCGAGGACCGTCACGCTGGTTATTTCTATCTCGTCGCCTTTGCCGAAATCGTTTTGCGAGTCGCAGTATTTCATCAGCTGGGGGAGCGTGCCGTTGGGGCTGATGCTGCGGGCTCTACCGGAATTGCCCCGGTGGGCCGCAATCTCATATTGCGCGACCACGTCTCCGGGCGGGCCGATTGCGACAACTCGGCCACGGTCAAGCAGGACGGCCCGGTCGCACATGGCGTCCACTGTGTGCATGTTGTGTGTCACGAGAATGAAGCTGACGCCACGCTTTCGCATCTCGCGAATCCTATCAAGGCATTTGCGCTGAAACCTGGCATCGCCAACCGCCAGGATTTCGTCCACCAGCATGATGTCGGGTTCGGAGTGGATGGCAATGGCAAAGCCAAGCCGTACATGCATGCCGGAAGAGTAGGTGGAGACTGGAGCATCGATGAACTCGCCGATGTCGGCGAACGCGATGATGGAGTCTAGGTTGGTGTCGATCTGCTTCCGGGTCATGCCGAGGATCGTGCCGTTCAGATAAATGTTCTCCCGTCCCGTCATGTGCGGATGGAAGCCGGCGCCGACAGCAATTAGGGCGCCGACCCGTCCCTTCACGGTGATCCGTCCGGCGTCGGGCGGGAAGATGCCATTGATGAGACGAAGAAGGGTGGTCTTCCCGCAGCCGTTCGCACCGACGAGTCCGAGGGTTTCCCCTCTCCGGATCTCGAGGTTAACGTTGTCGAGCGCAAGGAACTCGTTGGGCCGCAGCCGGCCTCCATCGTGGCGGAGGCCGAGCATTTCCCGCAGGATGTCCCAGGTGCCGTAGAGCAGAATGTGTTTCAAGCTGCGACAGAACTTCTTGGTCAGGCCGTCCACCCTGATGACGATGTCGCGCTCGACGGCTGGATCGGGCGGCTCGGCGGAGGGGCGTTGGATGTGCATATCGGCGTCCATACCGGCCGGTCAGATCATCTTCTCGATGATCTTTTCCTCCAAGACGTAGAACATGCGCCACGAGACAAGAAACACGACAAACGAGGCCAGGGCCGACAAGAGGAAGGCGTCCGGACGGTCCAGGCGACCGTACGCGACGATGTCCCTCACGCCGCCGACGATGTAAGTAAGCGGGTTCCAGCGGACGAGAGTCGCATAGGCTTCGCCAGCCGCTGTCCGCGAATAGATAATGGGCGTGAAGAAGATGAGGAGTCCTACGGCGAGGTCGGCGAACTTGCGAACCTCGGTCGCGACCACCCCGACCGTGGAGACGAAGAGACCGATAGCTGTGCCAAGAAGCAACATCGGGATGATGAGGACCGGCAGGAAGACGATTCGCCAGTTCGGCACAACGCCGAAGAGCAGCAAGCCGACGGCCATTACCACGAGGCTGAAGAAGAAGCTGGCCAGGGACTGGAGGACCTGCTTGGCCAACAGCGCCTCATGCGGGTATTTGACCTGCATGATGAAGCTCTGGCCGGCCCTTAGGGTGTCCGCGGCCATGGAGTAGAAGGACATGAACAGGCCCCAGAAAGTCGTGCCGAGAAGGACGTAGGCGGGATAGGGGATGCCCACATCTCCCGGCTTGAGCACGCCGGCCGAGTTCATGAAGATCCACGACAGGATGCCGACGATTGGCGAGATAACGATCCACGCGACGCCGAGGAAAGCCTTGCGGTGGACAGCCAGGAAATCTCGCCGGAACAGCTGCCAGACCAACTCCCTGGAGATCCAAATGTTCCTGGACATCTCGACCAGGCTTCGCAAGAAGCCGGTCTTCCTACGGAGGTCTGGCTCGTAGACAGCCACCCGCTGCTCCGGCTCGCTCTTGGCTGTGTTCTCACTCATGCGAGGCGATTCTGCTACAGATTGACTTCTAGCATTGCCTACCATTGCCCGAAGGAAATGGCCAATCTGGCCGCCCGCTGACGGGCTTCCCACGATCGCTCCGGTCTGGTCCTATCCAAGGCGCCTGCTCAGGCGGAGACATCCAAGGACTGCTTGCAGCCCGAACCGCGCTAACGGTGGCGGCAGGGCCGCGAGCCCCTGCCAGGCCAGAAAGCGCCTGCGCGGATAGTCGCGGCGAACCTCGGCAAACGCCTGTCGCAGATCGGCACTCGCCTTTCGCAGCGACGATCGGTCGCCGGTCAGGAGGGCAAGCAGCAGCCGATGTTCGAGCACGTTCCTCGATCGGGAGGGCGGAACCGGGCGTCCGAGGTGGCTGCGGCTGAGCTCGTCAGCAAACTCGACGGGGCGCTCGACCGCCGACAAGATCTTACGCACCAGCTCGGCATCTACGCGCGCCGCCGTGAGCGTGGTCCCAGTCAAGTTGGCGCCGTGCACGCGGTAGGAGGCAAGCACCTCGGGCAAGCGGACGGTCCTGGTCAGGAGGGCGGCTGCGTAGGCGATCGCGAGGTCGGCCGCGCTGCGGAAACGTTCCTCGGGGATCGGCATGACATAGTCGAGAACGGTTCGGCGAAACGACAGGCCGGAGGACACCGGGAATAGATGGCCCATGCGCAGGGTCGCGATCTCGTCGCCAAGCAAGCCGCCCTCGACGCACTGGAACTCGCCCAGCCGGCTTCCTTCGGCGTCGATGATCGCAAGCGGGTGGGTGGCCAAGCCGGCGTCGGGGTTGTCACGGAAGGCGGCAACGATCTTGGCGAGCTTGTCGGCCGCCCAAAGGTCATCGGCATCGAGGAAGCAGGCGATCTCGCCACGGGATTCCGCGAGGGCTCGGTTGAGGGCCGAGCCGGCGCCACCGTTTTGCTTGCGGAAGAGCCGGACGCGCACGTCTCGGTCGGCATAACCCTGGACGATCCGGCATGAGTCATCGCTGGAGCCGTCATCGACGACGACGACCTCGAGGTTTTCGTGCGATTGTCGAACTGCGCTTTCGATTGCGGCACCGATGAACCGCCGGTAGTTCCAGCTCGCCATCAGTACCGAGACGAGAGGCTTTGCCTGCAGCTCCGGGAGGGGCATGGGCGTCTGGAGAGTCATGACTTTGCGCGATCGGCGAAGCTTGCGCCCGCGTAGAAACCGTCGCGGATCGACTCGGCGATGCCCTGAAAGGTCCACCTGGCGTAGCGACCCACCATGTAGATGTCGTGGCTCTGTAGGCTTGCTATGGCCTTGGCCTTCCACTGCGAGCCCGGCATGCCCCACGTGTATGCGACGTCGATCCAAGTCGGGTCGACGACCTCGACGTCCCCGATAAATCCCCAGTCGCTGAGCTCGCTCACTACCGCTTGGGCGTAGCGTTGGCTCTCGGCCTCGGATGGACGCTGGCCGGCCCGAAAGCTGCGCTCCACATAGATGCTGACCCGGTCGCGATTGTCCCGCGCGCTGCGCGGCAGGAACGAGTCATCCACATTGCTATAAAAGCCGACCCGATGAAAGCCCGCCCGCGTGCGGGGATGGTAAAGCCAGTGGTCATCGGGACAGCGGGGACCTCGTCGGGCGCCGAGATTCAGCACGAGCACGCTGGTCGCCGGGTCGGGCGGTTCATCGACCGTCAGCCCGGCCATCACCATGGTCTGGTTCAGCGGCAAGGTGCAGATGAGCGCTTGGAACCCCTCCGACGAGCCGTCGGCGAAGGACACTCGCTTTCGATGCACGTCAATCTTCACCGCGCGCTTTCGGCAGTGGATGTCGCAGCGGGCGGCCATTCGCTCTGCCAGGGCGTCGAGGCCTTCGCTCGGGTACAAATAGGTCGTGTTGTAGCCGACGCTCGGCACGTCGCCGAACGCACCCGCGACGACCAGCGCCCGATCGACCGGCGACTTGTGTCCGTCCTGCGGCGCTATCTGGCGATGCAGTCCCGAGGTGTACAGGTCGTGAAATGGCTCGAAGAAAAGCTCGCACAAGGTCGGGCCGAAGCTGGCCAGGAGCCAACCCTGCATGGTTGGGCTCGCAGGCGTCTTTCCCGTCACCATTTCCTTAACCGCCTGGCAAGCCACGCCGGGCGGCAGGAACCTCAGGTGGTTTTGCAGAGGATAGGGCACGTGGCGCGGCTCATCGGCAAACCACACGCCCGACTTGCGTGCGTAGCGCCCGGTCGGAATGAGGGATTCGATGAAACGGAGGACGGTCGCATCTCCGCCGAAGATCCAGTGCCCGCCGCCGATTTCGAAGCGGTATGCCTCTGCATCGGAAGGCGATCGCGGCAGGCGCTCATGGCTGCCAGGACGCATGTAGTAGGACGAGCAGATCCCGCCAGGTTTTTCGGCGGCTTCGAAGACCGGTAGACCAGAGGCGCAACCGGCGGCCAAGCCGGTCACGCCGCCGCCCAGGATCAAGGTACGCATGTCGTCGCTCGACTCTAGTACTGGCGGCGTCGACGCGCAACGGCTTGCGATGTGCGCCGTAGGGCAATGCCCGGATCGTCGGGGCCGGGTGGCCGGGATCCCCGCGTGATGATAGTGTCGACGAAGCCAATGAGCGATCTGCTGAGGCGCGCCTCCATATGATGAACGACGTTTCTGTGATCGTCCGGGAGTGCGGAGAGAGGACGGCCGAAGCGTGTGTGCAACTCCTCTCGACGGTAGCGCCCAGACACGAGATTATCCGTGTCGCCGGACATCCGTTCGGGGAGACTCTTCGGCTCGCCTACCAAAAGGGTCTGGAGAAGAACCTGCCATGGACAGTCTGCATCGATGCCGACGTTCTGGTTTTTCCCGAAGCAATCCAGGGGTTGCTGGGCGAGGCTCGACGAGCGCCCCCCAACACCTTCGAGCTTCAAGGGCTAGTGTTCGACAAGTTGTTCGTCTGCTGGCGGCCCGCCGGAAATCATCTCTATCGCACGGCGTTCCTGCGACAGGCGCTCTCCTTGATTCCTGACGAAGGCAGCTCGCTTCGGCCCGAGAGCGACACGATTGCCGCTATGGCTCGCAAGGATGGACCTTCCATCCGGCTGCGGCATCGTGTCGGCGCGTACGATTTCGAACAGTCGTCGGCAGACATCTACGGAAAGGGGGCCCTGCACGCCCGCAAGCACGACTACCTCCTTCGATACCTGATCCCTCTTTGGCAGGGATTGTCTGGCCAGGACAACGACTTTCGCGTGGCTCTGGAGGCTGCTACCGCAGCGGCTGGGCAGGCAGGACCCGCGACCGTCGATCGGCACTATTGGTGTGCTCAGCCGTCCAACGACGAGAAGGCCCGACAGGCCCTGACCGAGGTCTCGGATCCGGAGAGGTATGTGCTCGATCTCCTTAGCCGCTTGGGGCCGGCGGAAGACGAGATTCGCTCGAAGTTCCAGCGTGAGCTGGATTGCCTTGTCTTCCCGACCGTCGGCCGTTGGCATCGGCCATGGCAGACCATCCGGGGCAGACTTGCCTCCGCCGTGAGGGCGATGCGTTTCGCCCGGGCCGTCTGTCTTGATGGACGCCTCAGGGGACGATGACAGTCCAACGCACCAAGGTGCTCTTCGCCATTGATTCGCTCACCGGGGGCGGGGCAGAACGCGTCCTTACTCGGCTGGCCAATTCGTTTTCCCGTGACGTATTCAACGTGCAGCTGGTGAAGACGCTGGCCGCGACTGCGCGACAGACTGTCGCACCTCACGTCCCTGTTGTCGATCTCTTCGAAGATGCATTGACGGACATCGACTCTCTGCCCAGCGGCGGAGCCATGGCGGATCGTCTCATGGCAAGGGGCGCGCTGGCCGCGCTGGGGCCGTCGTATTGGAACAAGGCTGGCTACCAAGACTTGGTGGACCAGGTTAGGGTCTTCCGGTCCGCAGTTAAATGTCTGGCCAGACATGTAGCGGCATGGTCGCCGGATTGCGTTCTCAGCTTCCTGCCCAACACCAATCTGATCACACTGGTCGCGAGACATTGCTACGACCTTCGCACGGCGGTGGTCTGTTCTGACCGCAACTTTCTATCACGCGAGCTCGCGACGCTGGAGTTTTCTCCGTTACGGCATCGTCTCACGCGAGCGTTCTACCCGCGGGCAGATCGGCACGTCACTATGACCGATGCCGCGGCCGAAGATTTGCACGTGAGCTTCGGAATTTCACGAAAGCAGATGGTGACCATCGGCAACGGTGTCGATGCAGAAGGGCTCGGAGCTCAGGCGGGCGAAGATCTTCCCCAATCTTGGCAGGAGCTTCAGCGCGGTCGGACCCCCACCCTGATCCAGGTCGGTCGCCTCACGGCCCAGAAAGGAAACGAGATTCTCATACGGGCCTTGGCCAGGATCCCGAAACGGCCGTGGCGCTTGCTCATGCTAGGAGATGGAGAGCTTAAGGACCCACTGATTGGGTTGGTGAATCAACTTGGATTGGCGGAGCGGATCCATTTTCTGGGCTGGGACCGCAATCCCTACCGGTGGATAGCCCGCAGCGATCTGTTTGTTCTTAGCTCGCGATGGGAAGGCTTCCCCAACGCGCTTCTCGAGGCCATGGCGCTCGGGGTTGCGACCATCGCGACCGACTGCCCAACCGGTCCCGCGGAGATCCTGGATGGGGGAAGGTTCGGCCGACTGGTGCCGTCGGAAGCCCCGGCGACTCTGGCCGAGGCTATTGAGCAGTTGTTGCTAGACCATGAGCGCCGCAAACGGCTGGCTGCTCTTGGGGCGCAGCGGGCGCTGGAATACTCCATGGGCAAGATGGTGCGCAGATTCGAAGACCTGATCCGGGAGACAGCCGAAGCGTATCGCCGTCGTGCACGCTGACTGGTCAGCGGGGCCGCAGTCCGCGGCGCAACCTGAGCGCTCCCGCTCGAGCAAGTTTTAGCGCGGCCGATTCCCACGCTCTTGGACCAGGAACCTCGGCCTCGGGACCGCGTGGCTGGCCGGCCTTCACGCTCTTGCGGTAGTGGATGAGCAACTGGGCACCGCGCATCAGGTGGTTTAGGCCGGGCAGGCCGATGGATCGGCTGGTCCCGTACTTCCAGTTTGTCTCACGCATCAGACGGCGCAGTTGCCGGGGCTGCAACATCGCCCGCAGTCCGCCTTGCTGAAGGGTAGGTACTTTGAAGGAACCGATGGGGCCTGCGTTGTCGAGATGAACCATGCGCGAGAGCTCCGCGACCTCGCGCGGTGTCGGGTAGATAATCGCTCGACGGGCAACCTCATGAGCGTACGGAACGAGTGAATCCGCGCCGTATCCGTAGAGCGCGTGGCGCCTGACGAACGCCGTGGCGAACGCCAGGGCTCCGCCTCTCAGACTCATGGTAATCGCGTCCGAGTTGCGCTCTGCTTGGCGTCCGTCTGAACCTGCCTCCTGAAGGACCGGTACAACGCAGCCGTCACCCTTGCGCTCGTAGGCGAGCGTGCTGCCATGAAGCGCCCGGGCTCCGTTCTCGAACAATTCGCGGAACTGGCAGAAGATGGCATGGCGAAAGTGGTCACGCCGACGGTCGAACAGGACACCTACGGCGTCCTTCTCGCCGAGCTCGTAACCCTCGGAGTCCTCGTAGTCCAGGTAGTAGCCCCGAAGGTCAGGCCAGAAGGTTTCATCGCCAAAAGCGTCGATGAGCGCCCGTTGCGTGGTCGCCGCCCAGCCGATGTCGCACACGGCGATTTTGCGCCCGGTGCCGAAGAATCCCTCCTGTTGCAGATACGCGCGCAACTCCTCGCGGCCGGGCGCTGCTCGCTGCCTTACCATCGTTTGCAGGTCTGCGTCCGCTACGATCTCCGACAGCCAGTCCCGCCGAGGATCTCGCATAGGGGAATTCACACCGGGCAGACCGAGGCGGCGTGCGGCCTCTGCGAAGGCCTCCGGCTCGATCCCGAGCGAGATGGCGAGTGATCCGAGGCCCCTCGTCCGCAGCCACGGGGCGAACCCGCGCAGAAGTCTTGGGGACATGCCACGGTGGCACGCCGGCAAGGCGACGACCTTGCGCGAGATGTAGAGGTAGTGCGAGGGGGGCGCCGTCGGAAGGTCGAGCACAGGGGCCTGGAACAGCTCATAGATCTCGCGAAACAGATCGCCCTCACGCGCGAGGAAGAACACCTTCTCGGTTCCTCGTTCGATGAGATGCTCGCGTAAGCGCGCTACGAAGATCGCATACACAGGCCCGAGCACTCGGAAGCCGTAGCTGAAAAGAAAGTCCGCCGACTCGGGCGGCGCCAAGTCGGCGAGCATGGCCTTACCCCGCCAATAAGCGTTGCGGCCCGCAAGCCAACCGCACGCACGCAACAGGTCCGCATCATTGGCCTGACCATGATTGCGAAAGTGCACCGCGTGCGCCCCTCGCGCGAGCGGCATCACGAGATCTGCGTGCTCATTGTCGCCAACGTGGACGAACTGGCAGGGGGGCGTCCCCTCGAGCTCGAAGACCTTGTCGAACAGGCGTCCGCTGTGCTTGCCAAGGCCAAAGTCGGAAGACACGTACACGGCGTCCAGATACTGGCCGAGCCCTACGGCGTCCAGCAGCTCCCGGACCAAGACCGCGTCGAGGTACATGTCCGAGACCGCGATTAGGCGCCTGCCCGTCAGCTTGATCTCGCCAAGGAGCTCAGCCATGCCAGGCTTCGGTACCAGCAGGTGTCTTTCCGCGTCGAGCTCACACTGGATCAGTAGATGCCCGATGTCGGATGTGGGCAAGCAAGTGTTGCTCTCCGCCCTGAGCCTACGGGCCATGCCCCGTGCGACTTGCGTGAACCGGCATTCACCGTCCAGGCCGGCTGTGCGAGAGAGCTCACGGAGCTCTGCTTCAACTTCGCCGCGTATTTCGACCACGCGAGCCTGAAGGACGGTTAGCTTGGGGCGGACGCCCTCAAGAAACCGGCGCGCGGCCAGCCACTTTACCTGCTCGGGCGGCCGGATGCGACGTTCTACCAGGGTGTCAAACACGTCAAAGGACACGACGCGAATATCGGATGGCAGAGACCGTAGAAGCTGCCCCAGATCGGACGTGGCCCCGACGAGCACATGGCGTTTCTGGATTCCGTCGCTCTTCCTGTTCGGTTCAGGCATGGGACGCCTATTGTCGCGCATGGCCGGCATGTCGGGCAACCTCGGGCGCTTTCCCCAGGACGGCAGCAATCGGGGTCGGCGCGAACTTAGTCTGGCCTGCTGCGTGCTGCCCATGACGAATCCGGCAAATTGCTGCGAATCTTGAATGATAAAATCACTCGTGTACCGTTGTCCTGCCTTTCCAGAGGCTGACCGCATCTGCCGTGTCACTCCACAACGAAAAAATCGTCCTCCAATCGATATACACAGATGAAGTGCGCCCACTGAAGGCGCGGTTTGTGAGCTCTTTCCTGGATGACTGGGAGGTCAACATCGAGCACTGGGGAACGATCGGCGAAGGCGGGGGTAACTTCGCTACCAGGGGTTACGTTGAGCTGCTTCGACGTCGAACAAATTTCTTGATTGATCTCATCAAGGAACGCAGCGGGCAGATCCTGGTATGGTCTGATGTTGACATCCAGTTCTTCGGCCGGTGTGAGCCATTCATTCGATCCGCCCTTCGTTCCGCAGATCTCGCCTTTCTGGCAGAGGATCCCGCCCGCAGCGAGGTCAGCGGAGGTTTCGTGGCCATCAGGTGCAACGCTTCCACTCAGTCGTTCTACGCAGCCGTCGCGGCGACGCCGTTCGAGAATCTTCCATTCTATGATCAATCTGCCGTAAGCCAGTTGCTCAGGAGTGGTCAGCCTGCCGTGTCTTGGACCATGCTGCCGGGCCAGTTCTGGGCTATGTCTCATCTCGGCCCTCCCCCAGCCGACATCGTTTTGCACCATGCCAACTGCACACGGCCGTTCAAGAGATGGGGAAGGCCGATTGGATCCATCGAGGCCAAGCTCAGACAGATGGATTACGTCAGGCGCCGGACCGAACTGCGCCGGAATTGGCCCCGCCTTTTCGGCTTGCGCGACGATGTGGCTTCCCTGCTACCGTCCGAAGGGCGGCGTAAGGCCAGAATGCTGCTCTGGCGCGGATGGTGAACTTCAACTCCGGCGGCTGCAGATTGTTCGCCAGCCTGACCCTACCTCGCCCCGCGCCTGCGCAAGACGGCGGGAATGGTCGCGAGCAAGAGACGGATGTCCAGCCAGAGCGACCACCGGTCCACGTACCTCTGGTCCATCCGCATCCACTCGGCAAAGGACACGTCGCTGCGCCCACTTACTTGCCAAAGGCCCGTGATGCCCGGTTTCATGGACAACCGGCGGCGCTGGGAGCCTCGGATCCGCTGCTGTTCCGATTCGGGCAGAGGCCTCGGCCCCACCAGGCTCATCGCGCCCTCCAGAACATTGAACAGTTGAGGAAGCTCGTCGAGGCTCATGCGCCGCAAGAACAGCCCCAGCCGCGTGGCCCTCGGATCCTTGGTGATCTTGAAGGCCGGACCATCCACCTCGTTTTGCGTTTCCAACTGGGGCCGGGCGGCTTCTGCGTCCCGAACCATGGTGCGAAACTTCCACATCTTGAAGCGGCGGCCGTGCAGCCCGACCCGCACCTGCGAAAACAGGACCGGGCTGCCATCCAAGACCCGGATCACGATGGCAAGGCCGGCGAAGACGGGAATCAGCACGATCGTCCCGACCAGCGCCAGCGCCACGTCGAAGACCTGCTTCAAGGCCAAGTTCGCGGTTCGCCGCGTGGTTTGGCTGAACGTGAGAAAATGCAGCGTGTCCTCGGACTCGAGGTGTGGCCGGACCCTCGGGATGTTTTCCCAGGGCAGGGAGATGCGAGCGCCGATTCCCAGGTCCGCGCAGACCCACAGCACCCACCCGACACGGCGGTGCGAGAGCGAGTCGATGATCACCACTTCGTCCACGGGTTGGTCGTGGAGCACGCTCGGTAGCCGCACCAGGGAACCCAGCCTCGGCAGCGCGTGCGACGGATCCGCGCTTCGTCCGAGGTAGCCGAGCACGTCCGGGGCAAACGTGGCCAGCTTGTTGGTCGCCAGAAACTGCTCCATTCGCTCGCCTGGCTCTCCGACCAGCACCAGCCGGCCGCGCGCGTGCCCCCTTTCGTGTTGCCGTCTGACCCACGCCGCGATCACCGCGCGTTCGCCGAGGAGAAGCAGGTAGGAAATCCCGAGGAAGGAAAGCACGATGGAACGATTCACGACGATCTTGGTGACAAAGGTGATCGCTGACAGCGCGCCCAAGCCCACCAGATGAAGCTGTGCCAAACGCAGGCCCGTTCTTAGCCAGGACCAGCGATGCTCGAGAAAGCGGTCGAGGTGAAACAGCGGAATCAGGAACAGCCAAAGCGGCAGCGCGAGGTACCCGAGCAGGATGAATCCCGATGCGCCGGCCGCTGCGCGGAAAAAGCCGAAGCTGCTGCGCAACAGCGCGTGGAGCAGGTAGGCATTGGCCATGGCGAGGACGACCAGCAGGGCGTCGGCGCGTAGGATGACCCCGCGAAGCGATCGCAGTCTGACCGCGCTCATCGAGGATGTCCGGGGGGCATGGATCGATTATTCGTCCAAGCCGAAGGGCCTGTCAAAGCTCGGGCCGGCTTTCGCACCGTGCGGAGAGACGCCGACATCTCGTTGTGCCGTCGGGCTGAACTCCTGGTGTAGAGTGCTCTCTTCATGGCGCGCTCGCACCTCTGGCTTGGCATGCTCTGCCTCGCCTGTCTGATTCTCTTGCTCGCAACCGCCATTCCGGCTCCCTTCACCGTCGACGACTGCAACTATCTTTCCTCGGTGGTCGCGCTCCGGCGCGGCACGCTCTTCCTGCCGGGCACCGCGGGGCTGCCTGCATCCCAGGCGCTCTATGCTTTCGAACCCACGGCGTTCATACTAAAGGACCCCCAAAGTCCGGTCCCGCCGCTGGTTCCTCCGCTCTACGCGCTGGTTGCCTATCCCTTCTCGTACCTGGGCTGGCACGGACTGGTGCTGCTTAACGCGCTTGCCACGGTCGGCACGGTTGTTCTCGTCTTTGCAGCGGCTCGTAGTCTGGCCAATCAGGAGCGCGCGGGTTGGTACGCCGCCACGTTGTGGCTGCTCGGCGCTTCGACCATCGAATATGCGCAAGGCTTGTGGCCCCACATGCTGTCCGTGGCCCTCACCACGGCCGGGATGATTCTGGTTGCCCTTGCCATCACCAACCGTCGGCACGGGCAGGCGGCGCTGGCCGGCTTCCTGATGGCGCTAGCGGCCGGCATACGGTACCAGAACGCCATCCTGCTCTTGTGCGGTCTTCTCGCCTTGCTGGTCTGGGGTGCCCAGCGAGTGCGCGCGAGCCTCTCGTTCGCCGCGGGCGCTTGGCTGCCGACCCTCACATCTGCCTTGATCAATCATGCGCGGGTTCGGTCCTGGAATCCCTTCAGCAAAGGGATGCACTACGCCAGCGTCGGTGCAGGGTTCAGTGCGGGTTCCGGAACAGGTCAGGGTGCTTCTTGGCCCGCGCGGGAATTCCTTCTCAGTATA
>CAZBIU010000019.1:0-35380 GCA_964491625.1 uncultured Myxococcales bacterium
TGCCTCGCCAGCACCGATGGTCGGGGCCTCGGGCGCCATCTCGGGGGTTCTCGGAGCCTATCTGATTCTCTACCCCCGCGTGCGCGTGCGCGTGTTCGTCGGCTTCTTCTTGCTGTCGCTGCCCGCGTACTTCGTGCTCTTGATGTGGATCGGCCTGCAGCTTCTCGATGGCCTGCCCCAGGTGACCTCCATCCATCACGTCACGTCGAGCGGCGTGGCGGTGTGGGCACACATCGGCGGCTTCTTTACCGGCGTCGCCCTGATCAAGTTTTTCGTCAATCCCGAGTTCGTACGCGCCCGAACCTACATTCGTCGGCGCAACTACCCGACCCACTGGTGAAGACAGGCTTGCGTACTGCTCTCATCGCTGCCGTTGCCTGGTTCGGATTCTCGCCTTTGGCCCGCGCCGCCGACGCTCCCTGCCGCGAAACCGACGACACCCGCGTCTGGTGGTCGCCGCTGGCGCCGGCCGCGGGCTCGCAGCTTCGACTACTCGTGGTCAGCGAGAGCATGCGGGCGGGCGAGATTCAAGTCACGCTCCCGGGCGGAGCGCCGCAAGTCCTGCCAACCACCAGCCGAGGCGGGCCGCCCTTCAGCTTTTACGCCGAGGTCAAGCTGCAAAAGCCGGGCACGGTGCGAGTCGAGCTTGCCGGTAAAGGCGGTCGGTCCGCTTGTCGCCGCATCCAGGTCGCAGCCAGCGGACAGAAGACCTCGCCCGAGCGACCCGCGGGTCCCGGTGCGTGGCGAGCGACCGGGTCGTGGAACCGCAGCACCGAGAGCTTCTTCTCCGCGTGGATCGAGCAGATGTTCGATGCGCCCGCCGATGCCACCCTAGCCTTTCCCTCTCTGGCGCCCGTCCTTCACGATCCCGCCCGCAATTTCCTGTGGGGTTTCCTCGGTCTGCGCGAAGACGATCCCAAGAATCGCGACATCCCGCGCGCGACCCCCGACTGCGCCGATTTGCCCTACTACTTGCGCGCCTACTTCGCTTGGAAGCTGGCGCTGCCGTTCGCCCTGCGCGACTGCGACCGTGGCAAGAGCGACCGTCCTCCGAAATGCGGCGCCGTCTTCCACAACGAATCGCCCGACGAAACCATCAAGGGTGCCTCCGCGTTGCTGCGCTTCCGCAGCTTCCTCAAGATCCTGTCTAACCGTGTGCAGTCGGGCAGCGCGCGCACCGGACTTGACGATGACGAGACCGACTATTACCCGGTCGTGCTGGATCGAAGCACGTTGCGACCGGGCACCATCTATGCAGACCCGTATGGCCACGTGCTGATGGTTTCATCGTGGGTCGAGCAGACATCCGAGCACGGCGGTTTGCTTTTCGCGGTGGACGGGCAGCCCGACAACTCGGTGGGACGCAAACGATTCTGGGAAGGCAATTTCATGTTCGGAAGCGACATCAAGAGCGCCGGGCCCGGCTTCAAGGCCTTCCGCCCGGTCGTGCGTGGCGGCGACGGAGCGCTTGCCGAAATGCCGAACCAGGCCCTTACCGCCGATGCTCGCTTCGCGGCTTTCTCGGGCGAACAGGCACGCCTGGATCGCGACGGCTTCTACGCCCGCATGGCCAAGCTCATCAATCCGAAGCGCCTCGACGCGCGCGCTGCCTACGCCGAGACCATGAATGCCCTGGTCGAGCAGCTCACCACGCGCGTCGGTTCGGTGGACAACGGCGAACGCTACATGCGCGAAAAGGGCAACCCAGTGGTGCCGATGCCGACCGGACCCAAGATCTTCGAAACCACGGGTCCGTGGGAGGACTATGCCACCCCGTCGCGCGACATGCGCCTAATCATCGCCATGGGCGTGCTGGTGGGATTGCCCGCGAAGATCTCCGAGCATCCCGATCTGTTTCTGCTCGCTGGTCGCAAGCCGGCCGAGGTGGGTGCGGCGATCGAGGCCCTGCACGAGCAACAGATCCGCGAGCGCAGCATCGAGTACCGTCGCAGCGATGGATCCCCGTTCCGCCTCACCGTGGCCGACATCCTCGCGCGCCGGGCGGCGCTGGAAATGGCCTACAACCCCAACGACTGCGTCGAGATCCGCTGGGGCGCAAGCCAAGAAACCGCCGACTTCGCCACCTGCAAACGCCGCGCCCCCGACGAGCAACGGGCGCGCATGCAGGAGTACCGGGCTTGGTTTCACGAAGCGCGCCGCCCGCCGCGCTGATTGTGCGTGCGTTCGGCCGCGGGCCTACTGTGTGGGCCTTTGCTTACCTTGTCTTATGTATCTGTTTGCGCTTCATGAAATGTTTTCTTAGTCCTGACGATGTCTGCCCTATGATCCTGGCAGGAACTCACGACATTTCCGATGGCCGCAGGTTTGCAAGTAATGACCCCGGGTAACCATGGTGACTGCTCGTAAAACACAAGCCGGCTTCACCTTGACCGAAACCATGGTGGTCGTGGTGATTCTCTCGCTCTTGGCCGCGGTTTCCACGCCGCTCTTGCTTCGGGACAACACCGCCCGCAAGGGACGCGATTGGGCGCAAATCATCGCCCAGACCCTGCAGCGGGCGCGCTTCCAAGCGCTGGGGGACCGAACCAACATCCACGTCGTCCTCTATCGGACCCACATCGACACGTACCGGCAGGACAGTCCCTATGTCCTCTTGAGCTCGATTCAAGGACCCGCGGTGGATGACCCGCAGCAGACCATCGCGATCTGGGACGCCAATACGACGCGGACCCAGCCGCCCGGCCGAGTGCTCGGCAACGGACACACGCCACCGAGCAGCGGAACCACTTTGGCCAACGATATCACCTTCACCCCGCTTGGCTCTACCATCGGCAACGCCCCGTGGTGGATCTACGTGCGCAACGAGCTCCTCCAGTCAAACCATCCCGACGCGTCCTTTCTGATCACGGTGACCGGATTGACCGGCTATGTGTCGACCCACTCCGACAAGGTGGTGCTGCCGTGAAGCGCGACGCCGGCTTCACCCTGGTCGAGGTGATGGTGTCCATGCTGATAGGCACCATCGGGCTGCTTGGAACCATCGCGGTCCAGCAGGCCATCACCAGCGCATCGAAGAACGCCAACGACGCAGCCATCGCGATGCGACTGGCGCAGCAGAAGATCGACGAGTTCGCAAGCAAGAACACCGATAGCCCGGCCGCCGATGCCCAGCCGGGTCTTGGTCTCTCCACCATGGCAACTGTGGCCGGCAGTGTGGTCTGGTATCCCCAGAATTTTCCGGAATACGTGAACTCGGCCGGCCAGATCCTCCGTGATCTCAATTCCTACCCGAGGCAACCGGTCAACGCAGCCGAGATAGCCCAGTACCGCTGGTTTAGACAGTGGAGCGTCGTTGATACCGGCGTCGGCCTTCCATACGTGATTTCTGTCATTGTGACCTATACCAATGACGCCGGTGCCCCAAAGACGATCCGTCTAGACATGGAACGCAGAAAGAGTTGGGGGAAAGGCTCAGGCTCATGAGGCCTGTTCGCCCTATCGATCGCGGCATGACCTTGGTCGAGATCATGATTACCCTGGTGATTTCGTCGATAGTCGCGGCGTCGACCTTCATGTTCTTCGCCGGCCAGCAGCGCATCTACGACACCCAGACCAAGGTACTCAACATTCAGCAGAATCTGTGGGCAGCAATGGAAGTGCTTGCCAGGTACACGCGGGCCGCCGGCAGCGGCATGTACGAATGCGTGCGCCCGGCCAGCTATGCCGATGCCACCGCCGCCGATGGCTCGCGCCTTCTCAGCACGTCGCCGAGTCCGGGGCCGCTGACACCCAACCTTTCGGCCCCACCTGCAACCGGTGTTCGCGCGTATAGCAGCACCAATGGAATGCAGTTCATTCCCCCACTATGGATCGTCGACAATTCGCAGAGCGACGCCGGCGTGGTGCAGAACACCGACATCATAACTGTGGCGCTTGGAAACAGGACATCCGGCACCGACACCGACGCTGCGCTCGCTCTCAACGTGACTGACACCATTTCCCCCATCGTTCTCATGACTGCCAACGGCAGCAACATGTTCCGGAATGGCGAGTTTATCCTGTTGCTCACAACGCCCAACACTGGCTACGGCACCAATCCCACCAACGACCGCGGCTGCACCATGTTCCAGGTCACCGATTGGGTCGGCAACTCAACGAATCTATGGCACAGTGCGAGCGGTGGCAGCGCCAACTGGAATCCACCAGGCAACCAGGCCGGCATGCTGGCGCCTGGCGGTGGATACACGGCTGGCTCCGCGGGCGTCAGGAACTTTGGAACGTTCACCTGGGTGCGATTCTTCATCCAACTTGACGCCAACGGCATCCCGAACCTGATGTTCCAGCAACTTGACCAGGGCGGCTCGGCGCAGGTCTTGGCCGAGGGGATCGAGGATCTTCAGGTCTCGTTCGCCTGTGATACCGGAACCTTGGGCAGCCCCAACCTCGGCAACCTGAACGGTGTGTTGGATGAGGGCTCCACCGATCCCACCATGGCGAACGATGAATGGTGGAACAATGTTCCGAACGACAACTTGCCGCGCATGAACACGGCCGGGTATTGCAATGTTCCGACCGCCATCAGGCTCACCCTGGTGGCGCGCTCTTTGAGCCCGGACGACCTCATCAATCCCACCCTCACCGGCAATGGCCCGCTTAACGTTGAGAACCATCGTCCCAATCCCACAACCGATCGCTACCGGCGCAGGATTCTTTCCACAACGGTCTATCCCCGCAACAACAAGCCTCTGTAAGTCCTCTTTGCAATTGAGGAGCCCAATGATGCAGGCCACAAGATATCGTCAAAGAGGCGGCCGCCCAGCGGCCGACAGCGGTGCAATTCTGGTGGTGGTTCTTATCGCCATCGTCGCGCTACTGGGGCTCGGGATGACGGGTCTGTTTCTTACCAGTGGCAGCATACAAGTGAACACCAACATCAACTTGCGTAATCAGGCCTTGGTGGTCGCCGAGGCCGGGATCGAGCGGGCTCGGCTGGTCCTCAGCAATCCCAGTTACACCCCCCCAATTCCGACCTTCCTCGCGGGAACCGGCGGTAGCGGCGTTGAAGTGCCCCAAAGCACCTCGCAGTGTGACGGCGAAATGCGCGGAGCCATCCTCATCGATCCACTATGCGCAGGCGCTCCCTGTCTGCTGAGCAAAGTCATCTATCCGTCGGTCGATCGAACCCAAGGCTTGCCGACCTCGGCCGGGACCATCGCCTCGCAAAGCCTCGGCACCTACACCGTCTACATTCGGCAAGATCTGGCGGACTGCCGTATGGGCAACTTCGTATGCGACCAGTCGCCGCCATCCACGCTTCCCCAAGGCGGCGCAGTAGGAGCGTTTGGCGTGACGACCTGCTCAGCCCCGGCGGGAGCGCCGCAGCCGAACAACGCGATCGTGGTCCGGTCCGAAGGTGTTGCCTCCGACAACCGCACGCGCGTGGTCTTGGAAGTCACGATGATGCCTGCGCAAGGTACCCAACAGGTGCAGAACCCGCCCGTATCTGCGCTTTGCAGCGCAGGCGCGCAAGGCTGCGACGACAATTCGTCGGTGCAAAACGGCATTGTAGTCAACAGCACGGCCCCGCAGACTGCGCCTCCGCCCCAGACCTATGGTGGCGCAGGCGGTGCGGCCCAAGGCGGTACCACCGGTGCGGGTGGTGCTGGCGGAACTGCCGGCACCATGGTGGGAACCGGCGCTGGCGGCACCAACAGCGGCGGCGCCGGAGGATCGGGCGGTATGGGCGCGGGCGGCACGGGTGGCAAGGGTGGCACCGGTGGAAACACCTCGTGTCCGAATGCAAGTTGCGCGAAGATCGCCATTCTTGGGGTCCCAGGCGTCTGGGATCCCAACACCAACGCCTCGGATCCCAGCAGCGGTTGGGCCAAGTTCGACACTTGGCTTGGAACCCACTCCGACAATTGTCAAAACCCAACTCTCATCGACATTGATAGCACCACCATTACGTCGCTGCTGCTCAGCCAATACAACGTGCTTATTTTGCTCGACCTGTTCCACACCAAGGTCGAGCGCGGCGCGTGCGTCGCCACCACGAACTTCAGCAATTGCAAAGGGCAGGCGTGCTATCTCACCGACGGAAGCAACGGATTGTGCACGGGAGCGACTGCAACCTATACGAGCACCGCCACCAGCACGGACGTGCGCGTGATGACAGGCTGCCCGACGGCCAACACATTCACTGGCACGGTGACTCGCACGAGCACCGCCACCGGCACCGGCACCGGCACTGTTGCAAGGTCGGTCGGGGGGACGACTGTCAGCGCAACAGGGACCTACAGCCTTACCAGTACCGGCACTGGAACTGCCACCGGCACTGCCACTGTAACCTGTAGGTATCCCCCGGGACTCGTAGCGGGCAACTCCTATCCCACCTCTCCGGCCTACGTCACTTCCTACAACTACGGCAGCGCCCGCATCCTCAACGGCTCCGAGTTGTCGGCCATCAATAGCTGGGTCCAGCAGGGAGGCGGAATCGCAACGACCACCGGTTACTTCTACAATGCTGCAGAGACCACCAACGTCAACAACATCCTAGCGATGTTCAACCTCAAGTATCAAACGTCCGACCAAGCTGGTCACATCGTCACCCTGCTGGGCGGCGTCTACGGCGGCGGCGTGGATATCGGGCGCGTCAATGCGTCGATTAATGACTTCATGCCAGGCGTACCGCCATTCAACTACAAGAGTACCGTTAATCTGTTGCAGATGCGGGCCGCTACTCCCCTCCAGAAGATTACGGGCGGAAGTGGCAACGTTTATCTTGCCGCCGAGGTGGACTACTCGTGCCCGGTTGGAAATACCAACTACGGTATCTCTAACTGTAACTACAGCCAGGCAACCTGCACGGCGCTTTCTTCCCCCGCGGATGTCGGATTCTACGTCGATAACATAGGCCCGGGCGGGGGCCGCGTGGTCGCGTGGTCCGACGAGTGGCTTACCTACGACACCGTCTGGAACACCGTGAACTCGTGTGGCACTCAACAGTACCAACCCGACCGCTATTGGGACAACGTAGTCAGGTACCTCGGGCACTGTAGTAACTGAAGCCTGGAACGCCGGCTGAAATGTGCGCGCTTTGCGCGGCATTCTTTGCTAGATATCCGTTCCGAAAGACATGCCACTGCACTTCCTGGCCGCAATCTTCGACATGGACGGCACCTTATTCGCGACCGAGCAGATAGCGGTCGATGCCCTGCGGGCAGCGTTTGGCGAGTGCGGAGTCGATGTATCACCACGTGATCTACAGGAAGTCATCGGCCGCGCAGGCAAGGAGACCAGGGAGTACCTGGCCCAATTTGCGCCCGCCGACGTGGGCATCGACCCGATCCTGCAACGAGGCAGCGCCATGATCAAAGCACGCCTCGAACGAGACGGCATGCCGATCAAGCCCGGCGTGCACGAGCTGCTGGATTTCCTTCGCAAGCGCGGAATCCCGATGGGCGTCGCGACCTCCACGCGCACTGCCGTGGCGCACGACAATCTTCGGCGCGCCCGCATCGACCACTACTTTGGCACTGTGGTGGGCGGCGATGCGGTCGACAGCCCGAAGCCGCATCCCGAGGTTTACTTGAAAGCCGCGCGCGACCTTCGCGTCGCACCGGCCGACACCATCGCCGTAGAGGACTCGGATCTCGGGATCCAGTCTGCCAGCCGGGCCGGCATGCAAGTCATCTACGTCCCGGACATCAAGCCGGTCGATGCCCAGGTCAAAGCCCTCGTGTGCCACGAATACCCCAGTCTCCTAGGCCTGCTCAACGCGCTCGCGTCGAACGCCTGAAGTGTCTGCCCGATGAGAAATGCGGGCTAGAAGTCGTCCGAAGACAGTCTTCCCGCGCGCGGGGCGGGTCTTGCGGCCGCGCCGGAAGGCACAGCGGCCACACCCGTCGGCAATAAGGCTTCGGATGGCAGCCCCGGCTTGTGCGATGCCGATGCTGCTCGGCGGGTGGTTCCGACTTTGTGACGTCGCGCCGCCGCCGGTGCTGTTGGCGACGCGGATTTCCCGGAGTGGTCGGCATCGGCTGTCCGTGGCAACTTGTCCGGCGCGGCAGGAGCTGGCGTGGGGGCTGTCGGGGCGGGAGCCGGCACTTCCACAGGTCGTGGTGAAATCGGCAGCGGTGTTGCCATCTCGGCGGCTGGCGCCGCATGCACCGTCCTTGGTGCGCCTGGGTAAAGTCGTGAACGCAACGGATTGGGCACAGTGAACAACGCCCCAAGCAGCAGAGCGGCTACGATGGTTGCAACCGGAACCAACGACCTGCGTGAACGTCGCCTGGGTGAATCCAGCACATCCGGCGATGGCGACGGCACCATGGTCGGCGCAGTGTCCACGTCCTCGGTCGCATGCTCGACCGTTGCGGTCCCGATCGCCCTAGCGCTCTCAGTCCGACCCACCTCCGGTGGAGGCGTCGGCGCCGACGCTATCTCCAGATCGTCGGTCTGGACGGCCGGGCCTTGGCAGCGCACGCCGAGTCGGTCGAGGTCGCCTTCGAGGGTGGTAATGCCCTGCGGACTGGCCTTGCGAAACAGCGCGGCCGCCTCTCGTGTGGCGAACATCGCAACCCCAATCGAGCCGTTACCCGCCCCGGTGGGTTTGGCTATGCCGCCCAGCTCGCGAGCAAGCTCCCCCGCCAAATCGAAGGCCCCCGTCGCAATCGGGACTTGCGCGGCCAGTCCCAGTTTCGCCAATTCCTCGCCGTACTTCCCCGCCGCCGAAATCGCAGCGGTGGTCTGGCCTGCGCTGATTTCGTCCACAAATCGCTGCGCAAGGTCGCGCAGTGACCGCATCCTGCCTTCAAGACCCAGCGAGTCCGATTTCCCATAGCGCTGAATACCCTCGGCCATCCGCTGTGGCGAGATGGACGGCGGCGCGGAAAACAAAACCAGGTGTAGGCCAGACGGTGGCGTGATAGCCAGGGCCTTCGGTGGCGTGCCCTTGGCGCGGGAAATCTTCACCAGCCCGCCGTGGGTTGCAGCCAGCGCCGCCGCACCCGATCCCGCCCGACCTCCGGGTGTCTGGCGGCATGCATTGGCGATGGCCAGAATCAAGGACCTGCGAGCTCCAATGGGCAGACCCAAGGTTTCAAGCAGCGCGCCCACCGTAGCCACCGACGTGGCAGCGCTGGAGCCCAGGTCGGCGATCAGTCCGGGGTGACGAAAATCCTCATCGTCGACGAACACCGAGCCGGCGGGGAGCGCGGCGAAGACTTCCCCAAGCTCGATCTGGGTACGTCTCACGGCTTCGGCCACCGACTTCGGCATGGCGTCCATGCGGGGGACAAACTGCGCCTTGGCGTGTCGGGTAATCGCCGCCACCACGGCCGGACTGTCCTCGACGATGGCGTATTCGCCGACCAGGACAATCTTGCCTGGCGCGATGACCACCGGCGTTCCGACGGGCGTGTTGCGTTGACCACTCATGGCTTTACCGTACGAGATCGATCTCGATGCAAGCGCAGGCGGATTGCTTGACCGGGTGCCCTTGTTCAGGCGTGCATCGGACGGAAGGAACTAAGCGAGCATAACGATGGGTCTTCCCTTACGTATCTTAGCGCCAATTCTCCGCTCGTGCGCGACGATTCAGACGGCCTCGCGTGACCCGCCACGGCGCGCCAGGCACACGGTGGGTCACTCGCTCGCGGTTAGCTCGATGCGGTTACCCTCTGGGTCGAGAACCACGCTCTCATAGTAGCCATCCCCGGTTAGGCTCTGAGCGTCAAACACGCGAGCCCCCAGCGCCCTGAGCCGAGCCGTCAGCACATCCACCGCGTCCGCCCTCCCAAGCGAAAACGCCAAGTGAGCCAGTCCCGTCCGCTGGCCCTCGGTCGGATCCGAAATCAGAGACAGCGCAGTCGTGGTCATCACCTCGATGCGCGCGCCGGATTCGAAGCTGAGGAAGCGCGAAGCAAATCCCCTGACCTGGCTTTCGTAACGTTCGCCGACCACGGCGCCGAAATGTTCGGCGTAGAACGCGCAGATGCCGTCGACATCCCGAACCCACATGGCGACGTGATCGATGCGAGGCATGCTGAACCATAGCCAATCTTTGCAGCAGCCTCCAGATTGGACATCGAGGGCCTGTCGTGTGAAGGTCGCGCGCACGGATTCCTCTCGATGGCGCGCGCAATCTCAGTCCTTGGCACGGCTTCGGACGTGGGCAAGAGCCTGGTGTCGGTGGCGCTTTGCCGCTTGCTCGCGGACGCGGGCTTCGACGTCGCGCCCTTCAAGGCGGAGAACATGGCCAACCAGGCGGGCGTGACCGCCGACGGGCTCGAGATGCCGCGCGCACAGATCCTGCAGGCGCTGGCCTGCCGGAAGACGCCCCACGTGGACATGGGTCCGGTGCTGCTCAAGCCCGTCTCGCACACCGGGGCCCAGGTCATCGCGCTGGGAAAGGCCCTGGGCGTGCAGGAAGCCGCGGATTACTTCCGCGACGCGAACCCACTGCGCGAGCTGGCGGCGCGCGCGCTGGAACGCCTGCTCGAACGGCACCAGGTCATCGTGTTGGAGGGCGCGGGCAGCCCGGTGGAGCTGAACCTAATGGCGCGCGATTTCGTGAATCTGGTTCCCGCGCGCCAAGCCGATGCGGCGCTGGTGCTGGTGGCAGACATCGACAAGGGCGGCGTGTTCGCTCAGGTGGAAGGCACCCTGGCTTTGCTGCCGGAAGCCGATCGCGCGCGCGTCCTTGGCGTCGTGGTCAACCGCTTCCGCGGCGACGCGCGGCTGTTCGACGACGGCATTCGGATTCTTGAAGAACGCTCGCGCGTGCCCGTGCTGGCGCTGCTTCCGTTCGTCGATCACGGACTCGACGAGGAAGATCACGTGTTCCGAATGCCGTTCAATCGGCGTGGCACCGCCGGCAAAGTCAAGGTCGGGGCAGTGATCTATCCGCGGGTAAGCAACACCGAGGATCTGGCGCCCCTGCTCGCTGAGCCGGATGTGGATCTCACGTGGTTGACGGATGCGCGACTGGCGTCGGAGCAAGACCTGCTGATCCTGCCCGGCACCAAGTCCACGCTCGGGGATCTGGCTCACCTGACCGCGACCGGCATGGCTGACGCGATTCGCACCGCCGTCGCACAAGGCACGTGGATCCTCGGGCTTTGCGGTGGCTACCAGATGCTGGGCGCGACCCTGCAAGACGACGCTGGCAGCGAGGGCGGACCGTGCTGCTTTGCCGGTCTGGACTTGCTGCCGACCGCGACGGTTTTCGAGACGGAAAAAGTCGTCCGCGAGAGCCGCGCGGAGTCCCTGTGGCCCGCGCCCGGCCTTCATCTCGAAGGATACGAAATCCATCACGGCCGCACGTCCCTCGGTGCCGAGCGCGGCGAGGCCATTGCACAGGGTGGCGTTGCGACGGGGTGGCGATACCAGCGCGCCGTCGGCACTTACTTGCACGGCATCCTGGCCAGCGACGGCTGGCGATGTGCCTTCCTCAACCAAGTCCGAAGTGGCCGCGGCTTCCCCGAACAGAGCGAGCAACTGAACCATCCCATCGAGCACCGCATCCGCCGTTGGGCCGAGCACGTAAAGCATCACCTCCGCCCCGGCGCCTGGGAACGAATCCTCGGCGCGGCTCGAGTCTGAGCTTTGCTTGCCGAAGTTAGGCCGATGGCCGGGCTTGGCCAGGTCTCCTGTGTACGAAGGCAGGGAGTTGCGCTTGGTTAGTGAACAGGCACCTTGGGTGGTCTCGGATTCACGATACCATCGTGCGGCGCAGGGATGGACTTTCCACCGTTGGCGAGAAGAGGCGGGAGCGCTTGGTTAGAAGGCCCAGTCCAGGGCGGCGGAGCGATCGGTTTGGGGGGTTGCGACGGCGGCGCGGGTTGGGTGACGGTCGAGCCAAAGGCTGGCGGCGTGGGTCGGTTCAACGTGCGAACAACCCGCCGCATGAGTGACGGCGCCTCGTCCACCCGCGGAATCCCAATCGGGGGCAGGCCGAACAAATCGATAATCGTCTTGGGAATGCTGGCGTGCGAATGCCAGGTGTTGTCGATCCCCTGCTCGACCCAACCGCCGAATATGATGAGCGGAATTCGGGAACCGCCGACAACTTGGAACCCCCGAGGATGCAAGGTATCCGGAACGATTTCCACGTCCGGGGTTGCTACATGGTCGGCGTAGCCTCCCCAATCGTCCCAGGTCAGAAAGAATACGGTGTTCTGCCATTGACCCGCCTTCACTACGGCATCAATGCGTTGCCAAACCAAGCTCTGCCCATTGGCAATGTAGGCCGGGTCGGAGGTGCCTGGTGGGTGTTCATCAAAGCCTGGAGGGCTCCAAGCGTAGACCAATTGTGGCAGATCGCCTGCCGCCGCCATGGTCAGGAAATCCGCGGCCTGATGGATATGCTTGGCCTGCGCGGTCGTGTTCAGCTCCTTATAGAACTTGGTTGGATAGCCGTCTTGGGCCGGAAACGCCGCCCAACTGATGCCGGCTCGCTCGGCATGAAGAAAGATACTCGGGATGTCCCAGGTGGGTCCGCCGGCACCAAACGGGGGATTCTTCAGCGTAGGCATCTGACCGCCCACGGCCAACATGTGACCGGACGTTGAGTTTGAGCCCGCGCCGAAGTGATGATCGCAAAACGTAAAGGTCTTGGCCAACCACGAATAGTAGGGAATCACGGCGTCGTTATCGAGCGACTTGCTCAAGGCCGGGTAGTCGCCCAATTTGAAGTGAACCCAGGCGTTCCGGTCGTGAGGCTGGTCGTAGTCCGGCGCTGCCGCTAGAAGCGGCCCGTTCTGCCGCATCTCCGCCCCCCACGCCGCAAGCGTAGGGAAGTAGAAATCAGGGGTCTTGTTTTCCTGAAGAAACACGATCACGCGAGGGGTAGTTCCGGGCGCAGACTGGGATTTGGACATGACACCTCGCTCGACGGGTCGACGGAGATCGATTCAAACGGCGTCCGATGGCGCAGCAACAGGGTCAATGCCCGGAGGGGCTTTGGGTAGCGCTATACTCGACGACACCGGCGGGGTTGACATGCAAACTCCGCATGATCGCGCGTAGGCGCTTGTCAGCGTGCTCGACAGGGATCGTAACGTCGAGCTCCCTGTGTCCGGGCCCAGCAACAGGTAGGGCAATCAACCGGGCGCCCTCTCCCGCTTTCAGCTCGGGCAAATGGGCCACGGCCAGGATTCGGTTCTTCGCGTCCACGACAACCTTGAGCTTCATTCTGGTACCCCCCTATCAGATGGTTTCTCCCGAGCGGGTCAGGCGCCTCAGCCCTTGCTTCGCAACCCGCAGAACGTGAAATCCACCGAGGTACCTGGCGGGCTGGCGTTCTTCACGACGAACCACGCTTGCACTTCACCGAATACGGATGCTGTCACCCACTGCCGGGTGGTTTCCAGGATTGACTGCCATTTTTCATCGTTGTCGTCGTCGCTGAAACCGGGCGAGAGCTGAAAATTGAACCACTCGTCGCGCGACAAGCCCCAAGAGACCACCCCACGTCACTTCCGATTCCGCCGCCTGTACTACGGCATTTGTGTCCGTGAAAAAGGTCGTCGCCATCGTTCACCGTCCCGTTTAGTCCGAAAAGGATTTCCGAGCTCACCGGCAATCATCGGATGCTGTCCCAGGTCAGGTGGTGGCAAAAGATTCCGTTTCGAAGCCGCGAAGATTCAGGGACATCAGACGCAGCGCAAGGCTACTGCCGGGGCCGTCCAGGGCGAATTGTGGCTACATTCTGGCTACCCGGACCATCGCGCGCAGCAGCTATCACATCGTGCTCGCCGAAAAGCAAAAGAACCGAACCGCTTGGAACGATTCGGGGCTTCAGGCTTCAGTGCGAGGAAGGGGACTCGAACCCCTATGGCTCTTAACCGCTAGCACCTCAAGCTAGTGCGTCTACCAGTTCCGCCATCCTCGCGGGGTGAAGGGGGCTTATAGTCGGGCCGGGGCAGCAAGTCAACGCCACGTCGCATTTTCGG
This sequence comes from uncultured Myxococcales bacterium, assembly GCA_964491625.1. Classification (GTDB taxonomy): domain Bacteria; phylum Myxococcota_A; class Polyangia; order Fen-1088; family Fen-1088; genus Fen-1118. Next base: position 13,917 of record CAZBIU010000019.1, read on the forward strand.
CTAGAACTTTACTGCGGTGCCGAGGACTTCCCGAAGCGCCAGTTGGTCGTCGCTGGCGAAGTAGCGCAGCAGCTCCTTGAGCGGGCCGGCCTTTTGGGCGTGTTCGCGCACCAGCTCGGCCGGGATGGCGTCGGGCAGACCCACGGCGCTGTCGCGCAGAACCAACTGGGCAGCGGTGCCGAGGCTTCCACACAGAAGCAATCCGGCGCGGTTGCCGGTTTCCAGCACGGCTGCTCGCCAGCGGGCACAGTCGACCTCGACGTCGACGTTCTCCTGGAAAACCTCGGCAATACGCTTGGCAAGCTTATAAGGCAGGGCCTTCTTCAGCTTGGCGGCTTCTTCGGCGGCGCTGTCTTCGGAACCCGCGCGCCAACGGTTGTGCTTGGGATGGAATGCCTTAAGCACGGCCTGGAAAAGATCGTCCAGGGCGACCGAGTCCATGGTCGCGGCCAGCACGAACTCGGGTCGCAGAAGCTCCAGCGCGTGGCCGATACGGAAGCGCAGCTCCGCAAGCGACGCTTTCTCGGCAAAACGCTTGTCGATCACGATGGCGGTGGGCGCGGCGGCGACCAGCCGTACGCCGGAGAAGTCGGCGTCGGCCTTCACGTAGAGGCCCGCTCGCTGGTTGGAAAGCGCCTTGCCGGCTTGGCTGAAGATCTTGGCCACGTCGAGATCCGAGATGGCAGACACCTTGTCCTTCGGGGTGACGCCGAGACTATCCAATGTGACCTGGCTTAAGCCGGGAATGCCTTCCCACAGCGCGGCGAGCACCTCGGCAATGATGCGCGTGCCGGGATGGGCGAGGCGGGCATGGCGTTCGCTTTCGCCGACGCTGCCAGCATAGGGCTCGTCGGTGGGACGTTCGTTCCGTGCGTGCTTCTCCAGCGTCGCCCGCTCTTCCTCGTTGGCCAGCCCGAGCACCGCAAGGGTTTCAAGGCAGCACCACCCACGATCACTTTGGCCGTTGGCCAAGCAGTCGGTGGCGATCGCCCGTAGCGACTCTTCGCAGGTTGGGTCCAGGCCGACAAGCGCACGGTGATTCTGCAAGGCCAGGGCGGTATGCTCGGGGCTGCCGGCATAAAGGCGCGCCAGCTGCAGGCGCGCGGACAGACGGTCGCCGTCGAGGGTGACCGCCTTCTCCAGGGCATTGATCCCGCCCTGCAGATCGTGGCCGGCCAACGCGTCGCCCAACTTCTCCCACAGCTCGGCCCGATCGTGACATTGTTCCTCGCCGCTCGGGTCGGGCAGGCCCGGCAAAAGACGTTCCAGGGTCGTCGCCATGTCAGCGCTGCGGTTGGCCTCTTGGTAGGCGACGCACAGGTGGTGCAAGGCTGCCTCGTCGGTGGGATTCTCCTCCAGCAGCTTCTCCAACATCTGCGCAGCTTCCATGAAATCGCCATTTTCCATCTGCAGGCTGGCGACTTCTCGTCTGCGCCCGGAGCGCTCGGCGGGATCCTCCACCGCCTCGGCAATACGCCGAGCGGTCTCGATGGCGTCCTTGACTGCACCGTCGCTACGCTGCAGATCGAGCAGCTTCTGCAGGAGCGCGATCTCGCCCGGCGTGACGGTCTCAAGCATGGCGGCGGCATCGGCGTAGGCAGCGCGAGCGGCCTCCTTGTTGCCGAGGGCCAACTGCAAGTCACCGATCTGCTCAAAGATCTGCACGCGCTCGTTGCGATCGGCCGACGACTCCGCCACCCGGCGCAGTGACCGTGCTGCCTCCAGCTTGTCGCCGCGCTCGATGGCTAGGTCGGCGAGCGCCCGCAGGGTCTGCGGATGGCTCGGCGAGAAGCGCAGGGCCGCCTCGTTGAGCGCCGCCGCCCGCTCGGGCCTGCGCAACTTCAGCTCGGCCTGCGCGGCGTGGGTCAGTGCCTGGGCGACCTCCTCGGAATACTGGGAGGCCATCTCGTGCTCGGCGATGCCGTCGAAATGCGAGGTGCACTCGCGCCACCTGCGTGCCTGAAAGCGATTCTCGCCGAGCGCGATACGCAACATAAGCTGACCCGGCATGGCCCGATCCGCCTCCAGCAGTTGGCGGTAGCCCTCCTCGAGGCGCCCGAGCTTCTCGTACACCTCGCCCAAGCGGTGATACAGGCGCGCGGTCTGTTCGGGCTGCCCGCGCAACCTGCGCAGAGCCTCGTTCAGTCGCCGCTCTGCCTTGCCCCACTGCTGCTCATGGTAGTAGATGTCCGCCATGGTGATCACGGCGGGCAAATGGCCCGGATCCATCTCCAAGGCTTGGTCCAGTCGCGCCTCGGCTTCGTTCAAGGTCTCGGGGTTGTCGCACAGCACGCGCGCCAAATTGGTCAACACGACCGCTTTGGCAGGGGGCGTCTCGCTGGCGGCGAGCTGCCTTTCGTAAAGCTCGATGGCCTCGTTGGAGCGACCCTCGGCGGCTTCCAGTGAGGCTAGTGCGCCCAGCGCCTCGGGACTCGACGGGTGCTCTGCAGCCGCCCGTTCAAGACAGACGCGCGATTGCAAGCTGTCGGCGAGCTGATCGCGGAACACGGCCGCGGCCTCCAGCAGGATCCCGACTTGCTCGGGCTGCCCCGCCAGACTGTCTGCCTGGTGAAGCAACGCCGCCGCGTAGGACCTGAAGTCGTTGCGCTTGAGGTGGAAGCGCGCCAGCGCGGAGAGCACGCTCGGCTCTCCCGGCGCGATGGACTGCGCTGATTCGAGCGCCTGCAGGGCGCCGTCGGGATCGTCCAGGTCGTCGGCCTTGAGTTGCGCCTTTTCCAGGTACAGCGCCGCGATCAGCTTGGAATCGCCGTCGGCGGTGCGCAGGGCGACGATTCGCTGCTCAAGGATGCGCATGGCCTCGTGGGAAAGTCCTGCGCTACGCAAATTGCGCAACAGCGCAGCCGCGGTGTCGGGATCCGACAGGGCATCGGGTCCTAGCGCGCGCAGGCAGGCGGCCGCGGCGTCCGGATTACCGAGCTTTTCTTCCAGCACGCGCGCACGCCGCCAGATGAGGTCGGTCTTGTCCGATCCCTGCGCGACCTGAATGCGTTGCTCCAGCACAGCGGCCAGTTCCTCGAAATGCCCTGCGGCCGTGTGCAAGCGGTCGAGCGCGGCCAGTGCCGGCGCGTCGGTCGGTGAGCTGGACAGAATGGTTTCGTACACTTCGATGGCCTTAGCGGGAAGGGCCAGCTCGCGTTCGTAGATCTCGGCAAGGTGCCCACGGGCTTCCCGCGCTTCCTCGCCGTCACCGGCAAGCTCCAACTCCCGCTGCAACGCCGCCGCCGCCTTCTGCGCCATCCCGACCTTGCCCAATAGGCGTGCCAGCGCTGCGTAACCAGCGCGCGCCTCGGCGACAATCTCCGCGGCTCGTTCCTCGGAGCCCTCAGCGCCAGTCTGCTCTTCCTCGATGCTGGCCACGTACTTGTCGAGCGTGTCGACCGCTTCGTATGGCCGCTCAAGGCGCTGTTCGTACAGCTCCGCCAGCTCGAAGGCCTTGCGCCGCATTTCAGCGCCTTCCAGTCGCGCGCCCGCGGCCAGGGCACGGCGCTCCAGCACCGACGCGAGCTCGGACCAGCGCTCGGCGGCGCGGTAGATATTTTCCAACCGGTCGAGCGATTCGACGTTGCTCGGTTCCAGCACCAGCACCGCCCGATAGCGTTCTTCAGCGAGATCCGTGTCGCCCAGCTCCTCGCGAATGTGCGCCACGCGCAGATTGAACTTCACCATCTCGCCGCGCGAACCGCGCTCGGCGGCGCGCAGATAGGCCGCACATACGGTGTCCCAACGCTTTTCGGCGCGGGCCAGCCGTTCCATCTCTGCGCACACGTTTTCGTCGCCCGTGTTGAGGACAAACGCGCGTTCCAAGGCCTCCAGCGCGCGGTCCACATCGTGTGCCCCGCGCACCCAAATGTCGGCGACCTTGGTCAGGTACTTGTGGCGCGTGATCGGATCGGCGGGCAGAAGCTCATAGGCCTGCACCCATTCTTGCCACGGGGTCTCGAAGCTCATCGCAAGCATCGGCACCAGGGGGTGCGATACGGCCTGCGGCGGCGGGGTTTCCTCCAGAATATCGACCTCGTCGATATCGATCTCGCCCGTGATGATCTCCGGGTCCAGCTCGGCCAGCGGCTCGGAGGCGGAAGCCTGCACGGCTTGCGGCGGCGGCGTGACCTTGTCGACGGGCAAGGGCTTCACCTGCACCGGCTTTGGCGTGTAGGTCGGCGGCGGCGTCACCACCTGGTAGCGTCCGATCTTCTCGGCCAAGCGCCACAGGCAGTCGATGATGGCCTGGTCTTCGGGCGCCAGTCGGAATGCACCAAGGTAGGCGCGGAAGGCGCGGACATCGTCTTTGATCTTGGTTTCGACCAAGCCGGCTGCGCGCCTCGAGATCTCAATCTTCTCGGTGTTGTCCTCGGCGCGCGCAAACAGCTGGCCTTCCACGTTGAGCGTGTCTTCCCAACGCCCGGTGACCTCGGCCAGGCGCAGGATCTCCTGGTGCGAGGTTTCGCTCTCCGGGTCGAGCAGGAACGCGCGAACGTGCTCGTCGAAGGCGCCCGAGGGATCCTTCATGTCGTCTTCGCGCACGGAGGCGCGCAGCCGCAAAAGCGCGATGCGCTCCTTGGTCTCGGGACGCCCGCGCCCAACCTGGGCGTACACGTCGAGCAGCCCCTGCCAGTCCTCCACCTGCCGGCCGAGTCGTTCCAGCTCGGGCAAGAGCGTGCTTGCCGCCGGCTCGTGCGCCAGGGCTTCGCGCAAGACCGAGAACGCGCGGGTGGGCGACTGCAGCTTGTCCTCGCAAAGTCTTGCAACTTTGAGCGCGACCGAAACTTGCTCGTGCGGATCCCCCGAGCGTGCGGCTTCGCCGAGATAGACACTGATGAGGTCTTCCCACAGCGAGTAGAGGTCGGCGATCTCTTCCAGCTTGCCGAGCGAGATCTCGTCGGGCTGCTCGTGGTATGCGCGTCGATACCATTCGAAGGCGCGCTTCGGTTCCCGCAGCATGTGCTCGGCAGCGTCGGCCATCGCGAACATCAGCTTGCGGCGTTCCTCGGGCTCTTGGGCCAGCCCGAGCTGTTTCTCCTCGACGATGATCAGGCGCTCGCCGTCTTGCGCCTCGGTGTAAAGCTCCGCCAGCGCGGCCAGCGCGTCGGCCTGTTCGGGATCCATTTCCAGGACGTTTTCGAAAGCGCGCACGGCCTTGCGCGCGTCCGCTAGACGCTCGCGGCACAGATACCCGATCTCGAGGCCGCGCGCGATGCGTTCTTGGGGTTCGGTGGTGAGCGAGAGTTGCCGCTCGGCCACCCCGACCACCCGCGGCCAGTCCTGCATGTCCTCGGCCACCCGTCGCAAGGCCGCGTGGGCCTCGCCGTGCGCCGGATCCATCTCGTTGATGACCTGTTCGAGGGCGGCCACCGCGGCAGGCAGATCCTTCAGATCCTCCTCGAAGATGCGCGCGCGCTCCAGGGCCAGCGCCGTGGCATCGACCGGATTCTCGGCGATCCCCATGCGACGTTCGAGCAATTCCGCCAGACTGGCGAAGTCGCCCATATCGGCCGCGATGGCGGACAACGCTTCCAGCGCCTCGCGATCGGTCGGCTGAATCTTGAGCAGCGCCTCCCAAGCGTCCTCGGCGCGACTGGTCTGCTTGAGTTCGACGTCGGCCAGCTTGGCAAGGCGGCGCAGGGCTTCCACTTGTCCGGCCGGATCGCCGGCGCGGGCCTGTACTTTGAGATCAAGACTGCGCGCCAGATCTTCGCTGCGCCCTTCGTGCTGGTAGGCCACCAGCAGCGCATCGATGGCCAACTCGTCGCCCGGCACATGCTTGACGATCTTCTCCCAGTACGGAATCGCTTTGGCGAAATCGCCCAGGTGGTCCTGCAGAAGGCCAGCGATGCGCTTGATGATGTGCAGCTTTTCGTTGGCCGAGCCCGCGTAGCGCAGGTGATACTCGAGCATCTTGACCAGCCGAGACTTGTCGCCCGACTCCTCGAGGATGGACTCAAGGCGCAAGAGGGCGTCGTTGTCGCCCGGGACAAATTTCAGGATCTGGGTTGCGGCCAAGGATGCGGCCGGCAGGTCGCTGAGCTTCTCCATGTAAATCGTGAGCACGCGCCGAAGTAGGCTGACCTTCTCGTTGTCGGTCGGAGCGGTCTCAATTTGGCTGCGCAATAGCGGCGCCAGGTCGGCCCAGCGTTCGCCCTGTTCATAGGTCTCGACCACGTTGCGCAGGGCTACGCTGTCGCGCGGATCGATGGCCAGGATCTGCAGGTAGACCCGGGTGGCGTCGCCGACGTTTTCAAGCTTTTCGGCGTGCAGGCGGGCCAGGCGGTGCAGGACTTCGACCTTGGCCTCGGGCAGCTCTGCGCGTTCGGCCTCGTCGACGAAGAGCGGCACCATCTGTGCCCACTGCTTGGTTTTCTGCAGGATTCGTTTCTGCGCTTCGCGCGCCCGCTCGTAGCCGGGCGAGAGCTCCCACATGCGTCGCCAGACCGCCAGGGTTCGGTCCAAATCGCCCAGCTTGGTTTCGACCAGCACCGCAACTTCTTCCAGACGGGGCAAGAGCTCTTCTAGCGGAAGCCCCTGCTTTCGATCGTGCTCGGCGGCGAATTCAAGAAGATCGGCCAATTCGCGGAAGGATCCTCGCGCGCGGAAATGGTCGGCGTAGGCCTTCAGCGCCTGGGTGTCGCTGGGATTGTCCTGCAAGATAGCGTGCAGGTAGACCGCCGCCTGCTCGCGGTCGCCTAACCGGTCGTGGTAGAGCGCCGCCAGCTCGCGCAAGAGCGCCAACCTGGCCTCGGGATCGGTCGTGCGTTCGAGCTGCTTTTCGCGCAGCTCGGCCAACTTGCCGTAGTCGTTGCGCCCCGAGTAGAGCGTGGCCAGATGCTGGGTCGCGTGGCCGCCCGGGGGCTCCAATTCGACCACCTGCTCGTAGGTGCGAATCGCCTCTTCCACGTCGCCGAGCGAGGTCTCGGCCAGACGCGCCCGCTTGGTCAGAAGCTCGATCTTTTCGTTGGTGGTACGCGCTTGCGCAACCCGCTCACGCAGGAACCGGTCAAGGTCGGCAAAGCGACCCGACTCGGTTAGGACGCGTTCCAGTAGCGTGGACGACTCGGTGTGGAAGGGCACCGCGGTCAGCGCCTTGCGAAGCGCGGCCACCGCGTTGTCCACGTCGCCCGCCTCGTGACGTCGGCGGGCGATTTGGTTGTAAAGTCCCGCGGCCCGTTCCGGGCCATCGGCACCGGTCCAGTTGGGATTGGCGAACACCGATGCGAGCGCTTCGAGGGCTTTGTCGTCCCGCGGGTACAGGCGGACGACGTCACTCAGCTTTTGCGCGGCTTGCGGCAGGTCGCCGATCTTTTCGGCCAGGACGCGCCCCAGCCGGAACATGATGCTGATTCGCCGCTTCGGATCGGTGGTGCCCGCCAGCTCGATTTCGTACAGGCGGCACACCATCGGATAGTCGCCGAGGGCGCTGTGGATCTTGCGCGCCGCCTCGACGATGCGCAGTTGGTCGGCCGTCACCTCCGCGCGCAACCCGGGCGTGGACAGGGCGTGCTCGATGCGGGCGATGTTCTGCCCGTAAGCACGCTCGATTTCCGCTCGCAGCTCGGCGATGCGGACCGCGTCCCTGGCCTGCACCAGCGCGGCCGCTTCTACCTCCAGCATCTTCAGATACTCCGAGGATCGTCCCTGCTCGCGGTAGATGTCCTTCAGCCTTTTCACCGCCTTGCGATGGGTTGCATCGCGATTGACCGCATGGGCCAAGTCAGCTTCCGCACCAGCTACGTCGGAGAGGTGGTCGATGCGGACCTCGGCGGCAAGATAGAACAATTCCGCCGCCTTGGTCTGGTCGGCGATCGCCTGTGCGCGTGTCTCGTACAGGGTTACGAGTTTGTCGAACCTTCCCGCTTCCCGGTAGGTTCGCCGTAGGAACAGAAACGCCTCGTTGTGGCCTGGTTCGCGCTGTAAGGCCTGTTCATACTCACGCTCGCTGGGCATTCGGCCCTCCAGAGATTGAGTGGCCGTCCCGTGATAGCGACGGCCGAGAGAGCCAAACTAACACCAGGACGCAAGGAAACCAAGCGGTTAGCCCGAAGGCACGTCGGTATGCCGAAAGCGAAATTCGAAGCCCGTCCTAGCTCGTCAAGTCGCGACCCGCCGAGTCCGGCAATCGCCTTCGGCCTACCGCGCACCCACCTGTGACTTCAACGCGGCCAGGCGCTGCTGGATGTCTCGGAAGCTCGCGTCACGCTTGAAAACCCGCTCGAAGTAGTACAGCGCCTCGCTCTGATCCCCGAGGTTGTGGAAGACGTTGCCCAGCTGATAGTAGAGTTGCGTGGCTTCTGCCGTGGTGGCGGACGGGCGTTTGAGCGCGTCCTGGTAGCAGCGGATCGCCTCGGCTGAATCGCCCAGCGCTTCCGAGCATTCGCCGATCATGGACAGGGCAAAGACTTCCCGCTTCGGGTCAGCAAGGAGCGCCTTGAAGTGCTCGATGGCTGCATCGTAGCGCTCCATGGTCTTTTCCATGATGCCGAGATCGGCGTGGGTGGCACTGTCGTGCGAGTCCCGCTGCGGCGCGGCGATTGCAGCGGAGGTGCGCGGTCCGCGCAAGCTCTGGGTGCGCCCAGACGGGTCGGCGTGGACGCGCGCCGGCACAGCCCCTTGCGATGGCGGCCGCGAGAACTGCAGCTCGGCGACCTTTTGCCGGCGCTCGGCTATCGATGGGTGGCCCGGATGCCTTGCTTCTAGATCGTCGAGCATCGCGCCCGCCTCGTCGACCACCCCTTGGTCGATAAGGAAATCAATCTGTTCCAGGTCTCCCAGCAGCCCGTCCTCCGACTCGGAGGGAAGGGTATCGGTCGCCGGCGTATCCGAGATCTGCGCCTCGACCTCCGGCAAGGCCGAGCCCCCGCCTTGGGTCTTTCCGTCTCCATCCGTGGCTTCGTCGTCGAAGGTGTCTTCCGTGCCTCGTGACACCTCTAGGTTGTCGAATCCGTAAGCGCCAGGGGCACTCTGCGCCGCGCCGGCGTCGATGTCTTCTTGCGGACCGCCCACGGTTCCGTCGTGCTCGCTGAATTCCTCGGCCTCGGCCGCCTCTTCGGGCTCAATAGCTTCGACGGCCTCGCCCAAGACCTCTATCTCTTCGCTCTCGATGATGTCGGGCTCGGGATCCCGCATGCGAATCTCCATCGAGATCGAGCTTTCGCTCGACGGCGCCCTGGTACCCGGCAGCGAGCCTTCCACGGCCCCCAACACCTCCAGGGCTCGCCGTGCCGAGGGGTTGATTTCGAGGGCCTTGCGCGCGTAGCCGGCCGCGGCCTCTGGCTTGCTGGCCTGGAACTGCTGCGCCAGAATTTCAAATTCGGCCGCCGCCTCGCCCTTGCGGCCAAGCTGGACCAGCACCGCCGCCAGCCGTTCGTGCGCGCCTTGGTGGGTGGGAACCCGCTCGAACACGCGCCGCAGATGGTCGGCGGCACGTTCCACCAGACCATATTTCACGAACACGTCCGCCTCGGCCAGGATGCGCTTCACCTCGGCATCGCCTTCGGATTTCTCGACCAGGCCGGTGGCGATGTTGATCCGCTCGGACATGCTGGCGGGCATCTGCTCGGCGGGCAGGCTGACGTATTTGTTTCGCAGCGCCGCCGGAACTTCCATCTCGCTGAAGGTGATAGTCACCGGCCGCTTGGCGCCACCCGGGGTGGGCAGGGGCGTGAGGGGCGGCATGGGCGAGGGCGTGGTCAAGCGGCTGGCGGCGGCTAGCGCGGCCGGCGTCCTGGGCAGGCTGCTGCGGGCTCTACCGAGCATCTCCTGCATCTCGGCGTCGCTGGGATCCATCGATAACACGCGCTGGGCGGCCTGGTTGCGCTCACCGATACGTCCGGCTTCCGCGTACACGCGCGCCAGCTCCTTGAGAACGGGCAACGTCTTGTGCGGCTGGCCGAGTTGTTCGAACGTGCGCGCCAAGAGGTCCAGCACCTCGGGATCGCGCGGCTTGGCCTCGAACACTGGCTTGAGCCGCGGCAGCGCGGCCCGCGCATTGTTGTGTTCCAGGTACTTGGTGGCAACCTCCATGGCCATAGCGAGGTTGTCGGGCTCGTAGTGGAGCAGGCGCTCGGCCACCCGCAAAAATTCCTCGGTTCGCCCTTGCGCCTTGAGCAGCTTGGCCGCCTCCCCGAACTCGGCGGCGGCCTCCTTCGCCGCGCCAGCCTGGGACGCCAACTCGGCGTAGCGGATGCGCGGGTTGGGCTGCTCGGGATTGAGGTCGATGATCTGCTTGATCGCCGACAGCGCCTCTGCATTGCGGTTGCCCTTCTGGAAGAGCGCCGCCGCCTGTTCGAGCTGGCCGACGGAATCCGACAGAAGACCCAGTTGGCGGAAGACCTCGGCCAGCTTGATGCGGGCCTCGATGAACTCCGGCGAGAGCTTGATGATGTTCTTGTAGACAGCGACCGCGCGCTGAAAGAAACCTTGCTCGACATAAAGGTCGACGGTCTTCTGGTAGACCTCGGTGGCCTTGTCGTTGTGCCCAAGTCGGACGTACACCTCGGCCATACGAAGCCACGTGCGGGTGTCCTTCGGGTCTTCCTTGACGGCGCCTTGAAACTCCGTCAGGGCTTTCTCGAAGCTTCCCCGCTCCAGGTACTTCTGAGCTGCTGCGAGGTGCTTGTCTTTCTTGGTTACCACCGGTTGAAGTCCGACTGACCAGTGTTACCCGTACGGCAACACGTGTAAAGGTGCTTCCCGATTTTTGCCCGGTGGGCTGACTTCAGCAAGGAATCTGTTGCCGATTCCTTGCCCGGCTTCGGCGTGGCGGTACGTGCGCGCTACAAGCGTTCCAAGAAATGGGTGTCGAAGCGGCCCCCGATGAAGTCGGGGTGACCGAGCACCTTGCGGTGCAAATCACAATTGGTTTTGATGCCTTCCACCACGACCTCGGCGAGGGCGCGCCGTACCCGGGCCAACGCGACGTTTCGGTTGTCGCCATGCGCGACTAGCTTGGCCAAGAGCGAATCGTAGTAGGACGGGACGCGGTAGTGGGCATAGATGTGCGTGTCCACGCGGATACCGATGCCGCCCGGCAGATTGAGCGCGGTGATGGTTCCCGGCGAAGGCGCGAAGGTGACGGGATCCTCGGCGTTGATACGGAGCTCGATGGCATGGCCACGGGGCCGCATTTCGGCGGGCAGGCGCAGCGGATCGCCCGCCGCCAGCCGCATCTGCTCACGCACCAAATCGACGCCGAATACCATCTCGGTAACCGTGTGCTCGACTTGGATGCGGGTGTTCATCTCGATGAAGTAGAACTGCTTGTTCTCGTCGAGTAGGAACTCAAGCGTGCCGACGGTCTTGTAGCCGATTGCCGCGGTGGCTTTGCGTGCGGCCCGCAACAGCTCGACCCGACGTGCATCGTCGAGCGCCACCGAGGGCGCCTCTTCGATCAGCTTTTGATGGCGGCGTTGAATCGAGCATTCGCGCTCGCCGAGGGCAATCGCGTTTTGTCCGTCCCCGAGGACCTGCACCTCGATGTGGCGGGGCCTGCCGATGTAGCGTTCCAGGTACACGTTCGGGTTGTTGAACCCGGCCTGCGCCTCCGAGCGCGCCGCCGCGAGCTGCGACAAGAGGCGGCTCTTGTCCTCGACGATCTTCATGCCGCGCCCGCCGCCGCCGCCGGTCGCCTTGATGATCACAGGCGGACCGATGCGCTCGAAGGCTTCTTCGGCCTGGCGGTCGGTTTCCAGGATCGCGGTGCCCGGCACCACGGGAACCCCCGCCGCTTCCATCGTCTTGCGCGCGGAAACTTTGTCGCCCATGGTCCGCATCACCTCGGGCTGCGGGCCGATCCAGTGGATGCCGCACTTCTGCACCACCTCGGCGAATTCGGCGTTTTCTGCCAAAAAGCCGTAACCGGGGTGGATGGCGTCGGCGCCGGTAACTTCGGCGGCGCTGATGAGCGCGGGAATGTTGTTGTAGCTCTGCCGCGAGGGGGGCGGCCCGATGCAGACCTTTTCGTCAGCGAACCGGACGTGTAAGGAATCCGCATCGGCGGTGGAATGGACCGCGACCGAACGCAACCCGAGATCCCGGCAGGCGCGAATCACGCGCAGAGCGATCTCACCCCGATTGGCAATCAGTACCTTTTTGAACACGCGTGTACCCGTCTTTGACTTGGTTGGGGGCTACGCGACGCCGCTAAGTCCTGGCCACCCTGGGACGGACTCCGCCCGGCGCCGCGCCTCCCGCGGATCTGGTTACGCCTTCTCGATGCGGAACAGAGGCTGGCCGTATTCCACGTGCTCGCCGTTCTTGACTAGGATTTCCAGGATCTTGCCGTCGAGCTCCGACTCGATCTCGTTCATCAGCTTCATGGCCTCGACGATGCAGACCACCTGGCCCTTGCGCACGGTTTGGCCGACGTCGACGAAGGGCGGGGCTTCGGGCGCCGGGGCGCGGTAGAAGGTCCCTACGAAGGGCGAGGTCAGAAGCGTTCCCGGCTCGGCCGGCTTGGCGGCTTTTTCGGCCGGAACAACCAATTGTACCGGCGGCGGTGGTGGCAAAGGCGGTGCAAAGGCAGCCGGCCCACCCGCGGGGCGCCTCACCACGCGCAGGCCGCCACATGCGTCGAGCTCTATCTCCGCCAAGTCGAATTCGGTGGCGATCTCGGCGATCTCGCGCAGCTTGTCGAGGTCGACAGCCTGGCATTCACACTCGGCCTTGGCCCGGCTTGGTGGAAGTGCTTTCTTGGCTGCGGCGGCGGGGGCCTTGGGTTTGCTCATTTTTTCGCGGCTCCTTTCTTGGACGAAGTCGCGGGGCGCGACTTGGCTTCGGACAATTCAGACAGACGAGACTTCGGCCCCAAATCCCGTCCAAGGACGAGGCGGGCCAGGGCTTCGAGCGCCAGACGGTAGCCGATTGCGCCGAGGCCTGCAATCTGTCCCAGGCAAACCGGCGCCAGCATGGACCTATGGCGGAACTCTTCCCTTGCGTAGAGGTTCGACAGGTGCACCTCGACCGTCGGAATCTTGATCGCGGAAATAGCGTCGCGCAGGGACACGCTGGTGTGGGTCAATCCGCCGGCGTTGATGACAAGCCCCGCGGCGTAGCCGTGGCTTTGTTGAATCTTGTCGACGATGGCACCCTCGTGGTTCGACTGGAAACATTCGACCGCGACGCCAAGCGCCTCGCCCTTGTCCACCAGCTCGCGGTCAATTTCTGCAAGCGTGACCTTGCCGTAGATGTTGGGCTCACGGGTGCCGAGCAGATTCAAATTCGGCCCGTGGATCACCAGGATCACCGGGTGAGCCGGCTGCTTTGCGTTCCTCATCACGGTCACAGCTCGGCCTGGATCTGCGGCGCCAGAAGTCTCATCAGGTAGCGAGCCTTGCCAAAGTTGGCCTCCGGCTTGACCGCGCAGGCTACAAAGTACTCGCCGCTTAGCAGGTAGACGAACACCATCAGCCTGTCGGCCCTGAGCGAGATCTCGCGTAGAGGCCCGCCTTCGAGCTGTTCCGCGGCCTTGCGCATCTGCACGACCACGTGAGCCAGCTCCATGCCGACGGTCTGGATGTCGATCGCTTCTTCGCCGGGCTTCGTGTACGCCTCGACCGAGATACCGTCGAAGCCCATGAGAATGCCCGCAACCCCACCCGCCAGGCGATCCACCATCTTTTGCAGGCTGTCTCGGAACATCGTTCTAGGTTTCTAGTCGTGAAGCTTCGGGCGTGTCAATAGTGCGCAGGGACACGCGCGGTCCGCGACAAACCGGTCTACGGCGTGGTTGCAGTGCTGGTCGAGGTGGATGTAGTCGTCGATGTGGTGCCGGTTGGTACGGCCGGACAAATGGCGCGCTGCCTGCCCGAAGCATCGGTGAGCCCGCAACAAAGAATCAGATTGTCTTGGCCCGGGGCGAGGCAACCGCTCTGGTCGCCTTGGTACGGGTTGCTGCCGGTGAGCGAGCTGCAGGCCGGGTAGCCGGCGGGGTAGTCGTAGACGGCCAGGTCAGCTTGGTTGTAGCCTTGTTGAAGGCAGCCGGTGCAGACCTCGACGTTGAAGAGGAACGCTGCGCTCTCGATGGTGGTGCCACCGTGGGTGCCCTTGGCGGTGATATGCGCGGTAACCGTGATGGACCGCGGCCCGGGATCGGTGCTTGGATCCGGGGCAAGATGGGCGAGCAAGCACGCAGAATGCACGCCTTTGATGATGTACAGGGGATATCCCGCGGTACCCCCGGGCGCCAGCGGGATGGTGAATTGCTCGGAATCGAAGCTCGCGGGGCAGTCACTGGACCAGGTCATCCCAGGCGCGGACAAGGTAATGGAAAAATGGGTCAGGATCATGTTGTTCATCTCGGTCGCCTTGGTACCGCCGACCGGGTCGAGGTTGTTGGCGACGAGCAACGGCAATAGATAGGGGGGAAACGATCCATCGGGCAGGAACACGTCCAGGGTGCCCTGCACGGGCGACGCTGTGCCCGCCGCCGTTCCCGAGACCACGCACATGCCCGCACCCGAGCCGCTGCCCGAGATACTCTGGACCTGGACAATCTGCAGAGAGTCGAAGGCGCTGTTGGCCTTCCACGCGTCGCACGCGAGAATTCCGAGTCCCGTGGCGCAGACAACCAGGCCCAGCCCCAGCGACATCAACCACCTTGCTCGGGTCGACCCGGGAATATCCGCATCGCTTGGAAGCATTTGCTCTAGCCCATTCCAACGTTTCGTCATGGCGGCACCTGTCGTAGGGGTTATTGGCCCAGCGCCCGTGCGCGATTTGCGATTCTTGGCGTGATGAAGACAAGGAACTCCGAGCGGTTGTCGTTTTCCTTCTTGCTTCGGAAAAACCAGCCCAGTACGGGAATATCCGAGAAGAATGGCACCCGGGTGAAAGACATGCCCGTGTTGCGGGTGTAGATGCCGCCGATCACGGCGGTGTCGCCGTCACGCACCAGCATGGTGGTCTTGGCTTCCTTCTTCTGAATCGACGGATCGCCACGCGCACCGGTGTTCACGAAGTCGGGCTCGTTGCGGGTGACGTTGATGACAAGCGCGATGGTACCTTCATTGGTCACGTGCGGCTTGACCGCGAGGGTCAGCTTGGCATCTACGAATTGAGTTTGCGCCCCCATGGCGCTGACCACCGACACCGGGATCGACACGCCTTGCGAGATATTGGCCTCGACGTTGTCCATGGTGGTGATGCGCGGCGAAGACAGGATGCGAACCTGCCCCGTGCTCTCCATCGCCGACAGGCGCAGGTTGAGGTTGAACGCGCCTGCCACCGAGCCCATGGTGAGGCCAATCGCGGCGCCCGTGCCGAGGCCGGATGCGACGGGCATGTTGACCAGGAAGTTGGGGCTTCCCGTGGTGCCGCTTCCCGTGCGAGGCCCTGGAACCAGGCCACCCAGCGGCGACGAGCTGTCGTCGGCGCCACCGCCGACGCCGACATTGTACGGGAAGACGAGCCCGGTGGGATTTCCGTGGGAAGAGTCGGCGAAGCCGGTGCCGCCCCACTGGACGCCGATCTGGCGCGCAAAGTTTGAATCGGCTTCGATGATGCGCGCTTCGATGGTCACCTGCGAGGTCTGCGTGTCGAGGTTGCGCACCAGATCCTCGATGAGCTGCAGATTCTTGGCGACGTCGGAGATGATCAGGGTGTTGGTCCGGTGGTCCTGGGAAATCTTCCCGCGCGGCGACAGCAAATCGCGGGCTCTTTCCATCATGTCTCCCGCCTCGGCGTAGGACACGCCGATGAGCCTGGTCTCGACCGGAACAACCTCCGCAATCTGCTTCTGTCGCGCGATCTCGGCTTCCAGCTCCTTTTCCAGCAGCGCGAGCGGTGCCACGCGCAGTAGGTTTCCCTCGCGAACCGAGCCCAGGCCCTTCGAGCGCAAGACGACGTCAAGCGCCTGATCCCAGGGCACGTCGCGCATCTTGATAGTCACATCGCCCTTGACGTCGTCGGCAACCACCACGTTGACCTGCCCTACGTCTGCGAGCAGACGGAGAATGTTGTGAATATCGGCACCCTTGAAATCGAGGTCGATGCGACGGCCTGTGTAGCGTTTCTTGCCGAGGGTCGCGTAGCGACCGCCAGCGGCGGGCGGGGCCGGAGCGCCCGAAATGGGAGGCGCGACGCCGGCGGCCGGAACCTCGGCTGCGCTGGCGGGGGTGGATCCGGGCGGAACCAGATACGGCGGCGGGGTCACCTGGCCCAGCCAAGCGGCGTCGGTCACTCTGGCAAAGAAACCGGCCACCTTGCGCGCGGGCACGAACAACACCGTCGGTGGTGGCACCACGATCGCCGGCAGGCTGGGTGCCTTGGCTTGTGCCTTTTGGAAGTCCCAGTAGATACGATTGCCGTCGAGTCGCACGCGATTGGGCACATCCTCGGCCAGGTCAACGTCGATGCGAACCGTCGTGCCAGCTGCGGGGTCGCGGTAGGAGCTGATGATCTTGACCGGCCCGAGGTATTCGGTCGCATCCAAGTTGCGGGCCAGGCTGTCAGGCAGGTCGCTGTGATCCAGGCGGAGGCTTACACGGTGCCCGGCCAGGCGCTCGACCGTGAAGGTAGTTCTATCGTCGACCTCGATAATCACGGAAGCGCGCGCGGGTTCGTCCACGAAGTCGATGTTGCGGACGTGGCTTAGCGCCCGCAGGGTGATCGAACGAGGCTTGGCCGTCGCAACCACTGGCCTCGATTGGCCCGGGGCTGGATACGGCAGGCTCGCGGGGCCTGCAACCGAGGCCACGCGCTGCGCTGGCGGGGTGACGGGGGCCGTGGGCTTCACCGTCGCGATGACGGGGGCCGCGGGCTTCACCGTCGCGACGATGGGGGCCGCGGGCTTCACCGTCGCGAGGATCCGCGCGGGGCCAGCGGCCACCATCGGTGGTGAAGCCGGCTGGGCGGCTGCCCCAAGCGCCGCCTGCCTGAGACGCTTGACCTCGGCCTGCAGTGAATCTCGGCTCGCCTCAAGCTCGGCTTGCTCGCGCTCTGCCTGCGCTCGCTCGGTGTCGATGCGCGACCGCTCCTCGCGGGCCTTGACGAGTCTCACCTCTTCCGATTTGCGCAGCTCGATGGCCTTTTCGAGCTTGCCTTCTTCCATCTTCCTGGCTTGTGTCTGGGCGTCCTTGCGCGCCTCTTCCTGCTTGCGCGCGGTCATCGCCGCAGTCAATTCCTGTTCGGATGCACGCGCCGCCTTGGCTGCTTCGTTGCGCTGGTGCTCGGCCGCGGCTAGAGCTGCCGCCGCCTCGGCCTTGCTCTTCCGGGAGGCGTCGCGGGCCAAACCGTCCCTGCGCGAGCGGGCTTGGCGCGATTCCTCTTCTCGGGCTGCAAGCTGCTGCTGCGACGTCCTGAGCGCGCCTTCTCGCTCAGAAACCAAGCTTTCTGCCGCGGTGAGCTTGCTTCGCTGCTCGTCCTGCGACTCGGCCATTCGATCGAGCGCCTTGTGTCGGGCCTCGACCTCTGCGATGGCCGCCTTCACGGCCTTGTCGCGGTCATTCTCGCGCTGCCTGGCCTGCTTGGCTTCGGTCTCGGCGGCCTCGGCCTGCTTGCGGGCGCGCTCGGTCTCGGCCTGCGCCTGTTTGACCTTCGTGTCCGCACGTGCGAGCGCTATCTCCTGACGCTGATTTTCTTCGACGGCAGCCTGGGCCGTGGCGCGGGCCAGCTCGGCCTCCCTTTGTGCGGCCACAAGTTGCCTGCGCAGCAATTCGGCCTCGCTCTTGGCAAGAGCTTCCGAGCGCGACTTTTCTTCAGCCACGGCCTGCGCAGCCCGGCGCCGCTGTTCCTCGGCCTTTAGGCGTGTTTCTGCCTCGGCCTGGGCCTGGGCTCGCGTCTCGGCCTCGGCCTTGGCTACCGCCGCCAACTGCGCCTGATTCTCCGCATCGGCTTGCGCACGTGCGCGTGCTGCTGCCTCGGACTTGGCTTGCGCCTGCGCTTCGACCTTGGCCCTCGCCTCGGACTTGACTTGCGCCTGCGCTTCGACCTTGGCTTGCGCTTCGGCCTTGGCTTGCGCCTGCGCTTCGACCTTGGCTTGCGTTTCGGCCTTGGCTTGCGCCTGCGCCTCGACCTTGGCTTGCGTTTCGGCTTTGGCTTGCGCCTGCGCTTCGACCTTGGCTTGCGTTTCAGCCTTGGCTTTCTCTTCTGCGTCCGCCTTGGCCAGTGCGTTGGCTTTCGCCTCGGATTCCGCCTTCGCTCGCCCCAATGCCTCCGCCTTGGCCGCGGCCTCGCTGCGGGCAGCGGCGGCGCTGTCGACCTTCGCGCTTGCAACCGGTGGTCGTACGCGCGGCATCACGCGCAGGGTGATGTCGCTGCCCTTCGCGTCCACGCGATAGTCGGAGGCCTGACGCAAGGTAAGCACGATGCGAGTGCGCGGGCCGGCGCTTTCGTCCTCGGTCACGCTGGCCGACACCAGGCCCACCGCGTAGGTTCCAGCGTCGAGCGGCACGTCGACGTTGCCCAACCGTGCACCGCTCACCTCGACCACCACACGCGCGGGCTGATCGAGCTTCCAGGTCGTGAAGGTGGGCCGCGCCGACGCGGCGATGACAACCGCGGTAGCACCCGCCACCTCAGACACCTTGATGTTGCGGATTTGCACCGTCTCGGCGCGTGCAGGAATAGACCAAGCCAGCAGGCCGGCAGCGCCAAGCACAAAAGCGAGGAACTTGGATCGCTCTTTCACACAGGTCATTGATCGCTTCCTTCCGGATTGACAAGGATGGCTCGCTCGAGCGCCTTGGTGGTTCCGCCCGGCGTGATCTCGGACATTTCGAGCACCACGCGATCGGAAAGAATCTTGGTTACGCGCGCGGCGGATTTCGAGAGATAGTCGCCCCGCTTGACGACTTGTCCGAGCCCGGTCGGATCTCTGAACATGGCGCGCGGGTTGGCATCGCCGCTGATCACGGCAATGAGAATCAGCTCCTCAAGCGAATACTTGGCACACAGGGCGGAGACCGTGGCCATGGTCACCTTGGGACCGCGCTCGATCCAGGTGTCCAGATAGGAACGGAACGGGTCGCGGTTCGAATCGTCATTTTCGGCAAAGTCCTCTTCACGCAGGACCTTGCGGCGAAGCACTGTCAGCCGCTGCGCGAGGACTTCCGCGGCGTTTGCGGCGGGCGCGGGTTGGCTTGGCTTGCCGGCAACTGCCGCGGGTGGGGCAGCCGGCTTTGTGGCGTTGCCTGGCTTGTCAGGCTTGCCTGGCTCGGCGGCCAACGCATGGGTCAGCCCGAGGAGGCTGCCCAACGCTAGGGAGAGACACGCGTGGCTTTTCTTCATGCTCATCCCCCCGAACCCTGGTCGTCGCGGTAGCGAAAGGTCGCCGCCACAAATCTTGCGCGCAAGCGCGGAGATATTCCCGGATCGGACCTCTCGACGGAGAGCGAGAGGTTTTCGACGTTCACGATGCGGGGAAGCTCGCTTAGGTTCTTGAAGAACTTGGTGGTCGCGTGATACGTGCCACGCACCTCGATACGCACCGGAATACGAATGTAGAGCTCTTGCGGATTCTCGGCCTCGATGGTCAGCGACACGATCTCGAGGCCCGCGAGCTCGGCCTGTTCCTGAATGTTGGAAAGGAAGGTCGGGATCTCTGCCTTCTTCGGTAGGGCTTTGAGCAGCTCACGCTGCTCTTGCTGAAGTTGGGTCAGCTCGGTTCGGTACGCCTGGTACTCGCGCTGCCGCTTGAGGTAGTTGTCCTTCTCGGCTCGCAGCTGGTCTTGGCGGCTGTGTGCGCCTTTGATCCGGTCTTGCAGGTCGAGATAGAAAAGCCCCGCGTACCCGCCGACGATGGCCAGGATCAGACCCGCAGTGATCGCGATCTTGATCGGCGTCTTCAGGCGAAGCAGCTTTTGCAAGATGTCGTTCATTTAGTAAATCACCGTCGCTGAAAGACCGAAGTTGACGAATTTGATCGGGCCCTTCGCCGCTTGTGCAGTGGCGTCCAGGTTCACATCTTTGAAGAACACGGACGAGTTGAGGCGCTTGAGGAATTCGGCCACGTCCTCGTTGGACTTGGCCGATCCCCGAACCTTCACCCGCTGCTTCTCCTCGGTGTAAGACTCGAGCCACGCACGCTTGGGTTCCCAGTTCGAGAATCCGGCGTTGGGGTCGCGGCGCAGGGTTTCCTCGTAGGTCACGCGGTCGAAGGTTGGGCCCTTGCCTGGGCTCAGAATTTCCGATAGCTCGCGCAACAGGTAGACCGGCCCGGTGCGCCCGGCCTCCAGCGACTGAATGGTCTTGCGCTGTTTGAGCAATTCTTCTCGCTGTCCGCGGACCTTGTCGTAGTCGCCCAGCTCTTGCTTCAGCTTGGCGACGTCGGCCTGCAGAATCGTATTGTCGCGCTGAATGTTTTCCAGCTCGTTGGTGGCGTTCAGATGGAAGACGATGACCAGCCCGACCGCGCCCAGAATGGCCAGGCCCATGAGCAGGAATTGGCGCTGGCCGGCGCCCTGGCGCTTCGCTTTCCGGGTCGGAAGTAGGTTTATGCGAATCACTGCTTGTCTCCCGGTCGTCGTAGCGCAAGCCCGACGGCGACGGCGGCCTCGGCGGCGTGCTGGGATACGAAGCTGACGTCGAACTTGTTTTCGTCCACCGTCACCTTGCGGAACGGGTCCATGACCTCGACCTGCGTGCGCGACTTCGCCTCAAGCGCCTTCTGCAGCGCCGGCACCTTGGCCGAGCCGCCGCACAAGTAGATCTTGGTGATGGTCGCGTCGCTCGCCGACGCCAAATAGAAATCAAGCGAGCGCTGGAACTTGCCGGCCACCCCGTCGGCAACCGATGCAATCACCGCCTCGACTTCTTGCGGGACCACTTCGCTGACGCCTTCGCCTGCGGATCCGATCTTCCAGGCCTCGGCTTCTTCCTCGCTGACGTTCAGGCGCTTCTGGATTTCTTCGGTGAAGGCGTTACCGCCCACGGTGACATCGCGGGTGAACGCGCTGGTGCCGCCGGCGATGATGTTGATGTTGGACAGCGTGGCGCCGACGTTGATGACGGCGACCGCCTCCTCGGGTACCACGGGGTAGTTGGCCTCGAAGGCGTTCTGAATGGTGAAGGCGGCCACGTCCATCACGACGGGAATGAGCTTCGCTTCGCGGATCACCATGCTGTAGTCGGCCACCACCTCTTTCTTGGCGGCGACGAGCAGAAGCTCCATTTGCCCGCCCCCGGAATCGCTGCTGACCAACTGGTGGTCGATTTCCACGTCGTCCTTCGAGAACGGAATGTGGTGCTCGGCCTCCCAAGGAATCTGTTCTTCCAGCTCCTCGGGCGTCATGGGCGGAACCTTGATCTTCTTGATGATGACCGAGTGCCCCGAAATCGCGGCGGCGACTTCCTTGCCCTTGATACCGAGCGTGTCCCGCAAGGTGCGAATCGCCTCCACCACCGCGCCCTGATTCATGATGGCGCCGTCGACGATGGTCTGCGAGGGCAACGGTTCAAAGCCGAAGTTGACCAGCTGTAGCCCCTTCGAGGTCTCCTTGAGTTGGACGACCTTGACA
>CAZBIU010000020.1:0-35203 GCA_964491625.1 uncultured Myxococcales bacterium
CTTGATACCGCGCCATCAGAGAAAGCGACAGGCGTCGAGTGGCCTGATAGCCGATCTCGGGCTCCAATTGACCCACGCTGACCGGCGAAAATCCCTCTTGCACCAGTACTGTGGTGGAACCACCCCGGAGCTTGGCGTTGCTGTCTACCGGCTCTCGTCCGTGGTAGGCGACGCCCGACCCGAGCCCGAGCCCGAACCACAGCGAGCCCGCGGCGCGACGGTGATGCGGGCGAGAGCCGTACGGCTGCTCACTTATGAGCGCACCGGTGGCGTCCGGCTCGCCATGCCAGTCGGCGGCTTCGGCCCGGATGATGAGCGAACGCGGCGATTCTGGGTAGCCGAAGAAGATCGGCCGCTCGTTGCCTTGAGTCTGCGCGGTTACGTAATATGAGAGCGATTTTCCGACCACGCGATCGCCCGGCACCACGGCAACCAACCAACCCTTGGGGCTTCGATCCATGGGCAGGTCGACAAATGGTGTGGCTGCGTTCCCTGGCCGATGATGAAAGGTGGCATTCGAATGGTGCGCGCGCGCGAGGCAGCGAACCACCAGGTCCTGGCCGCGCGGGACATCGATCGGCAGCGCGCAGTAGATCGGGGCTGGAGCTTGGGCGGGCAGGTCGGGCTCTTTGAGCAGCGCAGCGGCATAAGCTTCGCGCACTGGCGGCGGGGGTGGTTCCTCTGACGCCGGGTTGTCGGTTTCTGCCGAGTCGCTGTCGGACGCGACGGGCGAGCTATCACCCGCAGATGGGTCGAACGCAGAGCTGCCCGCGCCCGTCGTGAAGGGATCCAGATTGGGGGCCGTTGGGTCCGGGCTCGGCGGCAGGCCGGCTTGCTGCCGAGCCTGAAGGTAGGCGGACCTTAGCCCCTGCAGATTCAGCCCCGGGGTGATGGCAACGTTGGGATTGATCTTGAGCGCGAGGTCGAAGTAGTGCAGCGCTGCCTCACGATCGTGTAGCCCCACGAGCGCGACGGCGGCAAGGTGCACGTAGGTTCGAGCGGTCAGCGGGTCACGATCGAGACCTGCGGTCTCGCTGATGACCAATGCCTCTTCGAGCCAATACTTTGCAGCCTGAAAGTGCTGGCTCTGAATTCCTGCCAGCGCTCGCCCGTTGAGGGCGATCATCCGATCGCCGGGCGCTTCGCCCACCCGATCCGTGCCTGCTAGGGCCGGCCGCGCCGCAAGGGAAACCACCGCCAAGGCGGCGGCCAGGATCCCGGGTAGGCTCTGCTGCTTGCGCACAGGCGACTCCTGCGCACACTATACGCCTTATGTTGAATTTGGGGATCTCCTCTCACAGCTTCCGACATGTGGGGAGTCAAGCCCCAAACGCGCCCATGGCGTGGTAGCCCTTGTCAACGTACAGCGTCGTTCCGGTGATTCCGCTGGCGAGCGGGCTTGCCAGAAAGGCGGCGGCGGTCGCCACCTCGGCGGCTTGCAGCGTTTCGGCCAGTGGGCTAACCTTTTGATAGTATTGGATCATCTTCTGGATGTCGCCTATGGCCGTGGCCGCGCGTGAGGCTAGAGGGCCAGCCGAGATGGCGTTGACGCGAAGTGACCACTTGCGTCCAGCCTCGAACGCCAGGGTTCGCATGTCGCTCTCAAGGGCTGCTTTGGCCGCTGACATGCCACCGCCGTAGCCTGGAATGACACGTTCTGCTGCGAGATAGGACAGGGCAAGGAACGAGCCGCTCAGCCGGCAAAGCGGTCCAAGCCGGCGGATCATCGAGGCGAAGGAAAACGCGCTGGTACCGACTGCCGCCAGGTAGCCCTTACGACTGGTTTCGAGCAGGGGCTTTCTCACCTCGGGGGCGTTGGCCAAGCTGTGGATGACCACGTCAAGGCATTGCGGGCCGAAGTCGGCGCCGAGCTTGTCGGCCAAACCTTGGATGCTCACGTCGCCATGATCGCGATAGCGCTTGCTGGTGCGAACCTCGTCGGGCATGTCCTCGGGCACGTCGAAATCCGCGTCGAGCGGGTAAATGCGTTCGAAGGCAAGCTTGCCGCCTGCTGCGAATGCGAGGGAAGCGTCCAGCTTTCCCCGGTCCAGCATGGTCTGGAAGATGCCCAGTGTGGGCGGCCAAGTTCCAAGGCACACCGTCGCGCCCGCTTCGGCCAGGGCCTTGGCGATGGCGAAGCCGTAGCCATTGTCGTCGGAGACACCGGCCACCAGCGCGCGCTTTCCCCGTAGATCAATTGTCAGCATAGGTCGCTATGGTTTTTCACAGCCAATCCGAAAATCAAGGCCTGCCGCTATTCCGCGCGCGGATAGGTCCCGAAGATGCGCAGGCTTTCGGCGACGTGGGTCAAGGCGGCCAGCGCCCTGCGCGCCGCCGGGGAATTGCGGTCGCCCACGAAATCCAGATAGAACGAGTATTCCCAAGGCCGCCCGACGATGGGCCGAGATTCGATTTTGGTGAGGTCGATCTTGCCCTTTGCGAAGGCTTCCAAGGCGTGGAAGAGGGCGCCCGGCTTGTTGGTGGTGCGGAACACGATGCTGGTCTTCAGGCCCTTGCCTCGGAGCTTGAGTGGAATGCTCTTGCGCCGATCCGGGCGCGCCATGACGAAGAAACGCGTGAAATTCTGCGGGTTGCTCTCGATGCCCTCCGCCAGAATCTGTGCACGGTAGATCGCGGCAGCGATGCGGCTGGCGATAGCCGCTTCGTCGCGGCGGCCGTTTTCCACCACCAGCTTGACCGCGCCGGCGGTGTCATAGGCCGGTAGCACCTCAAGCGTCGGCACCTCGACCCGCATTCTGCGCAGGTAGTCTTCGCATTGGGCGAGTGCGACCGGGTGCGAATACACTCGCCGCAAATCGGCAATCTTGACACCCTTGGCAGCGATCAGATGGTGAGCCACGCGCAGAACCACCTCGCCGATGACCTCCAGGTCGTTGTCTGCGACCAAGTCGTAGTTCTTGATCACCGAACCCGCGAGGGTGTTTTCCATGGGCACCATCGCGCAATCGGCTTCGTCGCGGATCACCGCTTCGAACATCTGATCGAACTCGCGCCTCGGGCAAGGCTCGATCTTTTCGCCCAGGATGCGGCGGGCCGCCTCTTCCGAGAAGGCCCCTCGCTCGCCCTGAAACGCGACGCGAATTCCCTTGCCTTTGCTGACTTTTCGCACGCGATGTGCCTAGACCGCGACCGGCGACTTCATCTTGTAGCCAACGTGGCGGACGGTCTCGATCATGTCCGCGCCGCTGGCAAGCTTGGAGCGCAGGCGGCGCACGTGGATGTCCACGGTGCGTGTGTTGCCCGTGTATCGGTAGCCCCAGACCCGCGACAGAAGTTGCTCGCGCGTGAAGACCCGACCTGCGCCGGCGGCCAGAAACTTGAGTAGCTGGAACTCCTGGCGCGGTAGCTTGAGGACGCGCCCGCGGAAGGTTGCCTCGACTGCCACGGTGTCGATCACCAAGTCGCCCAGCTTGATGCGCCCTGCGGCCGAGAAAGACGAAAGCCGCCAGTCGAGCTGGCGCACCCGAGCGTAAAGCTCGGGCCCGACGATGGGCGAAAGGATGAAGTCGTCCATGCCCAGCTCGGGGTCGAGCCCAGCTAGGCGGGAAACTTCGATAGACAGGAGAATGGGGATGTCGGCCAGCGTCGGGAGCTGTTTGGCGCGCTTGACGACCGCGCGGCCGACCTCGAGGTGTGGTCCTGCGTCGACCACCACGACGGAGGGACGGACGTGCTCGATGTCGTCGGGTAGCTCGTCGAGGTCATAGCCCACTGCCACGACTTCACAGCCGAGATCTCGCAGTGCTGCAGCAGGCGAGTCGGGCTCGGAGGCACCCAATTGCGGTTTTGACGTGACGACCAGTGCTCGCATCTTGTCCGAAACATAACCTAGCAACCACAGAAACAACAGCTATTTGGGCATTCGCGGCGCCCGTAATGTTTCGTCTTTGCGAGCGTGATTGGTCAAATATAGCGCAACTGTTTCTAGTTTATTTCTGGTGGGAAAACTCTTCCGAGCGGATTTCTGGGCAATTGATAAGCGCGGGTGCGAACGCTAGCTTTTCCCCATATACTGAGAGGATCCCATCGTAACGAAAGAGCGACCAAAGACAATGAACAGCAGCGATGACCAGCGCGGTCGGAACAAAACCCAATTAAATCGCGGACCACAGGGGCTGTACGATCCTCGATACGAGCACGACGCATGCGGTGTCGGTCTCGTGGTTGACGTCGAAGGGCGTAAGTCAAACCAGATCGTTCGGGCCGGCGTCCAGGTATTGGAGAACCTGGCTCACCGTGGCGCGTGCGGATGTGAGGAAAACACCGGGGATGGGGCTGGAATCATGCTGCAGATTCCCGACGCCTTTCTGCGGAACGTGACGTCCGCGCTTGGGATCTTGCTGCCAGCGCCGGAGGAGTACGGGGTGGGAATGGTGTTCCTGCCGCAGGACAGCGACGACGCCGCCCGCTGTGAGGAGATTCTCGAGCGCGCCGTGGTTGAGCTGGGACAGAAGGTCCTGGGCTGGCGCGACGTACCGGTGAATCCCATCGGGCTTGGCAAGAGCGCGGTGGCTTCGCGACCGCAAATCCGCCAGGTCTTCGTCGCGCGCGGCGAAGGCGTGGTGGACGTGGCTGGGTTCGAGCGCAAGTTGTGCTTGGTTCGCCGCCTGGCGGAAAAGCAAGTGCGTAAGAGCGACATCCCCGAGCGCGACCTCTTCTACGTGGTCAGCTTGTCGGCGCGCACGCTGGTGTACAAGGGCATGCTTACCGCCGAGCAGCTCGATTCGTTCTTCCCCGACCTGTCCGAGCTGTCGGTGGTGTCGGCGCTGGCGCTCGTGCACTCGCGCTTTTCCACCAACACCTTTCCAAGCTGGTCGCGCGCACATCCTTACCGAATGATTGCGCACAACGGGGAAATCAACACCCTGCGCGGCAACGTGAACTGGATGGGCGCGCGCGAAAGCATGCTCGCGTCGCCGCTGTTCGGCGACGACATCAAGCACTTGCATCCGGTGGTCGATCAGAGCGGCAGCGACTCGGCCATGTTCGACAACGTGCTTGAGACGCTGGTGGTGGGCGGACGATCCTTGCCCCACGCGATGATGATGATGATCCCGGAGCCGTGGCACAAGCACAAGTCCATGAGCCCGGAGAAGCGCGCCTTCTACGAGTATCACGCGTGTCTGATGGAGCCCTGGGACGGCCCGGCCGCGGTCGCGTTCTCCGACGGCGTGCAAATCGGTTGCGTGCTCGACCGCAACGGCCTGCGCCCCCTTCGCTACACCGTCACCAAGGGCGGCATGGTGGTCATGGCGTCGGAAACCGGCGTGCTCGACATACCCCCGTCGGAGGTTGCCTACAAAGGGCGCATCCAGCCCGGCCGCATGTTCTTGGTCGACACCTCGGAAAAGCGCATCATCGCCGACGAGGAAATCAAGGAGAAGATTGCCACCGGAAAGCCCTACGGGAAGTGGCTTGACGAGCAGCGGGTCTTCCTGTTCGAGCTTCCGCCCGGCGAATCCAAGGCGCCGATGGACCAGCCGGCCCTGGAGACCGCCCAGCGCACGTTCGGATACACCACCGAGGATATTCGTCTGATCATGCCGATGGCAGAGATCGGTGGCGAGGGCATCGGTTCGATGGGAACCGACACGCCGCTGGCCGTCTTGTCGAGCCGCCCACAAGGACTGTTCAGCTACTTCAAGCAGCTCTTCGCACAAGTGACCAACCCGCCGGTGGATGCGATTCGCGAAGAGCTGATTATGGCCGCGGGAACCACCATCGGTCCCGAGCGGAACCTGTTCGACCCGCAGCCGGAGTCCGCGCACCAGATCGACCTGCAGAGCCCGGTGCTCTTCAACGCCGAAAGCGAGCAGCTGCGCGCGCTCGACGGGTCGGCGAAGTCGCGCGGCTTCCGTTCGTGCACGTTGCCGACGCTGTTCCGGGCCGCGGGTGGCGAGGCTGCGCTTACCCAGGCGCTCGACCAGCTTTGCGAGAAGGCGTCGCAGGCAGTGCGAGACGGGTGCGCGGCGATTATCCTGTCTGACCGCGACCACAACCACGAGATGGCTCCGATTCCGTCGCTGCTGGCGTGCGCGGCCGTGCACCACCATCTGCTGCGCGAGGCGACGCGCACGCAGACCTGCCTGGTGGTCGAAAGCGGCGAGCCGCGCGAGGTGCACGACTTTTGCCTGCTCATCGGCTTCGGTGCAAGCGCAGTCGATCCGTACTTGGCGCTGGAAACTGTCGACGATCTGGTTCGTCAGGGCGTCGTCAAAGCGAAGCCCGAGAAGGCGCGCAAGAACTACATCAGCGCGGTGGTGAAGGGCGTGGTCAAGGTCATCTCCAAGATGGGGATCTCGACCGTGCAGAGCTACCACGGCGCCCAGGTTTTCGAGGCCATCGGCCTTCGCGCCGACGTGGTCGAACGCTACTTCACCGGAACCGCATCTCGGGTGGGCGGCGTCGGCCTCGACGTGATCGCTGAGGAAGCCCGCCGCCGCCACCGCAGGGGCTACCCGAGCCGTGCCATGACCAGGCCCGGCCTCGATCCGGGCGGCGAATACCGCTATCGCAGCGACGGCGAGAACCACCTGTTCAGCCCGGAAGCCATCGCGAAGCTACAGCAGGCAGTGCGCACCGGGGACTACCACACGTTCAAGCAGTTCTCGACCTTGATCGACGATCAGTCGAAGAACCTCGCCACCCTGCGCGGTCTGATGGCGTTGCGATCCCCGCGCAAGCCGATTTCCATCGACGAGGTCGAGCCGGTGGAAGAGATCGTCAAGCGCTTCAAGACCGGCGCCATGTCGTACGGATCCATCAGCAAGGAAGCGCACGAGACCCTGGCCATCGCGATGAACCGCCTGGGCGGGCGCAGCAACACCGGCGAGGGCGGCGAGGATCCGGAGCGCTTCCGGCCCATGCCCAACGGCGACTCCAAGCGCAGCGCGATCAAGCAGGTCGCCTCCGGCCGCTTCGGCGTGACCAGCGACTACCTGACCAACGCCTCGGAGATTCAAATCAAGATGGCCCAGGGGGCGAAGCCGGGCGAGGGCGGACAGCTTCCCGGCAAGAAGGTCTATCCCTGGATCGCCAAAGTCCGCCACAGCACGCCCGGCGTCGGGCTGATTTCGCCGCCGCCCCACCACGACATCTACTCTATCGAGGATCTCGCGCAGCTCATTCACGACCTCAAGTGCGCAAACGATCGGGCGCGCATCAGCGTGAAGCTGGTCTCGGAAGTGGGCGTCGGCACCGTGGCGGCCGGTGTGGCAAAGGCCAAGGCGGACGTCATTCTGATCAGCGGCCACGATGGCGGCACCGGCGCATCTCCGCTCACCAGCATCAAGCACGCGGGCGGCCCGTGGGAGCTGGGCCTGGCGGAAACCCACCAGGTGCTTCTGCTCAACGACCTGCGCAGTCGCGTGGCGGTGGAAACCGATGGGCAGCTCAAGACCGGCCGCGATGTCATAGTGGCAGCATTGCTGGGCGCCGAGGAATTCGGCTTCGCGTCGGCGCCGCTGGTGGCCGTGGGCTGCATCATGATGCGCGTTTGTCACCTCAACACCTGCCCGGCGGGCATCGCGACGCAGGACCCGGAGCTTCGGCATCGCTTCGTCGGCAAGCCCGAGCACGTGGTCAACTTCATGCGGTTCGTGGCCAAGGAGGTGCGCGAGCTACTTGCGCAGCTTGGTTTTCGAACCCTGGCCGAAGCAGTCGGCCACAGCGAATGCTTGGAGATGCGCAAGGCGGTCGATCACTGGAAGGCCAAGGGCGTCGACCTGGGTGCTGTGCTTTACCGGCCTGAAATCTCTGACAGCGTCGGGCGGCACTGCTCCATCTTGCAGAAGCACGGCATCGAGGACGAGATCGACGACACCAAGCTGATTCCGATGTGCCGGCCCGCTCTCGACCACAAGCGCAAGGTGCGAGCGGTGCTGCCGATTCACAATGTGAACCGCACCGTCGGCACGCGGCTTGGCAGCGAGATCACCAGGCGCTACGGCGCGGACGGCCTGCCGGAAGACACCATCAACGTCCACTTCAAGGGCTCGGCTGGACAAAGCTTCATGGCCTTCGTCCCGAAGGGCGTGACTTTTACGTTGGAGGGTGACGCCAACGACTACGTCGGCAAGGGCTTGTCGGGCGGAAGGTTGGTCCTGATGCCGCCCAGCGAGGCGACCTTCGTGGTCGAGCAAAACGTCATCGCTGGCAACGTCGCGCTCTATGGCGCGACCAGTGGAGAAGCCTATATTCGGGGCCTAGCCGGCGAACGTTTCTGTGTGCGCAACAGCGGCGCCAACGCGGTCGTGGAAGGCGTGGGCGACCACGGCTGCGAGTACATGACCGGTGGCCGGGTCATCATCTTGGGGCCGACCGGCCGCAACTTCGCCGCCGGCATGTCGGGCGGCATCGCCTACGTCCTCGACGAGAACCGCGAGATGCGCCGCAACTGCAACACCGAAATGGTCGCCACCGGCCCGCTCGACGATGCGGGTGAGATCGAAGTGGTCTTGACCATGTTGCGCCGGCACCGAGAGTTGACCGGCAGCCGGCGGGCGCACAACGTGCTCGTGAGCTGGTCGCTGTTTCGGCCCCTGTTCGTGCGCGTGATTCCGCACGACTACCGCCGCGTGCTGGAGGCGCAGAACAAGATGCTTGCCAGCGGAATGTCGCGCGAAGAGGCCGAGATGGCCGCGTTCGAGCTCAACTCGAAAGACGCAGCACGGATTCACGGAAAGTAGACCATGGGCCAACCTACCGGATTTTTGGAGTTCCAACGAACCACGCCGCAAGACCGGCCGCCGCGTGAGCGGGTGGCCGACTTCGCCGAATTCCACAAGCACCTTCCCGAAGCCACCATGCGCGAACAGGGCGCGCGCTGCATGGATTGCGGGGTTCCCTTCTGCCACCTGGGCAAGATCTTGGATGGGCTCACCAGCGGTTGTCCCCTGCACAACCTGATTCCCGAGTGGAACGACCTCATCTATCGCGGGCGCTGGCGCGAGGCCAGCGAGCGATTGCACCGGACCAACAACTTTCCCGAGGTTACCGGGCGGGTGTGCCCGGCACCGTGCGAAGGCTCGTGCGTGCTCGGCATCCACGCCCCGCCGGTCACCATCAAGGTCAACGAGGCCGCCATCGCGGACCGAGCCTTCGCGGAAGGCTGGGTGGTCGCAAATCCACCAAGCTTCCGCACCGGCAAGCGGGTTGCGGTGGTGGGCTCGGGACCCGCGGGACTCGCTTGCGCGGCTGAGCTCAACAGCGCGGGACACGAGGTGACTGTGTTCGAGCGCGCGGATCGCATTGGCGGCTTGCTCATGTACGGCATTCCGGCCATGAAGCTCGACAAGGGCATCGTGGACCGCCGGGTGAAGCTGCTCGTCGATGAGGGCGTAAAGTTCCAGACCAACACCGAGGCCGGCAAGACTTTCCCGACGGAGAGGCTGCGCAAGGACTTCGACGCCATCGCCCTATGCGGCGGTTCGACGGTGCCGCGGGATTTGCCGGTGGAAGGTCGCAAGCTTGCGGGGGTTCACTTCGCGATGGAATTCCTGACCGCGAACACCAAGCACTTGCTCGACGGCGCCAAGTCGGAAGCCGGGTTGATTTCCGCCAAAGACAAGCATGTGATCGTGATTGGTGGCGGCGACACCGGCACCGACTGCGTGGGCACGTCGCTGCGCCACGGTTGCAAGTCGATCGTGCAGCTTGAGCTTTTGTCCCGTCCGCCCGATGGCCGCGCCGACGACAATCCCTGGCCGCAGTGGCCCAAGATTTTTCGCATCGACTACGGTCAGGAAGAGGCGGCCGCCATTTTCGGACGGGACCCGCGCCAGTTCTGCGTCCAGACCAAGCGCATGCTGGGCGACGACAGTGGCCACGTGAAGGGCATTGAGGTGGTCGAGGTGCGCTTCGCCCCGCAGCCGAGCGGCCCGCCCAAGGTCGAGGAGGTGCCGGGCACGGCGCACGAATTGCCGGCGGACCTGGTCCTGTTGGCGATGGGCTTCTTGGGGCCCGAGAAGGGCGGATTGCTGGCCGACCTCGGGGTCAAGCTCGACGGCCGCGGCAACGTTGTTACCGACGAGAGCAAGCAGACCAGCGTTCCCGGCGTCTTTGCGGCGGGCGACATGGCTCGCGGACAATCGTTGGTCGTCTGGGCCATTGCCGAGGGACGTACCGCTGCGATTGGCATCGATCGGTACCTGATGGGCGACACCGTCCTCGACTAAGCGCAAGACGCGAAGCTCAAGTCGTCGTGGCGCGGCCGGCTATTGCGCGGCAAGCGATCCTGTTCTTAAATTCCCTAAAGGTGACGCCGGGTTCCGTCGAGATCGCTCTTCCATCTCGGCGTCGCGCCAAAGGAACTATCGGAATGACAAAAACGGACGGCTTGGTAGGGAACCCGTGTGCCGAGATCGAAGGCTCGCTCTTCCGGCTCGGACGCGGCGGCCGGGCCGCCCCGCGCTTGGCGTCGTGCATTGGTGCTTTGCTGACAATCTTCGTTCTCTTGGCAGACAAGCCTGCTGCGGCGGCTGCGTCCGTGGAGGGCGCAATCTTGGGCCAAGTTCGCGACATCGACAGCGGCCAAGCGGTGCAGGGAGCGACCGTCATCGCCAGTGGTCCGGAAGGTGACGTGGCAACCTTTACGGATGTCAAAGGCAGCTATCAATTTCTCAGTCTGCCCATCGGTCAGTACACAATCCGCTTCTACCGCAACGAGGTGCTGGCCGAGCGCAAAGCCACCGTCGGCGTCGACAAGACTGTGAGGGTAAACATCCGATTGCCTGCGACTCCGTCGGAGACCCAGACCGTCGCCGCGCCTTACGCCTCGCCAGCCATCGACGTGGGATCCTCCCGCATCGGCACCACATTCCGATCGGACTTCATCGACAACATTCCCAACCGCGGCGACGACGTTCAGTCTCTGATCTCGAAAACCCCTGGTGGCTATGTTGAGGAGCTTGGGCCGCCCGGCGCCATCAACAATCCGGTCGGGCTATCGCTCGCGGGCGGAACCGGCGCGGACAACTCGTACTACCTTGAGGGGCTCAACATCACGGCGATTCGCAACGGGTTGCTCGGTACAAACCTGAAGTCCGCGTTTCTGGAAGAGGTCGAAGTTGTCAGCTCGGGCTACGGCGCCGAGTACGGGCGGGCTCTGGGGGGTGTGGTCAACATGGCCCTGAAATCCGGGACCAATGAATGGAAGGGGAGCGCCTTCACCTGGGTCGAGCCGGGGGCGATGTCTGGCAGTCCACAGCGAATCCTGAATCGAGCCACCGTCCTTACCGGCAATACGCAGCCCGACTACACAACCCAAATTGGCGCCGAGGTGGGCGGTCCCATTATCAAGAACAAGCTGTTCATCTGGGCGGGCTACGCACCGGAGATCAGCCGCAGTCACTTCGTGCAGTACACCGACCGATTCGTCGACAGCAACGGGGACGGTCAATTCGACACCAATTCCGATGGCTCGCCCGTCGTGCAGCCGCTCTTCACGCGACTGATTCCGCAGGAGTCCACCACCCACAACTACGCCGGCAAGGTCACCTGGCGGATTGCACCCGAGCACACATTGAACGTCAGCCTGCTCGGAACCCGGAAGGATGAGGAGTTCATGCGAGGGGCGAACATGGACGTTATGGCCGGGATGAGTCACGAGATCACGAGTCGCAATGACGTCATCGCGCACTGGCAGTCGGCACTATTCGATCGACACTGGCGCATCGATGCGTCGCTCGGCCTTCACAACGAGGGCTATTCTCGCCGGTCGCCGTATGGCGACAGGGAGAGCACGAGCGATATCACCTGGAGCAACAATCCGTCGTTGGGGCAATTTGATCCGATCGCGGCGCCGTATTGCCAGCAAGATCAAACCAGCGGATTTGACCCGTGTCCGGTGCAGGGCTACCAGTCGGGCGGTTACGGCTCCATGCGCGAGATGTCGGCCAATCGCTGGGCCGGCCAAATCAAGAGCACCCACGTCTTCAGTGGTTTTGGTTTGCACGAGCTGAAGGTCGGCCTCGACTACGAGCTGAATCAATTCGATAGCAAGGTTTGGAATTCGGGCACCAACGGCGCGCGTGGTTCTGTCTTCGTGTACCCAGACGGGCCCTACGTCTATACACTGTACCGGCTTCCCTACAACGATTCCACCTTCAACCACGATCCTGGCGAGCTGGGAGCTGGAGGCCGTTACTATCAGGACTCGATTCGTGCACAGACCTCCGCTCTCAATCAGGGGGCCTTCATACAAGAAACCTACCTGCCCCTGCCGAACTTGACGATCAACCTTGGCCTGCGCTGGGAGGCGCAACGACTGACGGACTATCAAGGCAATACGGCACTTTCGATCAGCGATTCGCTGGCGCCTCGAATTGGCGTCGTCTACGACCCGACCAAAGAGGGGCGGTCGAAGATCTACGCGCACTTTGGGCGCTACTACGAATCCATTCCCATGGATCTCGCAGACCGGGCTTTCGGCGGCCAAGGGGCTGTGGTGACTGGCTATTCCAATTGCGCCTCACCTCAGGCTTGGTCCACCTGCACGCCGACGTCAGGCAATGCATTTGCGGTAACCGGGGATAGGCTCTACGTCACGCCCAACATCAAGGGCGCCTACAACAACGAGGTCGTCCTCGGTGCACAGTATCAGCTTCTGCAGGATCTGGTGGTTGGCAGCGCGTTGATCTATCGCTGGCTTGGGCGAACCATCGAAGACACCGGCGGGGATCTCAACAGCAGCGGGCAGGGGCCGAGCATTCTCACCAATCCCAGCTCAGCCAGCAGCAGCACGCAGGCGGCGTTGGAGCAGAATGCCGTGGCGGCAGAGGCTGCAGCGAAGGCGGACCCGAGTCCTGCAAACCAGGCGGCCGCAACCAAGGCCCGCGCGTTGGCGAACGCTGCGCAGATGCCCAATCCGGAAAGGACCTACAAGGCGATTCAGCTAACTGTGAGCAAGCGACTGGCAAAGAACTGGTTCTTTGCCGGCTCCTACACATATTCGCGCACCATGGGCAACTACACCGGGCTGTACGCGGGGGATTATGGTCAGCTCAATCCGAACAGCTCTATGCAATTCGATGTCGTTGAATTGATGCAGAATCAATACGGGCCTCTGCCCAACGACCGTCCTCACATTATTCATCTGGACGGTTACTACCAGTTTGTGCACGGACGGCACATGCTGACGCCGGGTCTGGGATTCGTGGGTATTTCGGGACAGCCGGTGACGCCTCTTGGGGGATCCGCGGATGGTCAAGACACGGCGTTTATTCTTCCGCGCGGGTCGGCCGGACGTACGCCGTTCGTCACCCAGCTTGATTTCCATCTCTCGTATCGCGCAAAGGTCTCCCCGGGGCTTTCGGCGGAGGCGTTTATGGACGTCTTCAATATTCTCAACCAGAAGGCGGCCTTGACCGAGGACCAGGAGTACACGACGAATGACGTGGTCGATCCGTCGAGCGGGAAAATCGTCGCCCCTGCCGCGCCGACAAATGCCAACTACCTTCGCCCGACCTCCTACCAAACCCCGATTTCCGGCCGCCTCGGCATGCGCGTGTTCTTCTAGACCGCGCGCAGAATCCAGCACTTGAGGTGCCCGGTTTCGGGCACGCCGACCAGCTCGGGATGATCGCGACCGGCGCCCATGCGCGCCAACACCTGCATGCTTCGGCCGCTGTCGGCGGCGGCTTGCGCGACCAAGAGATCGAAGTGGTCGCGCGAGACGCGGCCGGAGCACGAGCACGGCACCACCAAACCGTTGGGAGCCGCCAGCCGCAGTCCGCGCAGGATGATTTCGCGGTACGCTCGATCCGCCGCGGTGTCGCCGCTCTTGCGCTTGGCGAAGGCGGGCGGGTCGAGAACCACCACATCAAACCTCTCGCCGTCGCCTTCGAGCGATCGCAACAGATCGAAGGCGTTGCTCTGGCGCACGGTCAGGTTGGCAAGCTGGTTGCGATCGGCGTTGGCCTTGCTGCGCGCTGCCGCCTGGGTGTCCTCGTCGTTGGCCAGCACAGGTCCGCCCTTACGCGCGAGCGCGAGCGCGAAGCCACCGTGGTAGGTGAAGGCGTCCAGGCAACGCGCCCCTTTGGGCGCGAGAGCCGCGACCAAGGCGTGGTTGTCGGCTTGGTCCAGAAAGCCGCCGGTCTTACTGTCAGCGAACAAATCGGCGACCAGTCGGTTTTCGCCCAAACGGTACGCGATTTCGGTCGCGCCGGTCCCCGCGAGGATAGCCTTGTGTCGCGGCAGGCCCTCGAAATCGCGGGCAGAACCGTCGTCGCGGGAAATCACCATACGCACGCCCAATACGCGCTCGACCATAGCGGCCAAGCCCGACCGGTGCGCATCCATAGCCACCGACGTGGTCTGCATGACCGCCACGTCCGCGTATTGGTCCACGAAGAAGCCGGGCAGCCCGTCGCTCTCGCCGTGGGCCACCCGAAATGCGTCACGGTCGAGGGCAAGCGCGAGGCGTCGCTGTCTCGCGCGCGCCAGGCGGTCCTCGACCACGCCGAGAAGGCTCGGCGAGATCGAGGCGGAATCCCCGCGCTCCAGAACTCGCAGCGCCACCGGCGAGCGGAGCGACCAGGTCGCGAGTGCCAGCGGTCGTTTGCGCTCGTCAGTAACCTGGACCAGCGCCGGACCGCCGCCACCGGCATCGGCATCGGGGCCAGCGATCACGTCCTGACGATAGATCCACGGATGGCCGCCAGCGATGCGGGCTCGGCCGCGCGCCGTGATTTTTACCGACGGAAGTGCCATCTCGTGGGCAGCATAGTCCGGGGACGCGATGGGGCCAAGAAGGCAGCTTCAATGGCGACACCCATTCCTTCTCTCCGGGCGCCACCCGATCCGTGGCAGAATGGTCCAGTCATGTCGCCCTTCCGCCGCCTGCACCACGCGGTTTGCCTGCTTACTGTCGTCGCCCTGCTAGGACCTGGTTGCGCGCGACCCTATGCCGGTCCCAAAACCCTGGCCGCCTTGGGCGTGGGGCTGCTTGCTGCAGGCGGGACGTGCTGGGTGCTGGGCGAACGTGAGGACCGGCATTCGGTGGCGGTGACGGGCCTCGTGACCACGGCGCTGGGCGCGGCAGCGGTCTTTGCCGCTGGCGGGTGGCTCGCTTTCGGTGTCGCCTGCGTGGACGATGCGGATTGTCCGCGCACGGAGGAGTGTCGCGAAATCCCGACCCGACCGGGCGGCGTGCCGTACTACCAGTGCATGCCCAAGCAGGGGCCTTAGGAACTGGAACCGAAGCCGGGCACACCGGCCCCCGGCCCGCTATCGGCTTTTCGTCGACGACGCGAATTCACCCGACGGTCTCGGCGGCGGCGTCGGCATTTCCTCCGGTGGAACCACGGCGCGGAACGTGTCGCTCTTGCGCTTGGTCAGGAGCAGCGGTTTCGCTTTTTCGGCGGCGGTCAAGGACTCGCTGGACATCGACGCGTCGGGCGTGGACCGTACCCGTCGAAGCTGCCGGGGATGATCGCGATCCGGCGCGCGCAGACTCTGTACATCCAGCGCATCGTCAAGCACCAGATTGGGCCTGCGCCAGCGCATGGATCCATAGCAGCATTGCAGGTCGGACCACAACTCATCCATGCTCGATTGGCGCCGACCCGGGTCCTTCTCCAGCGCACGCACGATGGTTTGCTCTGCCTCGCGGGTGATCTCGACCAACGGGTTGCGTAGGGTGGGTCGTTCTAGCTCGGCGGTGATGTGCATGTGCAGGGTTTCGCGTGCATTGTCCCCCTCGAACGGTAACGAGCCAGTCAGCATTTCGTAAAGCAGGACGCCCACCGAATAGATGTCGGATCGAGCATCAGCCGCGCCCGTCCGCGCGGTCTCGGGCGCGATGTACGCCGGGGTTCCGAAGATACGCGCCGATTCCGCCACTGCTGCGAAGTCGGGCTGCAGGGAGCGCGCGGCGCCGAAGTCGAGCAGAGTGACGAGGTCGAAGCATTCTTCGGGCTCGATGCGCTCGAAGAAGTCGTCGCCGTCGCGCAGGCGGCGAATCAGCTCGCGTCGGCCGCTCCGCCGCGCCAGCATGATGTTTTCCGGCTTGATGTCGCGATGGACGATGCCGCGCACGTGCACCGCGCCCAAGGCCTGCGCCACTTGCCCGATGATTCCGATGGTGCGGAAAAGCGGGATGGTCCGCTCCCGCTGCAGAATCAAATCCAAGCCCACGCCATGGGCTTCGGCCATCACCAGGTACACGGTACCATCAGGTGCCTCGCCGAAATCGGTGACTCCGACGATGTTGGGGTGCTCGACCAGGCTTGCGGTCTGCGCCTCGCGCAGGAAGCGGGCCTTGGCGCCGGGCTGGTGAAACAGGTGACGATGCAGGACCTTCACCGCGGACGGCTTGCGCAAATAGATGTTGGTCGCGCGGTAAACGACTCCCATGCCGCCGCGACCGATGATTTCCTTCAGGGCGTAGTTACCGAGTCGGGTTCCGAGCCGCGCTTCTGCTTCGTCTTTCATGGTCCGATTGGGAACATCTTCGGAGGTAGTCTCGACCTTGCTGCCGGCAGTCCGGCAAGGCGAAGGAAAGCTGGGCTAGATTCGCCGACCGGGATCGGTGAATAGGCCCCTAAATTAGCAGATTGGGCGATTGAGGAAAGCAAACTTCGCTCGTGTGGTTGACAGGCGAGGGGCCAGCTTTCATTCTGCCAGCCATGCGTCCCGACGGTCGAAGACCTGACGAAATGCGGCTGGCTCGTATAACGCCCGACTACAACCGCTATGCCGAAGGATCGGTTCTGGTGGAGTTCGGCGAAACTAAAGTGATTTGTACCGCCAGCGTGGAGAACAAGGTCCCGCCTTTCCTAGAAGGGCAGGGCAGGGGCTGGGTCACGGCCGAATACGGCATGCTGCCGCGGTCGACCCACACTCGGTCGGGGCGCAACCCGGGCGGCCGCGGCCAGGAGATTCAGCGCCTGGTGGGGCGAGCCCTGCGCACGGCGATCACCACCAAGCATCTCGGCCCACGACAGATCACGGTGGATTGCGACGTGATCCAGGCCGACGGCGGGACCCGCACCGCGGCCATCACCGGTGGCTGGGTTGCGCTGGCCCTCGCGGTGCGGCGCCTCTGTCGCAAGGAAAACCTGAGCAAGGATCCCCTGTGCCGCGCGGTGTGCGCGATTTCCGCGGGCATCGTCGAGGGCGAGCCGCGACTGGATCTTGCCTACTCCGAGGATTCGGGGGCCGACGTGGACTTCAACTTCGTGCTCACCGATGGCAACAAGTTCGTCGAGATTCAGGGCACCGCAGAGAAGGATCCATTCTCCGAGGAGGACTACGGCAGGTTGGTAGCCCTGGCGCGCAAAGGCGCCGGCGAGCTGTTTGCGCTGCAGAAGCAGGCCCTGGCCGAGGCCAAGCCGTGAAGATCGTCGTCGCCACGCGCAACCGGCACAAGGTGCGTGAGATTGCGGTTTTGCTCGACGAGGCGGGGCTCGACATCCTGCCAGTCACCATCGACGATGTCGCACCCGATGCCGCGCTGGTCGAGGACGAGGATACCTTCGACGGCAACGCCTTGGCCAAGGCCAGGCAGGCGTCGCAGGCATGCGGGATGCCTGCCATCGCCGACGACTCCGGCATCGAGGTCGACGCTCTCGGCGGCGCGCCTGGCGTGCGGTCGGCCCGTTGGGCGGTCGAGCCCTGCGACGACCAGCGCAACAACCAGAAGATGCTGCGGGAAATGGATGGCGTCGCCGCCGAGCGCCGGACCGCGCGCTACCGTTGCGCGGCGGCCTTCGTCGACGTCGCCTGCGGTCGCGAGGTGGTCCGGTCGGGCTCCTGCGAGGGCGTCCTGTTGACCGCGCCGCGCGGGCAGGGCGGCTTTGGCTACGACCCGCTGTTCTTCTTGCCCCAGCTCGGTAAGACCATGGCGGAGATCGACCTGACCGAGAAGAATCGCCTGTCCCACCGGGCAGCCGCGTTTCGCGGCCTGGTGGTGGCTATCCGCGACCACCTGCCAAAAAAATGAAAGCCTGCTGAGCAAACCCATCGGCTTCTGCTAATATCTCGCCCCTCTTGCCCCCCGTGGGCGAGAGATCGGGGCGTAGCGCAGTTGGTAGCGCGCCTGCTTTGGGAGCAGGATGTCGTCGGTTCAAATCCGGCCGCCCCGACCAGCTCAAGCGAGACTCTGGACGACCTCGGAGCGCGCAAGGCAGTCAGCCCCGGCGAGTCGATCGCCAGAGTTGGCCGACCGCCCAGACCTCGCTAGCGCGTGGCCTTGATGTCCTCCGTGGCAAGCACGTCTTGCAGGGCACGGAGGCTTTGATCGCAGGCGGCCGTGAGCGCGGGCTTGTTTTGCAGCGACAACTCAAGCGAGCGCACGTTACTGTTTCGCCGAGACAGCGCTACGATCTGGTGCGAGAGGTCTTTGAACCGTTCGAGGGCAGAGAGCGCGACCGTGAGGGTTGGACGCGCGTCTCTCGGAAGCAGCCCGGTCAACGAATCGACCGCGTCCCTGGCCGTCGTGTCCAGGTTGGCCATCTTCTGCTCCATGTTGGCCATGGCGGCATCTTTGGATTCGGCGATATGCGGGCCGTAGAGCACCTGAATCTCGCGCACCGCCAGAACTGCCTTTGCGATCGCCCCCTCGACGCCACAGCGGGCCTTGGGCGGAACCTTGCGTGCGACGGCGCCCAGCGCATCACGGAACGAGTCCGCGGCCTCTCGCGCCGGACCGAAGGCCAAGTGTTGCGCCTTGAGATTCGTATTCTCGACTGCCAGTGCGAGGATGGTGCGGTCGACTTCTCGGTACTTGCCGAGGGTCCCTCCGAAGTCTTCGAGAAACTGGAGCTCGCGCGAGAGGCTTATGCCCTGCAGTAGCGGCCTGAGCGCTGCGACCTCGTCGTCGACGGTCTTCAATGCCTTCTCGGCGTCACGGGCGAAGGCAATCGACGCCTCGTCGGTGTCCGCCATGACGGCTCGATTGGACGCGTCTGCCGCCTGGGTGAACCGAACCCTGAGGTCCGCCGCCAACCGGCTCGAATCGGCAAGCCGAGCAAAGTAATCGCGATGCCCTTGGCAGCCCAAGGCTGGGCCAAGGAGACAAAGCAAGACTGCGAGTCGTTGAGGCGCTTGCTGCGACGGAACCGGGCCTAGGTGAGAAAACACGCCGCGAGGGTACCACGTGGCCGAACCTGGGCTGCCGGCAATCGCGGCGCCCGCCGATGGTCCAGCACTAGGTCGCGACCGTCAGCTCCAGGGCGATCTCTAGCTTGAGCACCTTGGAAATGGGGCACCCGGTCTTGGCCGCCGCTGCCGCTTCCTCGACCTTCGCCTTGTCCGCGCCGGGTGCCTTGACCGTGGTCTTGAGCAGGCTCTTGGTCAGAGTGAGGTTTTCAAAGGTGATGGTGGCGGTGCATTCGACGGCTTCGGGCGTGATTCCTCGCTCGCCGAGCTGCGCGCTCAGCGCCATGCTGAAGCAGCTCGCATGGGCCGCCGCGATGAGATCCTCCGGGTTGGTTCCCGGCGCGTCCTCGAACCGGGTGCGAAATGTGACCTTCTGGTCCTTGATGGTACCGCTCTCGACGCTGAAGGTACCCTTGCCGTCCTTGAGACCACCGTTCCAAGTTGCTGTGGCTGTGCGTTTCATGTGTGGAGTCCTTTCATGTTCTGATTTTGTTGGCAATCTTGTGGCGGAGGGCCCAATCCGAGCGCCGAGGCTAACGCGCGCCGGTTTCGCCCAACGCCGCGGCCACCGCCCGGCGCAGCGATTGCTGAACCTGACTGGGCACCGACGGCGTCGGTAGCGCGCTGCAAACGGCCAGCGTCTTCTTGAGCGAATCGCACAGGCTCTTGCAGTGCGGGCAGCCTTCCAGGTGCTGCTCCATTTCCGCACAAACGTCCGGGCTGATTTCGTCTTCCAGCTTCTTCGACAGCATGGTGAGCACGTCGGGGCACGCGGCGGGAACTGGCGCGTGCGGCGCCTCGCCACCCACCAGAGCCAGCAGGTTTTCGCGCAACGCCACGCGCGC
This sequence comes from uncultured Myxococcales bacterium, assembly GCA_964491625.1. GTDB lineage: Bacteria > Myxococcota_A > Polyangia > Fen-1088 > Fen-1088 > Fen-1118. Next base: position 19,965 of record CAZBIU010000020.1, read on the forward strand.
TCGGTGCAGGCGGCTCTTGACCGCGGCCACGCTCAATCCGGTGACCTCTGCAACCTCTGCTGCGCTTAACCCTTCGATGTCGCGCAGAACGATAACCTCGCGCCAGTCTGGATCCAGCTTGTCCAGGGCGGCGGCCACCGCCTCGCGCGTCTCCCGCCCGAGCAGCATCTGCTCGGGTGTGGCAGCCTCCATGGCCGCGTCGGGCGCGGATTCATAGGTCACCTTGTCAAGCGTTTCGTGATGTGCGGGCGCGCCCTTGGTCCGCCTGCGCTTTTTGATGCAGAAGCTCCGAGCAACGGTGTAAAGCCAGGTCGAGATGGACGCCTCGCCGCGAAAGTCGCGCATGGTACGCGCCATGGTGAGGAGCGTCTCTTGTGCGACTTCCTTCGCGTCCTCCACATCGCCGCACATCTTTACACCGAATCCGAAGACCCGCTGCTGGTGCTGCTCGAGCAGGCGCGAAAGGGCCGCGCGGTCTCCGCGCCGAGCTGCTTCGATGAGAGAAGCTTCCGAGGCCGCCACGGGATTCTCGCTGCCCATGGCGAGAGTGTAGCAGCAAGGAGTCCCGTCGGTAGTACTTGGTCAGGGGGAAGGCCCGAGGCCCGCCAGACGCCGTGCTCATAGCCTGCGAAGAATCGAGATAGGTTTTCTCCGATTTGCTTTCCTAGGTGTAGCCGCGCAAAGCAAATCGGGCTCGCGACGCGTGGCCGAATCTTTTTTTGCTTGGGTTGGCTCTGAGGTCCTTGAAAGGACAATTTCCATGGCAACCACAGCGCTTACCCAAGAGAACTTCGAGAAGACAGTCGGACAGGGCATCGTCTTGGTCGACTTCTGGGCGTCCTGGTGCGGCCCGTGTCGCGCCTTCGGCCCCGTCTTCGAGAAGACCTCTGCCAGCAACCCGGACGTGACCTTTGCCAAGGTCAACACCGAGGAGCAAACCGGCCTTGCCGCAGGATTCGGCATCCAGGCCATACCGACTTTGATGGCGTTCCGCGACGGCGTGCTGCTCTACCAGCAGGCGGGTGCGCTGCCTGGCTCGGCGTTGCAGCGCTTGATCGACGAGGTGAAGGCGCTCGACATGCAAAAGGTCATCGCCGAAGCGAAGGCGCACTCGGAACATGCCGCGTGAAGCGTTTGTGTCCACGGCCGCGTCGTCGAGAGCGAAAGGAAAGCCCAGGATGATTCTCCACACCCTTGCCTACGTCGCAGGGGGCGCGGCGTTCGGCTTCGCCTACCACAAGATCGTCGGCTGCAGCAGCGGCGCCTGCCCCATCACCGCGAACCCGTACATCTCCACCTTGTACGGCGCGCTCATGGGCTTCCTGGTGGGCGGCGGGCTTGGAAAGTGACCAGAGCCGGTTCTAGTCCGCGCTCACCTGCTGCAGGGCTCGCACCTGCTTCTCGTCGAGCTTGTACACGCAGTCGAAGAGCTGTTGCTTGAATGACGCCGGGCCGTCCGACTTCTTGACCGCCTGCTCGGCCGCGATCTCGTAGCAGACCAACCCGGCGGCCGCGGCTTCGGGAATCTGGTCCGGTCGAGCCCCGACGAAGGTACCAATCACCGACGTGGCCATGCAGCCGGTGCCCACCAGATCGGCCATCATCGGGTGACCGTTGCGCACCAGCAGCAGCTTCCCGTCACCCGCCACGATGTCCTCGGCGCCCGTGACGACCACAGTGCACGACCGCTTCGCGGACAATGCCTTTGCGACCTCGCGCAAATCGGCCGCCACCTGTCCGGCGTCGACGCCCTTGGTCTCCACCGTCAGGCCGGCGATGCGCGCAATTTCCGATCCGTTGCCCTTGATCACGCTGATGTGCGCGCCCTCGATGACCTCCATGGCCTTCTGGTCGCGGAAGCTGGTCGCGCCTGCGCCGCACACATCGAAGACCACGGGAATCCCCTTTTTGTTGGCTGCGACAGCGGCGATCTTCATGCTCTCAATCACCTCCGTGGTCAAGGTGCCCATGTTCAGCACCAACGACGACGCGATCCCGGTCATCGCGGCCACCTCCTCGGGCGCATGGGCCATGACCGGCGAAGCGCCGAAGGACTTCACGATCTGCGCGCAGTCGAAGATGGTGACCCAGTTGGTGATGTGGTGAACCAGCGGGCGCTTCTCGCGAACCGCCTGCAAGTAAGAGTAGACGTGCATGGGCTTCCTTTCGTCGGCAAACATGACGAGGTGCCAGGCAAAGATCGACCGAAAAATGCAAACGTCTTCCCAGAGACCTGCCGGTCTTGTCTACTCAAGTTCAATGCACGCGCCGCGGGCACGGCGGAGCTGCGACCATGAGACTCGTGCAATCGGACGGTAAGGCTTGAGTGCGGGCCGGCGAATGATTAGCCTTCAGGCCTGGAGGAGCCCATGGCCGACCGATCGCGCGCTGGTATCGAGATGAATTTCGCCTTTGGCAAGGGCAAAAAGCCCAGCATGCCCCCAAGCCCGGACACGCCCTTTCGCATGCTGGTGATGGGCGACTTCGGCGGGCACGCCAGCCGGGGTGAGATTCGTTCGCTGGGCGGCGCGCGTCCGGTGCGCGTCGACGTAGACAGTTTTTCGGCGGTTTTCGCCAAGGTCGCGCCCAAGCTGGAGATTCGCCTCGGGGCCGAGCCGCCGTTCGCCCTGTCTTTCAAGGATCTCGAGGCTCTTCACCCGGACCAACTTTTCGCGGGCTCCGAGTTTTTCGCGCCCATGCGCGAGCTGCGGCGTCAGCTTCAGGATCCGAAATCCTTCGCCGCGGCCGCGGCGATGCTCGGCAGTGTGACGGCGGCAGAGGCTCCGCCGACCCAGGCCGAGGTCGTGTCTCACGCCGACGACATGCAGCGCCTGCTGGGCAGGGCGCCCAGCGCGCCGGTCGTTGCAGCGGCGACGCCAAGCTCGGTGGTCGAGGGACTCTTGCGCGAAGCCGTGGCTCCGCACATTGTCGGCAAGGCCGATCCCCGCCAGGCCGACCTGGTGGCGAAAGTCGACGGCCTGACCGGCGAGCTCATGCGGGCCGTGCTGCACGCCCCGGCTTTCCAGCAGCTCGAAGCTCTGTGGCGCGCTCTCGACAGTCTCACTCGAAATCTGGTTCTGGACGAAGCCTTACAGCTCTTCATCCTCGACGCCAGCCAAGAGGAGCTGACCCGGGACTTTGCGTCCGCGCCGACCCTGGCCGAGACTGCGATGTACCGCTTGGTGGTCGACCAAGCGGGAGACAAACCCTGGTCGCTGCTCGTGGCAGGCACGTGCTGTCAGCGCGACAAGCAGGACGCGGCGATGTTGGCGCGGCTTGGAACCCTGGCCCAGTCGATCGATGCCGCGGTCGTCGCGGGCATGGATTTCGCGACCTGGAAGGCTGGGTTCCCGTCGGTGGAAGATCGGGGCGCCTGGACCGCCTTGCGCAACAGCCCGGCTGCGACCGCAATTGCGATCGCTGCGCCCAGCCTTCTTGTGCGCCTGCCCTACGGCAAGGACACCGAGGCCGCCGAAAGATTCGCATTCACAGAGCAGACCACCCCGCCGGCCGGTGAGCGCTACCTGTGGGCCTCGGCCGCGTTCTCGGTCGCGCAGTTGATCGCCCAATCCTACTCTGCCGCCGGCGGTTGGGATTTCACCCCGGGGGACGAATGCGTCCTCGGGGATTTGCCGGTGCACATCACGAAGCAGGATGGCGAATCGGTCCAGACCCCGTGCGCCCAGGCGTGGCTGCCCGAATCCGCCATCGATGCCGTCATCAAGGATGGGCTGGTCCCGATGGTGTCTGCCCAGGGCAGGGGAGAGGTCCGCATGGCTCGCCTGCAAAGCATCGCCTCGCCGCCGGCGGCCCTGGTTGGGCGCTGGCAGAGCGCGTGATCACATAGTCTCGGCCAGTCCTCCCAACCCGTTAACCCAGTCGTGACGGCCGCGACATTCCTGTCCGACGCCGGTCGCCGGAAGCCTCCGGCAGGCGCGGAGTTGGCGGGGGTTGGGCCTGGAACGCGCCTTGCTACCTTCCAAATTTGAGATGCGCAGGGTGCTTCGCAGCATGGCATTTATGGTAGCGTCCCATCCGTGGGCCGCTCGTCCCAGGTTTCCTTTGCTCTTGCCGCGACGCTCGGGTTGTCCGGGTGCCTGCTGTTCTCCGATCCCATCAACAAGGCTCCCACGGTGACGATCGCTCCCAGCACCACGCCGATCTATCGCGACACGCAGGTGTCCTTCACGGCGACGGTCAAGGACGATCATGACCCGGTCTCCGCGTTGGTACTGAGGTGGCATGAGTTCCCGCGCGCCGGCGACCAGCAATCCTGCCTTTCGATCTCGCCCAGCGACTGGCCCAAGAACCTCCCGCCCTATTTGGCCGACGAGCCATACTCGTTCGAGAGCTCTACGCCTTCGGTCACGTGCCTGTGCGCGCAGGTGACGGATACCAACGGCGCGACCGGACAGGCCTGCTACCGTATCGAACCGCAAAACGTCGCGCCCAAGGCGATCATCACCGACGTGTCTGGTGCCCCGTCGAACCAGCAACGCCCACTCTGCTCGCAGATTCACCTCTCCGCTGAAAACTCGATGTACCCAACCGAGGACCAGATCGGTTTTCGTTGGAATATCCAGTACGCCGGCACGAATTCGGCTGGGAGCTCCTGCGATGGCGTGACCACGAACGCTGCGGCGCACCGCTGTTTCAACGCCAGCGCGCCCGGAACCTACACGGTCACGCTCACCTTGGACGATACCCCGCCGGGGACCAGCGCCAAGACCTCGGTCGACGCTGATCCCTTCGTGATCCCGGTTGCCGACGACATGCCGCCCTGCCTTCGTCGTACCGACCCCGACGTCTATGCGCAGACGATCCTGCTCTCGCGCAGCGCAGATTTGGGCGGGTACCAGAGCCGCACCTTCAAGGCCTTGAGCGTCGACGACGACTGCGAACCCTATCCCCCGGCCAGTGGCTCGACAGGGACCGCGCAGTTCGTGTGGTCGGTGCTCGACATGACCGGGCAGGTCGATGCCGGAAGCCGGGCTTGGGCGGTGCAGACCAACTCCAGCGACTCCCTCACGCTCAGTCAGTCGCAGTTCCCCAACGCTCGCCCGGGCGACACCGTGAAGGTCCGCCTGGAAGTACGTGATGCCAAGGTTCAGAGCGACTATCAGGATCCACGCTACTCCGTCTGCCCGGATTCGACTGATATCTGCACTGGAGCGAACAACTGCGTTCGCTGGACAACGTGGACGGTGCAATTCCAGCCATGAAGCGCATCAAAGCCAACCTCCTGCCGTTCGTTGCTGCGCTGGCGGTGGGCTGTTCGGCAGCGGGAGCGAATAGTGGTGGCGCTCCATCTGGCGCGGGCGGCAGACAGAGTGGCAGTGGCGGCTCGATGAGCGCGGGCGGGTTTGCCGGTGGAAAGGCCGATGCGGGCATGGTCGTCACCAGTGACGCCGGTTCCGCAAGGGACGGGGCGGTGGAGAAGGTGACATCCAACCTTGGTGCCGATGCCATCAGCTTCAACTGGGACAGCCTGACCTGTGTCGGCTGTGGAGCAACCGGCGGCGCTGGCCCTGGGGGATCGTCCGGCGCTGCGGGTGGGGCTGGCGCGAGCGGCACCGGCCAGCCCTCGGGCGGTGGCGGGGCGCCCGGAGTCGGCGGCGCCAGCGCCGCGGGTGGGAGGACGGGGCCGGGCGGGAGCGTTGGAACCGGAGGCGCGATGGCCGGCTCCGGTGGGGTGCCCGGGACCGGCGGAAGCAAGGTCACGGGCGGTTCAACCGGCGCCGGTCTGGGTGGCGCCGGAGAGGGGGGGGCGGTGGGGGCGGGGGGCCAGACCACGTCCGGTGCCGACGCTGCGTCGCCCCCGTCCGATGCCTCGACCGTCGCTGCCGACGCCAGGTCGGATCTCGCGACGGCCGATGCTGGTGCGGATGCCCGAATCGCCGATGCCGCCGGCCCGCCGCCGGACGCGCGCGGGCCCGACGGAGCCGATGCGTTGGTTCCTTGTGAGGCCCAGATCGTCTCCGTGGTGCCGACCACGCCTTGGCTCGGCCGCCTGGTGGCAGGCAAGAATACACGGGTTGTCTTGCGCGCCGAGATCACCTCGGGTGCGCTGCCGGCGGGAACGCCGTGGAATTGGCAAGCGACCTGGAAGGGAATGCCTCTGTCCGTCTCCGCAGTTGGACAGTCGGATCTCGCGGCGGCCGCCTTCGCCATCGCTAGTCCGGGGGACTACACCTTCCGGGCTACCGCTGGCGCTTGCCAAGCCACTGTGTCGGCCAGCGCCGTGGCCGCAGATATCTGTCCAGCCTGCGACACCTCGGTGATCGTCAGCGCAGCAGCGCCGGCCGCCGCCAACCTGCCGGTGCAGTCCGGCCCGGTGTCGCTGCTCGGCAGCTCGCCATTCGACCAAAGCGACGTCGTTCTCGCCCACGGCGTCTCTGTGCGGGTCTCGCCGAGCGTAGGAACCAGCCTGGTCAGATCCTACGTGCGCATCACCGACCTGGCGGGCGCCCTTGTGGTCGACGGCCTGGCGGACCCGAACGCCGGCGGCTTTTCCGGCCAGTTGCTCGCGGTCGCGCAGGACCAGCAAAAGAGCGTCCTTCGCTATGACGTGCTGGTGGTCCCCATGGACAGCAGCGGCGCAGATACCGTCAACGCCACGGCGCCGCAGCTTTTCCAGAACCTCACCGCATCCGGCATCAGCGGATCGTTTGCCTTGGCGGGCGGCGTATCCCTGACGGGAACTGCAACCTCGGTGGACGGAACGCCCATCTCTGACGTGCGCGTGATGATGTCCAACCAGAATCCCGCCGCCTCGTCGCAGACGCCGGACCTGCTCTTTTCGTCGCTCGGCCGCAGCGACGACCAGGGCAAATTCAGTTTCCACGTGCAAAAGGGCACCTATTGGGTCTCATTTTCGCCGCCCGTCGGAAGTGGCCTTGCGGAGGCAACGGGTTCATCGTCCATCGCCGTCGTGGGCGACAGTACCCTGGCGCTACAGTGGGATGGATCCCCGACGGCCACGCTGGCCGTGAAGGTCGTCGACGCGAGCGGCGGACCGCTGTCGGGGGGAGCCTCGGTGCTCGTCACGTCGTCCCAGTCGCGGCAGGTGGGATCGCTCACCGTCACACCGGCAGGGGGACAGTCTGCGTCCCAGGCTGCCAACGGCAACGTCGAGGTTGAAGGCACAACCGATACCGACGGCAACGTCGCCTTCTCCGGTCTTCCCGCCAACGCGAGCTACGACCTGCTCCTCATCCCAGCCCAGCCTGGGGCCAACGCTGCGACCACGACCGCGTCCGTCACATTGGCTGCGGGCGGAACCAGCGTCGCGCTACCACTGTCGCCACAGGCGAGCATCGTCGGCAAGTTGCAGGCGCCCACGTCGGGCTTGCCCGCTCCGAGTAGCTGGGCCAGTGTCAGCATCGTCGCCTACGACCGTGGCGGCGATGCCCCCGAGTCGCCGCGCGTGGCTGCGGTGAACGCCGACGGCAGCTTCGTGGTGGGCGTGACGCCCGGGCGGCCCTATGTCCTGCTGGCGGTGCCGGCAGGCGGCAGCGGATACGCGCGAACCTTCGTCGGGCCGGGCCCGCTCGAGGCCAGCGAATTCACGATCACCCAGGCGCTGCTCGCCTCGATGACCTGGAAGGCCACGGTCATGGACGAATACCAAGTCGGCTCGGCCGACACGGCGCTGCAGGTGTTCTGCGGGGAGAGCTGGCCGAATTGCGTCGATCCCGCTGTTCCGCTGGCGGAGACCACGTCCGACGGCAGCGGCGCCTTCAGTCTGGCGTTGCCCGACCCGTCCTCGCGCTGAGCGCTGCGGCTCGCGTGCGCCGCTTCGGCACGTCGCGGGCCACCTACCTGGCCCAAAGTCGTTCGAGCAGATCGTCGCTGACCTCGGCCAGTGTGTCGACGATGACGTCGGCGGCGGATTGGTCGTAGCCGAGGAAGTTGGCCCGGCGGACCGCGATGACTCGTGCTCCCGCGGCCTTGCCGGCCACGATGCCCGGCTCGGCGTCTTCGATGACGATGGAGCCCTCAGGCGAAACCCCGAGTAGGCGCATCGCGGTCTGATAAGGCTCCGGATGTGGCTTGCCGCGGCCGTAGGCTTCGGCGCCGAGCAAATATCGAAAGCAGTCCGTCAGGCCGAGGCCGGCCACCGTTTCGCGCACCTCGACGGTGCTTGAACCCGAAACGATAGCGAGGCCGACCTGTTGGCTGAGCCGGCGCACCAGATCGGCGACCCCGGGTAAGGGCTGATAGCCCTTCTTGGCAAAGAGCACGCGCTTTTCGTCGACGGCCGCATCAATCAGCACCGCCATCGCTGGCTGGAAGCCGTACTCACCCTGAATCCTTGCGTAAATTTCGTTCCAGGAATGGCCGACGATGAACCGGCACATGTCCTCGCCAAGCTCGATATTCCAGCGACGTGCTGCAAGAACCACCGATTCGACGTTTTCTCGTTCGGTGTCGACCAGCGTGCCGTCGAGGTCGAAAAGAACCGCTCTATCGTTTCGCATTTTGTAACGGATTATACGGAGACAATTTGGCTTGACCGATGCTTTTTGGTAAAACAACCCGTCCGATCGAATTCACGGCTACCTTAATGGAATCGCAGTCGAGCATCGCAGACTTGCAGCGTGAAAACGAGAGCTTGAGGCGCGAAATCGCCAAGCTCGAGGACTTGCGCGCGCTTACCTATCGCGACGGGCTGACCGGACTCTGGAATCGCCGCTATTTCGCCGAGCGTTTGGGCGCCGAATTAAGCCGCGCTCGGCGGGCCGGCGGGCGCCCCTTCACGGTGTTGGTTCTCAACGTCAACGACTTCCACCTCATCAACAAGTCGCACGGCCCGACGGAGGGGGATCTGCTCTTGCGCTGGGTGGCAGAGTTCCTCGAGAAATCCGTGCGCGCACACGACGTGTGCTGTCGCATCGAGGCTGACGAATTCGCGGTGATTCTGGCCGACGTGATGCGCCCGTCGAGCTCGGCGGTGCTTGGTCGGCTGCGCGACAAGCTGGCCGCCTTGAGCGTCCGCAGCCCGTTTGCATTTGGCCTTAGCATGGGAACCGCGAGCTTCCCGGACCAGGGAACCACCTTCGACGCCCTGATTCGCGTGGCAGAGGAAGATCGTTTCTTGGACAAACGCCGGCAGTCATCCGGTCCAAGCGACTTGCCGCCTGGCGTGGTTGAGGCCCCGATAGGGGAGCCCGCGGCACGACGGTCCTGCCCGTAGCTTGGCCTCCCGGGTTGGCCTGCGTCGGCGATTCGTCGACGGAACCTACAGTTCTGGCGCGATCTTCCAAGGAGGGAGGCGATTTTACGGAACCCCCATACGGGAGTAAAATACTCGGCGCATGCTCGACTTCGTGTCTGAAAGGTTCGCACGCAGGAAGCTCGGATGCGTGGTGCGCAGGGTAAGTCTTCTCTTGTGGCTTGCGCTTTTGGGCGCGGGCTGTGCGAAGCGGTCGACCGATGTCTTGCTGCCCATCCAGGATGTGGTGGTCGACAGCGGGTCCGGAGGGATCAACATCAAGCTCGATGCCCGCAGCGGCCGAATCGACAGCGGCGCCCATGACGGCGGCGGTTCCTGCACCGGCACCCCGGAGATCTGCAACGGCGTGGACGACGACTGCGATGGCGTCGTCGACAACGGCTTCGACCTGCAGAAGGATCCGCTCAACTGCGGGAGCTGCGGCAACCTCTGCAGTGTTGCCGGCGGTGCCCCTGCTTGCGTTGCAGGAAAGTGCGTCATCGCCTCATGCAATCCGGGCCACGTGGACGCAGACAAGAATCCGGACAACGGCTGCGAGTGCCTTTTGACCAACAACGGAATCGAAATCTGCGACGGCGCCGACAACAACTGCGACGGCATCATCGACAACGGTTTCGATCTGCAGAATGACCCGAACAACTGCGGCGCATGCGGCGCGGTCTGCGACGTGGCGAACGGAAGCTCGCTCTGCGTTGCGGGCGTTTGTACCTACACGTGCAAGCCGGGGTACTACGACATCGACAAAGATCCCAACGACGGCTGTGAGTATTCATGCAAACCCACCGCTGATCCCACCGAGATTTGCGACGGGATCGACAACGACTGCAACGGCAAGGTCGATGGTGACGACCCGGGCCTCAAACTGTCGTCGGCGGACGGGGTCTGCTACAGCACCGCGGCGGGGGCCTGCCAGTCCGGCGTTCTGAAGTGCGTCGGCGGCGCGGAAATCTGCGTCGGCGCCGGCCCACCGTCGGTGGAAATCTGCGACGGGCGCGACAACAACTGCGATGGGAAGATCGACGAAAGCGATCCGAACTTGGGCAAGGCCTGCTATCTCCCCGGCGCGGGCGGCTGCGACGCCACCACCGGAGCTTGCAAGGGCGAGTGCAGGCTGGGCGCGTACGCGTGCACGGCCGGCAGCTTGGTCTGCGCCGGAATAGTGACGCCCAGCCTCGAGGTGTGCGACGGCAAGGACAACGACTGCGACGGCGTGGTGGACAATGGCTTCGACCTGGAGAGCGACCCGAACAACTGTGGCGGTTGCGGACACAAGTGCAGCTTCACCCACGCGTTCGCGATCTGCAGCAAGGGCGTGTGTGTGTTCGATCCGAAGTCCAACCAAGGAACGTGCGCGCAGGGATGGGTGGATCTGAACAAGAATCCGACCGACGGGTGCGAGTACCAGTGCACCCCCGACGGGCCGGAGATGTGCGACGGTAAGGACAACGACTGCAACGGCCTGGTCGACAACGACGATCCCGGCCTGGTGTATCCAAGCAATTTCTGTTCGCAGATCGGCGAGTGTGGAAAAGGCCCGGGCGGCTCCAAGCACGCCGGTTGGGAGACGGCGGCCACCTACCCGGTGTGTGCGGTTCCCGCTGGATCGCCCGCCGGCAGCGCGCCGGCTTGGACCTGCAACTACCCGGCCACGGTCGAGCTCTCGGCGCCCAACCAAGTGGCGGCGGAAACCTGGTGCGACGGGCTCGACAACGACTGCAACGGCGTCATCGACGATCCGTATCGCAAGACCCTGGGCACCGACTGTACCGATCCCAACAGCCCAGCCATCGGCGCCTGCTTGCGCAAGGGCACTTGGAAATGCCAGTCGGATAAGACCTTGCCGGCCATGTGTGATTTTACCGGGGTGCCTGCCGCGGCGTCGCCCACCGACGAAATTTGCGACGGTATCGACAACGACTGCGACGGTCTTGTGGATGAATCCTGGGACAACCCCGCCGGGCTCCCGCAATGCAGCGGTCACGACTGTCGCGGCGTCCGGGACGACGTCGTGCACGTCAACGCCACGGGCGCGCCTGGCGGCGGCTACTACATTTATCGCTACGAATCGAGCCGTGTGGATGCCAACGCAACCTCGCAGGGGACATTGGCCACCCGGGCCTGTTCGCGCGTGCAAGGGCCATCTGGCGCCGAGGTTCTGCCCTGGAGCATCGTGACTTGGAACCAGGCCGATGCCGCCTGCCGCGCATCGGGCATGCGCCTGTGCCGTACCGTGCGCGCCGCCGGCGCTATCACCAGCGACGAGTGGGGCTTCGCGTGCCAGGCTGGACAAACCTGTTCGGGGGGATTCCCCTATGCGTGCACCTACGACGCGAATGCCTGCAACGGCAGCGATCGCAACGCGGGTAGCGCCGTCGCTTGCGGATCGCTTGCCACCTGCGCCACCGCGGGCGACCTCGACACCAGCACCACCGACGACAAGGTCTTTGACCTGAGCGGCAACCTGGCCGAATGGACCGACGACCGACGCGACATCGCAGACACCTCCGGTAGTCCGCCGGGCGCCGGTTCCGACACCTCCGTCTACACCACCCGCGGCGGCGCGTTCGACAGCTTCTTCCGGGGCATGGCGTGCGACTTCACGGGGACAGAGGTGCACCCGAGCTTCGCATTCATCGATACCGGCTTCCGTTGCTGTTCGTCGTGCCCGCCCGGACAGGCCGACTGCTCTGGGGCGTGCAAGACCCTCGGCACCGACAGCGCCAATTGCGGCGCATGCGGCGCTGCCTGCGCCGCGGGCAGGTCTTGCCAGAACGGAACCTGCAAGTAGCCTACGGCGTTCGTGCGAAGTGCGGCATATCGGCCGGTAGCTCGAAGCTCAGCTCGACCACACCCACGAATGCACCCTCCGCATACCAGGGAACCTGGTGGATGATCTTGCGTACGCCGTCTTTCTCGATGGTGTAGGTGTTCGGGGTTGGGTTTTCGAGCTGCGCTGCAAACCGGGAACGCGCCGGCTCGCTGTGACAGTCGAGCAGATTCTTGCCAAGCAGCGCGCGGCCTCCCGACTTGGCGAACATGGCCGCCGCTTGCTGGTTCAAGTACAGGCAGGCGCCTTGTCGGTCGCAGACAGTGGCTGCCACGGCGATGCCGTCGAGCCACGCGAGGGAATCGGGCGCATTCGAGGACGGAGGGGTCATGCCCGTCTTCTAGCAAAGAAAAAGGGCGGCCCGGTAGGACCGCCCTTTCGTCCGACTTAGGTCGGGTTCTACTTGTGCACGTCAGCGATGGCCGCCACCGCGCCGGCGCCGTGGCACATCAGGCAGGTCTCGGTCTTCCCGACCGCCGAAGCACGTGTCCCGTAGTAGGTCCCGCCCATCTCTCGCATGTGCTCGATGTAGGTCGGGTTGTCGTGACAGGCCGAGCAGGCGGCGGTGATGGGCGAGTTGATGAGCGTCGTGCTCGACGCCTCGCACGGGGCCGCCAGGGAACAGACACACGGGGCAGCGGTGGTGCAAGCGACCGGGCCTTGCGTGCCTACGGTCATGGTTCCGCTGGTCACATTGGCTGTTGAGAAGGCGGTTCCGTAGTCGGGGCCAAGCTCCACGTTGGGCGAGTTGCTGATGCTCGCGGTGTACACGCCCGTGCCCACCGTGCTTGGCAGCAGATTCGGCAGCGCGGCGGCCGAGGTGGCTAGGCTGAAGTCGAAAGCACCCGCCACGTGGCACTGGGTACAGTTCTTCAGGATGCCCGGGTAGGTAACCTTGCCGAAGTTCGGATCGGCGTTGTCCAGCGTACAGGTTCCGTCCGCAGTGGTGGTATTGGGCGGGCAGGCCGCGTGCCAATTGAAGTCGACAGTCCGCTCGGAGGCGCCGTGAATCCCGTGGATGAAGGTGGATGAGCTGGCCGACCAGCCGCTGCTGGTGCGATTGGGATTGTGGCAGAAGGAGCAGGTCGCGCCGTCGTTGCGCTGTCCGGCGTGGAACGTCGGGTTGGCGCCGAGCTGCTCGTGGCAAGCGATGCAGTTTTTCGTGTCGACGATGGGTCGGCGGGTCGCGTACGCCTTCTTGGTCGCCGCATCCGTGGCAACCGGGGCAACAACGTCCTGGGCGGGAACGATCAGGCCGCCGCACATCTTGCCGGCGGCGCAACCCTTGATCACCGTTCCGTCGCCGTACGGATAGGCCGGCAGATTGATCTGCACGAGCGGCGGCGTGGAGCTGAGGCTGTAGGTGTAGCCGACCCCGCCGGTGAGCATAGTCGCCGTGTCGGGAATCACCACGCCGGTCAGGGTGATGGTGTAGTAGCCGGTGGTGGCATCGTAGGTCATCGTGCCGGCGCCCGAGCCAGTGGCCGTTCCGTTCCAGATGCTCTTGATGTAGCCACTGGCCGACGCGTTGAAGTCAGCCGGAGCGGCCACGCCGTCCTGGGGCACTGCGAACGCGAAGTAGACGCTGGGCGAATTGGCAAAGCCGTCCATTAGCTCGGTTGCCCCGGCGCCGAAGGTGTTGAAGGCGATGGGGGTGCCACCAATGCCGCCGTCGGGGGAGCTGGTGTTGTCCAGCTTCAGGAAGCGGAACACGATGCTGGGGTTCTTGTTGAGGTCGCGAGTGACGCTCTTGACGTCATACGCGATCTTCACTGCACCCGCCGGAACCTGTCCGGCGGCGGGCAGGAAGGCCGCGTTGGTGTTGGCGTTGGTTCCGCCCAGCCAGGTCGCCGTAGGATCCGGGTCGGCCACGGCCACGTGCGCATCGAGGACGCCGATGCCAAGGTTCCCCTTGGGCCCGGTGGCAGGGTGGCAGGTCGCGCACATGCTGTCGTCCGCCTGCGGATTGCCCGAGTGCAGCTTGCGGCCGGCTGGAGCGGCGGCCAGGAAGGTCACGTCGTCGTGGCATGAGCCACAGGCCTTGCGGCTTGGCCGGGTCTTGAAGTTGTCGGCCATCGCCGCGACCTTGTCGTTGTGGCACTTCGTGCAGTTGCGAATGTCCTGCGGATAGGTGGTCTCGTACGGGGTGTCGACGCCCGTATAGGTTCCGCCAGTAAGAGTCAACTGGTCGCCCATATGGATCTTGTGGATGAAGACCGGCAGATCGACGAAGGCTTCGCCGTTCACCAAGGTGGCAGCGCCGGCCCATTTTCCAGTCGCATCAACCACGCCCGGCGCATCCAGGTCAACACCGGGCGGTGTACCCGTTCCCAGGGCCTGGAAGCGGCGCTGATCGTTGTGGCAGGCCACGCAGACGCGGACGTCGTAACGAGCTCCGCCGTGGAAGGCGCCTGTGCCGCCCGCCTTGGCGCGGAATGAGCTGTGGCAACTCAAGCACGCGTTACCGTCGACCTTGTCGTTCTGTCCGGTGACGTCGACGCCGGTGGCGGGAATGAAATCCTTGACCACGTTGACCGGCGCGAACGGATTGTTGGTTTCGGAGATAATGAGGGCAAATCGATGGACGGCGTTGGCATCGTAGGTGGTGCCCGAGTTGGTGGCGCCGAAGTGCGCGAACGTGTAGCTATAGGTACCGTCGCCGTTGTCGAGCAGGGCACCGCTTGACGTGGACGCCTTGGCCGCTGCGGTCTCGGTGGCCGCCGTGCTGGTCGCGTTGCTTGCGATGTAGCTGACCCAAGTGTCGTTGCCTTGCTTTGCCGTCACGAGCTTGAGCAGGGCGAAGCGCATATCCGCTGGGGGAATCCCGGTGACGGCGTTGCCGTCGCCATCGAGGATCTTCAAGCTGACCACCGGGTTCCCGGCCGCGGGGAAGGAAATTCCGCCGACCGTCACCTTCAGATCCAGGGCGGCCTTTTCATCCGCGGACGCGTTGGTGTAGTTGACCAGGGCATTGCGGACCACGATGGTCTGCATGCCGCCGTCGCCGCTCGGGCAGGTCACATTGCTGGTGCCGTCGCCGTTGCTGACCACCGCGCACGACGCCGCCAGGCCCGGAGTGGGGACGACCACTTCAGTGCCGTCGGGGCAAACGATCTTCCTGACGCCGTTGGTGCCGGTAACGATAATGCTGCCGTCGCGCAGGCGGCTAGCCAGCTT
>CAZBIU010000021.1:0-34890 GCA_964491625.1 uncultured Myxococcales bacterium
CACGCACTGTTTGGCAACGCAATCTCTTCCGTCGCTGCAATCCGCATTGCTAGTGCAGTCGACGCAAAGGCCCCGGGTGCGGTCGCAAACGAAGGCGAGCGATACGCAGTCGGTGCTGTCGTTGCATGGCGTAGGAGAGACGCAAACGCCGCCGACGCACGTGTATCCCGATGGACAGTCGCCTGTGGACAAGCAGGAGATCGCGACTGAGCCGTCCGCACCGCCGGTCGTGCCGCCCGCACCTGCCGCACCTCCCCCGCCTGTTGCGCCGCCCGCCCCCGCCGCGCCGCCGGCTCCGGCTGCGCCGCCTGCGTTTGACCCACCATTCTCCGCACCCGCCGCGCCACCTGCGCCACCTGCGCCACCTGCGCCACCTGCGCCACCCGAGCGGCCTCCGTCACCGTGCCCGCCCGTGGCCGTGCCACCGCTGGCGACGACTCCGCCGGAGCTCGCACCGCCCGCGCCGACGGTTCCACCGCTCGACGAGCTTCCCCCCTGCTCGGAGGTGCCACCATTGCCAGCGCCGCCGGTTGCGCTTGCACCACCGGTGTCTTGCCCGGCTCCCCCGGAGCCCGTAGCGGGTCTTGGTTCGGCTCCGCCGCAGGCTAGCTCCGATGCCGCGATTATGCACAAGGCCGCCAACGTCAGGTTCCGGTGTCGTGAGTGAGCTGGTCGATGGATCATCATTATCTCCGTGAAAACATGGGCAAAGCACGAATATGCTACATCTCGGCGTGCTCAGGTGTCGATGGGGAAATTTGGCGATGCGACAACTTCATCGTGCGGCGAGCAGCGAAGACAGGTCGTGATTGTGTCCACAGAGCGGAAGGCGGGCTGCTAGTCTTCTGCGGAATCTCGTATGCACTCAAAGGTCCAGCCCCCGGGCGCGCAGGTGGCTTCGCCGGCCCGATTGCGTCGGTCGCTGTTCTCGCGGCGGAAGCACTGGGCCAAGCGGCTGGGCGTGGCGCCGGTGCTTCCGATGTCCCGCGAGGAAATGGACATGCTGGGTTGGAGTGCCTGCGACGTCATTCTCGTCACCGGGGATGCCTACGTCGACCATCCGAGCTTCGGCGCAGCGCTGATCGGGCGCGTCCTCGAAGAACAAGGCTTTCGGGTCGGCATCCTGGCCCAGCCGGCCTGGCAATCCCGGGATGCGTTCATGGCGCTCGGTAAGCCGGAGGTGATGTTCGGGATCACCTCAGGAAACATGGACTCCATGGTCAATCACTACACTTCCGAACGGCGGGTGCGCAGCGACGACGCGTACTCGCCTGGCGGCCGGGCCGGGTTGCGTCCGGATCGCGCGACCATCGTCTATGCCCAACGCTGCCGGGAGGCTTTTGCCGACGTGCCCATCATCTTGGGCGGCATCGAAGCCAGCCTGCGCCGGGTCGCCCACTTCGACTACTGGTCGGAGAAGATCCGGCGTTCGGTCATGCTCGACGCCAAGGCCGACCTGCTGGTGTTCGGCAATGGTGAGCGCCAGGTGGTCGAGATCGCCCATCGCCTCGCGGCCGGCGAGCCCGTACATGGCCTGACCGACATCCGCGGAACCGGATTCCCCCGCCCGACCGAATGGCTCCCCGATGGCTTCGTGGCGTTGGACGCTCGCGATCCCGAGTCGCTGCCGCCGAGATCCGCCGCGGAAGGAGCCAAGACCATCCTGCGCCTCCCGTCCTGTGAAGCGGTCACGCGCTCGCCGATCCTCTACGCCCACACGGCGCGCATGGTGCACCTGGAATCGAATCCCGGCAACGCCCGTGCCCTGGTCCAGCGCCACGGCAACCGCGACGTTTGGATCAACCCGCCGGCGCTGCCCCTGACGACAACTGAGCTGGATGCCATCTACGATCTGCCCTACTCGCGCAAGCCTCACCCGCACTATGCCGACAAGACCATTCCCGCCCACGAGATGATCAAGTTCTCGGTGAGCATCATGCGCGGTTGCTTTGGCGGGTGCAGCTTCTGCTCACTGACCCTGCACGAGGGCAGGATCATCCAAAGCCGTTCGGAAGGCTCCGTGCTCCGAGAAATCGAGAGCATCCGCGACAGTGCGCCCGGATTCACCGGCGTGATTTCCGACCTCGGCGGCCCAACCGCCAACATGTACCGGCTCGGCTGCAAGACGCCCGAAATCGAGGCTGCCTGCCGGCGACTATCGTGCGTCTTCCCCGAGATTTGCCCCAACCTCGACACCGACCACAGCGCCCTGATGGCTCTTTACCGACGCGCCCGCCGGGTCCCGGGGATCAAGAAGATCACCATCGGCTCGGGCGTCCGCTACGACCTGGCCATCCGGTCGTCCGCGTACGTCGAGGAATTGGTGAAGCACCACGTGGGCGGCTACCTCAAGATCGCGCCCGAGCACACCGAGCCCGGTCCGCTCCAGTTGATGCAGAAGCCGGGTCTTGCCAGCTACGAGAAGTTCCGGGCGATGTTCGATCGATACTCGAAGGAAGCCGGGAAGGAGCAATACCTCATCCCGTACTTCATGGCCGCGCACCCCGGAACCACGGACGAGGACATGCTTGCCCTCGCCCTCTGGTGCAAGCGCAACGGCTTCCGCCCGGACCAAGTCCAGACCTTTCTTCCGACGCCGATGGCACTGGCCACGGCGATGTACCACAGTGAACGTAATCCGCTTCGCCGCATCAGGCGCGAAGGCGACGAGCCTGTGCCGGTTGTAAGGGGCGAAAGCGGACGCAGGCTCCAAAAGGCCTTCCTGCGCTATCACGATCCCGAGAGTTGGCCGAAGCTCCGCCTCGCCCTACGCCGCATGCAGCGGGGAAACCTCGTCGGTCAGGACAAAGACAGCCTCGTGCCCCCGGAGTATCCGGGGCACAAAGCATGGCCGAAGCGAAGAAGCGGGACTAGATCACGCCGGTCTGGATGATCCGGCGCAACCCAGATACCGGCAAACGCGGCCCACGCTTCTCTTCTTCGAAGATGATGAGGGCGAGAGTCGCGGCGGTCAGGTCGCTGTTGGTGTCCTTGGCGATCACGCGAATTTCTTCGCCGTTGCGGACGAGCCCGGCAACCTGGCTGAGAGTCACATAGTGGCTCTCCTGGGTGTCGTACAGCTTTCGGTTCGAGTAGCGTCTAATGATTCGCATGGTGGCAGGAGTATGCCACGAACTTGGCTCGCAACGAAAAAAAGACTCATCTTCCCAAAACCAGCCGTCGGCCCCCTGCCCCGCTATGATGTCACCATCTGACGATGGGGCAGGCGACGAAGCAGCGGCTTTGGCAGGTGGTGCCCTGCCTGGTGCTGGGGGCAACCCTGGGCGCGCGCGAATCGGGCGCGGGAGGGCAAGATGCTACCCCAAAAGGCAAGAAGGTACAGTCTCGGCGGACCGAACCAGCAGCCGGGAACGTTGCCCTCGCTTCGGCGCCACCCCAGAAGACGGTCCTGTCGTTGCCGGTCCAAGGCGTGTGGGGAATCATTCAAGGCGCGAACAGCGCAGGCACCCACCAAGGCTATGCGGCCTTCGCCTACGACTTGGTTCCCGCGGAAAAGCCGGTCACCCCGGCCGAGTTTCGCCGCCGGACCCGGCTTGCGGATCACCCGTGCTATGGGCGTCCCATTATCGCGCCGGCCGACGGCCGCGTAGTGTGGGCACGCGACGGCGCCCGCGAGCTTCCGCCCTTCAAAGAGAGTAAACGGCACGAGGCCGGCAATTTCGTGATCCTGGAGCACGCCCCAGACGAATTCACCGAGTTCAGGCACCTGCAGCGAGGATCGGTCGCGGTCCACGAGGGCGACCAAGTTCGTGCGGGACAACTACTCGGGCGTTGCGGGAATTCCGGCAACGCCGTTACCCCACACGTTCACTTTGCGTTCCTGGGCTCGTATCAGCCCATCGCCACCCGCCCGGTGCGCCTGTCAAGCTACGAGGTGCTGGACGCGCACGGAAAATGGCACCCCGGGAACGGCGAGCTACTGCCCGGCCAGATAGCGCGTTCGGTGCCCAAGGAAAATTGAATTCCGTGCTCACCCAACCGCGCGGCGATAGGCGGTCGGGCTGATGTGCTGAAAGCGGCGGAAGACCTTGCAGAAGTGGTTCGCGTTGGCGAAGCCCAGCGCATCGGCCACCTGCTTGAGCGGCGCGCGCGTGTCGAGCAACATCCGACTGGCCTCGCCAATCCGAACCTCGGCGACGAAGCGCGCCGGTGTGAGCCCGGTGCGGGCGCGAAAGAAGTGACTGAAATGGCTGGACGTCATTCCGTATTCGGCGGCAAGCGCCTCCACACCGATGGCTTTCCGCGGGTTGACCAGTACGCGCGCGCGGACCTCTTCCAGCAGGCGGCCGCGTTGGCCCGAAAGGTCCATCGTCTCGTGGGCCAGCCGTTCGTAGGCGAGCACGAGCTCGAACAGCGCGAGCTCAACCTCGAACCGGTCGCGAAAGTCCTTCTTGATCGCGCCCCGGACCAGGCGCAGCGCGCTCGCAGTCAGAGCGCTATCAGGATCGAGCTTCACCAGCGGCCCAGTGGCAGCCACCTGCCTTGCCACCCGCGCGAACAGCCACCGGTAGTAGACGCCAACCCAACCGAAGGTCCAGCCGGGCGACCCCTGCGGAAGGTAGTAGCGGTGGCGCGACGGAATCAGGGCGAAGAAACCGACCCCGGGCGGAATCTGCTGCGGTGCCTTGCCATAAAGCTGAAAGTGTCCCCAGCCGGCCAAGGTGAACTGGAAAAAAAATAGCGGAGGATCCAGTCGGCCAAGTCGCTTCATCCCGTCCCAGTGATAGCTGGTCGGGTCGGTTCGGGTTTCCACGCTGCCGAAGAACGCCGTGGTCGGCTTCCACCATGCCGGGGCCGGCACAGGCGCGCGCGACAGCTCGACCAGCTGCCGCAGGGCGGGTGCCCATTGCGCAGGTGCAAGCGGCCCCATGCGCCGGGACGCGACCACATCCGAGGTCAACACATCCTGCGAACGCCTCTGCCAAAGAGCGATCTTGGTAGGCGGGCTCCGGCGACCCTTCATAAATGGACCCTACTCCGAAGGTCCGAACCATCGCAATCGGGATTCTACGGGCATATGCAGTGAGATGCATGTTCCGCGTTCGACACAAATGGACAGCATGCTCGGCGCCCATCTGACGAGATGGCGGCGGCGTTGCCTTTCGGCCACCCGTCTGTGCTGCCAGGATCCTGAGATCACCGGCAACTGCCTAAGCTTCCCTACGGCTGCTGACCTGGCAGGTTCGCAGAATCGTAACCGAGACGCCGTCTCGGGTGCGCACGGCCACGTCAAGCTGGTCCTCGTCGGAGCTGGGTGCCCACGCCACCTGGGCGCCCTCGCCTTCCACCTGCCCTTGTGCTTGCCAGCGCACGCCGAAGACGCCGGTCATCCCCGCGACCGTCGCAAGGACTCTGCCACCCTGCCAGCGCCCCGACACTTGGACTTCGGGACACAGACAAAGAGGCAGATCGGTCGATCGCTTGAGCCGGACGGCTTGCGTGTCGGTCCAGTGTTCACGGGTTGCTCGCCCGTCGACGGACGGAATCTCGCAGGCAAGCTCGGCTCCCTTCGGGGTGTCGCGAGGCCCGCCGTCAGGCGCCACTGGGTCGCTCACTTCGCGCGGAAATTGAAAATCCGGGCCGGCGTCACGCGGGCCCGCGTCAGGTGGCACGGCATCGACGACCATCGAATGGTCGGCAGGTAGGTCGCCCTTTGCATCGAGGTCTCCGTCGATGGGCTGAACACCATCACTCGAAACGTCGCTCCGATCGCCGTCGAGCGGCGACCGATCACGAGGCCCGAGGTCCCGGGGTACATCGTCGGTGACGGAGGGGCCGTCGCGAAACGGGCCAGCGTCGGGCGGAACCATGTTGACCGCGTCGGGCCACGCGTCGGGGCCTTGATCCCGCGGACCCGCGTCGGGCGGCAGGGCATCCACCACCATCGGGCCGTCGCTGCCGCTGTCGGGGCCATCGCCGCGTGGCCCAGCATCGGGCGGAACCATGTCCACGGCGTCCGCCCGCCCCGCGTCCGCATGACTGTCGGGCGGCGCAGGGTCAACGGAATTGCTACACGAGCTGGACCCGGTCGCCCACAGCGCGAGCCAGCCCGCCATGGCCGCACCTTGGGCCACGCGCGCGGTCAGACTTGCAGGCTTGCGCGCCACCTGCACGTCGCCGCGCACGAACATCGCCATGTCCTTCTCAAGCGAATCGAGGGCGGCATGCCAGACCCGATCGGCAGCGGCCACACGCAATCCGAACCGGGCGGTCCTACGCGTGAGCTGCTCGTGATCGGCCAGTTCGGCGCGCGTCGCGAGGTCCAGCAGCTCCTCCAACAGCTCGGCGTTTTCCAACGTGATCGACCGCGTGATCTCCTGCGCGCGTTCCATCATGCCTGCGACCTTCCCATTCTTGTCCGCGTAGAAGTGTTCGAGGATCTTCGCGGAATAGCCGAGGCTCATATAGCGGTTGGCGACACCCTCGCTGCCAAAGTTGCGCTCGCGGAAGGCCGAGGCGGCCATGCGGAACATCAGCTCGGCCCGATCGTCGTCGATGCGGTAGTCCCAGCCCAAGAATCCGCCGCGCATCTTGCCCTGCGCTTGCAGGCGCCGGTACATGGGTGTCCCCAGGTACGGTTCGGCCCGGCAGAAGTTCACCGGCGTGGTCGGTCGCGCGCGCATGAAGGCGATGTTCTGCGCGATGTCGTCGAGTGTAATCTCGGGTTCGAAGATGAGCAGGTTGTAGCAAGCGAAAATACCGGCATCGGCGAACGCGTCGAGCGCAGCGCCCATGCTGGCCACGTCGGTTTTGCGATTCAGGTGTTGGGCGCCTGCGGGTGAGGCATTTTCCACGCCTACGTACATGCGCACCACGCCCAGGCGAGCTAGCTCAAACGCCAATTCCCTGCTCACGGTGTCTGGTCGGCACTTTCCCACCAGGGCGCGCCGCCCGACGCCCTGCCGATCGAGGACGCGCCCGATCGCAAAGACGCGCGCAAGGCTGTCGGACGGTCGCGGCAAGAGGAAGTTCTCGTCGTGGAAGCAGAAGATGGCGCTGCCGCCGACCGCTTGCGCGAGCATCGCCATTTCAAGCCCCACGTCTTCGGGCGATCGCAGACGCAGACGGCGCCCGGTCACACCGTGCTCGCGGGCATCGCGCAGCGCCGTCGTGATCGAGCAGAAGCTGCACGCCGCCCAGCAGCCGCGACTTCCGCTCACCGGAATGAAGGGAATGCCGAGCTGTCGCGAGTGTTGGCGATAGCGGTGCGCGAGCGGCAAGGTGTCCAGCTCCGCGGTCAGCGCACGTGGAGCAGTTCGGCGCGATCCCTGCGTACGATCGGGCAGCGCCAGCCCGCTCACGTCGTCCAGCGATTGACCGGACGACAGCGCGTCCAACAAATCGCCGATGGTGTGCTCGCCTTCGTATAGGACCACGCTGTCGACACCATTGCGGCCGCGCAGGATATACGCGGAAGCCACGGTGGCAAACTGCCCGCCGGCGGTGATATGGCCCCGGAAGCCGGCGCGACGCAGGTCGCGGGCCAGCAGCAAGAAGTCCGAGCCCCGATGCTGGAACTGGGCCGCCAAGCCGACCACGTCCGGTTGCGCGGCAAGCACGTCGGCGACCACACGCGCCCTCTCGTCCGCGCGCTGAAATGGGACCACGCAGGTCCGGTGGCCGCGAGCTTCGGCGCAGGCGGCAATCATGCACATGCCCAGGTTCTCCTCGAAATCGGCCCCGACGAGTACGAGTCGCATAGCAGCTCCTTTAGTCCGGTTACAGACTCAACATGCTAACACCGTCGGAGAAACCGTCGCGTGACCGCGGCCACTGCATGCCTTCGGCTGTGGGTGGTATCACAGGCAGCCAGAACCGGGGACGACGCAGGCCCCGCCCGCGACTGCGCTTACCGCCGCGGCGGCACGTCTGCCACTTTCGACTTTGCCTGCTACGCATTGATGCTAGATCCCTCGTGTGAAGCTCTCGCAAATCCGCCTTCATCGACGCCCACTGGTGCCGTGGCTCGCCGTCGTACCTTTCGTCCTTCTTCTGGCCAGGCTGGCCCACGCGGGCGACTTCGCGGCGGCCGCCGAGCGCGGAACCTTGCACGCCTTCGTCTTCGCACTGACCGCGGGCTTTCTCACCTCGCTCACGCCTTGCGTGTATCCGATGATTCCCATCACCATCAGCGTCTTCGGCGGCCGCGGCAGCACCTCGCGCGCGCGAGCGTTTCTGCTCGCCACCGCCTACGTGGGCGGCATCGCCGTCATGTTCGGCAGCTTGGGCACGAGCTTCGCGCTGCTCGGCAAGGCTTTCGGAACATTTCTGGCCAACCCCTGGGTGGTGGTTCCGCTGGCGCTGTTCTTCTTCGCCATGGCGGCGTCGATGTTCGGGGCCTTCGATCTGGCCTTGCCGGCCGGCTTGCAAGAGCGCCTGTCGCGCGTGGGCGGACGGGGATTTCTGGGCGCGTTTCTGATGGGGCTCGTGGGTGGCCTCATAGCTGCGCCCTGTACCGGCCCGCCGCTCGCCGGCATCCTGGCCTTTGTGGCCACCACCCGCGACGCGACCCTGGGCTTCTTCTTGCTTGCCAGCTATGCCGCGGGCATCGGCGTGCCCTTCTGGGCCATCGCCGGCTTCTCCATGCAATTGCCAAAGTCCGGCCCGTGGATGAACGCGGTCAAGAGCGTGTTCGGCATCGCCCTCATCCTGGCCGGCCTTTACTACTTGCGCCCGATCGTCCCAGCGCTGGCTGCGCTCACCGGGCGCGGCGACGCATTCCTTGCAGTCGCGCTCGGAGTAGCAGTGATTGGCATCGTCCTGGGTGCTGTCCACCTGTCTTTCTCCGACGGAAGGATAAGGGCGATCCGCAAGGCAATCGGAATTCTCCTGACGGTGGTGGGCCTTCTGGCCGCGATCAACTTCGTGCTCACGCCCACGATCAAGGTGGAATGGCTGCGGTCGGAGCCGGCCGCATTGGCCCAGGCGCAGGCGAAACGAAAACCGCTGCTGGTGGACTTCATGGCCGACTGGTGTCTTCCCTGCCAGGAGATGGATGTGAAGGTGTTCGGCCGCGCCGAGGTGGCCCCGACGCTTGCTGATTTCGTTCTTCTGCGCGTCGATCTGAGCCGCGAAAGCGACGACGAATCGCTGGCCGCGGTCAAAGGCAAGTACAAGGTCGAAACCCTGCCCGCGATCCGCATCGTGAAGCCCGGCGGAGTCATCTTGGCAGAGATCAATCACCTCGTTTCGTGGCAGGAATTCCTGAAGATCGCAAAGACGGCGCAGGAATCGGCGGCGGGACTTTAGGAAGGCGTGCGCCCCTGAGGTAGCCTCCTTCCATGTTGAAGTCTCCCCTGTGCTCACTGGTTCTGGCGACGGCAGCGCTCGCACTGGTGGGCGCTGCCCGCGCCGAGGACGGCGTTGTGCGCATTGCGTTCGCTGGCGACATCATGCTCGACGGCGGGCCGGGCCACGTCATCACCACGGGCGGCGATCCGTTTGCCGACGTAGCAAGGGTTTTGCGCGATGCCGACTTGACCGTGGGCAACCTGGAATGCGCCATCGTGAAAGAGGGACATGCCGTCGACAAGCCCTACACCTTCCGCGGGCCGGAGGCGGCGCTGCCGGTGTTAAAGCGGTACTTCTCTGCAGTCTCGCTGGCCAACAATCACTCGGGCGATTGGGGCAAAGCCGGATTCCTCACCGAGCTCGAGCTTCTGCGCAAGGCCGGTCTGCCCTTTTTCGGCGGCGGCGCCAACGCAATAGAGGCGCGTCGACCCCTGATTCTCACCGCTGGCGGCAAGCGCGTCGCCTTGCTCGGATACAACGACTACCCGCCGCGCTCGTTCGCCGCGGGGCCGTCCACGCCAGGCACGGCGTGGCTCTTGGAAAAAGACGCCGTCCAGGACATCCAACTGGCGCGCAAGCAGGCCGACTTCGTGGTTTTGTTCCTCCACTGGGGCGAGGACTTGGAACCCAACATCACGCCCGAGCAGAAGGCCATGGGACGTGCGCTGATCGACGCCGGGGCAGACGCGATCGTTGGCGGCCATCCCCATCTGACCCAGGACGTCGAGTGGTACAGGGACAAGCCCATCGTCTACAGCATCGGAAACTTCGTGTTCGACTACTTTCCCTACGATCCGCCGGTGTGGAAGGCGTGGATCGTTAGACTGACCCTGGGCAAGCCGGGCCGCGCCGGCCTGGAACGGATCGACGTCGAGCTGGATCCGGCGGGCGTTCCGCACTTGGTCCATCGCAACTAGAATTTTGTGGACCGCGACAGTTCCAGCTATGTACGGGTATGGCTCGCAAGCGGATGCGATCTGCGCCGCCCATTCGTCTGAAGCGCATACCCCGTTGGCTGCGCTGGTCGCCGATTCTGTTCGCACCTCTCTGCCTGCTGAATCTGGCCGTCGCATTCCTCGGCAACTCTGTGGTGTTTCCGCTTTCGCCGTTTTACCTGCACAACAAGGTCGCGGCCCTCGGCCGATATGCCCTGCACCGACCCATCTGCCTCTTCAAAGGCCACGCCTCCGTCGACGCCGCGGTCTCGCAGTCCGAAGCCAATCACCACCTGCCGCATGGGCTCATGGCCGCCGTCGTCCAGGTTGAGTCAGGCGGACGCGTTCATCGCATCTCGTTTGCCGGCGCCATGGGACCTGCCCAGCTTCTGCCCGGCACCGCACGCCTTCTGGGCGTGTCCGATCCGTTCGATCCAGCCGAGTCTATCGACGGCGCCGGCCGCTACCTTGCCAGCCAGCTCGCCACTTTCCACAGCGTGCGCCTGGCTGTGGCCGCCTACAACGCCGGCCCCGGCGCCATCACCAACCACACTGTCCCGCAAAACGGCGAGACCGAAAACTACGTGCGAAAAGTGATGGCGGCGTATTCCGGCTTGCGCCATCAGGCCGGCTCGCCCTTGGCTAGTCGTTAGTACGGACCAACCCTTTGTCCAGCAACGCCAGCAGCGCAACTGGGACCACCTGCGCCATGTGATAGAGAAGCCCTACCGCCAGGCCCAGCTCGTGGCTGACCCCAAACGATTGGAGCCCGACCACGGCGCCCAGCTCGAAAGCCCCGAGATTGCCGGGCACCAGCGGAACCGCGATGGCCAGGTTGACCGCCAGAAGCACCAGCAATCCCGAGGCAGCGGGCGCTGCAACACCGACCGCCTGCATGACCGCGAGCAAACACGCAAAGTCAATCAGCCAGCTCCCCACCGCCGTCGCCAAAGCCATGCCCAAAAGCGACGGCCGCTTCACAATTTCAAGAGCCGCGCCGAACCTGGCCAGCCAGCGCGGCGGATGATTGGCAATGACCATCGCCAGCGCCAAGACCGCGAGCGCAATCCCGGCTGCGATCAGCGGTGCCCGACGCGCCCAGGTAGGAAGGTGCGGCAGAAGAAACGGGACCGGCGCAAGAACCAGCGCGAGCGCCAGTAACTCGACCGCCTTCTCGACCGCGGTCACGGCTGCTGTGGCGGACACGGCCACCTGGTCGTCGCGCTTGAGCAGATAGGCGCGCATCACCTCGCCAGCGCGTCCCGGAAACAGGGCAGTCGCAGTCGCCGCCGCCAGGGTGAAGCGCTGCACGCGCATCCACGGAAGCCGCGCCACCGGTAGCATCAGGGTGCGAAACACGGCAGCCCGACCGACCAATTGGGCCACGGCTAGAAGACAAGCCGTAGTGAGAAAGCCCACCCGCGTGCGCGCAAGCGCCCCCAGAAGGCGATCGGTATCGAGTCCTCGGATGAACCACACAACGGCGACCACGATGACTAGGCAGCTCAAGACTGGCAGCCATCGTGCGAATATGTTGTTCCGGCGCGGCCGAATGGCCGTCGCATTCTTCACAAGCATCACCTGTGCAACGTGCCTTGGTTCGGCGCGGGTTGGAGAGTTGAAAAGGGGCCGTCGAGCAGGCCCGACTTCGAACGGTTGGATGCCGCCGGGCCTCGGCGGTCACACCGCAATCGGTGGACAGCCAGCTCAATTTGCGGTGACAGATGCCAGGCTGGTAGAAGTCGGCGCCATGAGCCGCACGCAGCTTCCCGGCCTGACCAGCCGTCCTGGCGAAGCTGCATCGTCCGGCGGCGGCGTGCCCACGCGCTTCCTGGCAAGTATCCCGGGCGGACTCGCGTTGGTGCTGCTCTTCCGCGGGCTCTATCTCGTTCGCTTCGGCGGCGACCCGTGCTGGATGAACCTCAACTTCCTACTGGAAGCCAAAGCGGTTCGATTTGGCAACGCGGTCGAGCTCCGCATGCCGCTCTCGCGAATCGTCCTCTATCTGCTCAGAGAGGCCGGGGCAAGCACCGCCCTGTCGCTGGGAGCCATCTACCTTGTCGCGCACAGCCTGCTGGCGGTTGGAATCTTCTGGCTTGGCCGCGCCGTGCTCCGCAACGACCCGCGCGTGCGGGCCGGGCTTGCCATCGTCGTCGCGGGGGTGCCCATGTTCGCGACGGACTCGGGGTACCGGAACATTGCCTGCACCTTGGGTGCGGCCTTGTTTGTCGCCATAGCGGCCCTCTTGGTCTCGCCTGGGCGGCAGCGCTTGGGGTTGCGTCTTTGCGCCGCCGTCGTGCTCGGCGCGGGCGCCGCGAGCTGTCGTCCGGAATCCGCCCTGTGCGTGGCCGGCCTGGCGGCTCTGCTCGCGCTCGCCGGGTCCAGGGTTGGCACCGGGCGGCTCGGCGCCGCGGCTGCCGGTCTCGCCTTGCTGGCAGGTATCGTCCTCGGCGAGCTGTCGAACCGCCACCTGGCCACCGCGCGAGGCTCGGCCGGCGTCGTCTGGGGGGCTTCCTACTCCTTTTACGCCTTCTACAATTCGAGCCCGCTGCTCCTACGCTTGGTCTCCTCGCTCCAGCATCCCGGCTCGACCACGACCGAGTATTTGCGTTACCTCGGCACGGTGAACCTGTTCGGCAGTTTTGCCGACAACCACGGCAGCATCACGCACGGCCTCGTCCACCATCCTGGGAACGCTGTACTTTGGCTGCTGACCAAGCCCTTCGACCTGCCCGCAACCATCGTGCTGCCCGACGCGCTCACTCCAATCGCAGCACTGCCGCTTTGGACAGTCGTCCAGCGCTTGCGGCGGGAGGGCTTGACCAAGGGCCTGGCCTCGCTCGCGCCGTGGTGGGTAGCATTCGCGACGCCCCTTCTTTTCGATCTCGAATGGACGCAAGGGTTGCATGCGCCCTACCTGCTTTTTCTTGCGCCGTTCCTGCTGCTGCTCGCGATGTGGGGGATCGAGCCGTGGATCGGGCGTGCGTCGGCAAAGGCCGTGGGGAAGGTGTCGATGGCCGCTCTGCTTTCGGCTGCCTTGTTCGTGGGACTCGCCGGCAGTCGAGGCCAAAGCACCTCGCCCGTGGTCCGCACGGCCACCGAGTGGCTCGAGAACCGTTGCGCCGACCGAGGTTGCCTGGTGAATGCCCTGCCGCAGCCGATGGAAGCGACAGGCTGGGCTGATTTTCAAGCCGGCGCCCCTCTGCCCGCCAAGGACAAGCGAGCGGAAGGCTTCGTTTTCGGAAACTACCCCAAAGGCTACCGCGATGACGTCCTTTGGAGTAACCGGGTCGCCCGCGCCATCCAGCGCGGCTGGAACGGGCCTATTCTTTACGTGCGCCCAGAGATATCGTCGTTCAAGTGCTGGACCACTGACTTCGACCCCGAGCATCGGCTGGAAGGTGAGCCGAGGCTCGACAGGATGCCGTTATTGGCGAGCTTCCAGGACGGCACGGATCGCGTCGACGTCTTCGACTTCAGCGTCAGGTAGACGCCCGGCTCCCCGCTGGCGGCGGATGCCGGGCGGCGGGGTGCGCGGCCGTTAGCCGGTTTCCCAGATGATCTTCTTGCACTGGTCTGAGCAACGACCGTCCGTACCGTTGTCTGCCCCGTTGTCGCATTCCTCTTGCGGCTTGTCCACGTTGCCGTCGCCGCAGTGAGGTCCAAGCTTGCACTGAGGCGTGCATCCGCCGTACGAGCTGTCGAGGATGCCGTCATCGCATTCCTCGGGGCCATTCTTGATGCCGTCGCCGCAGTGAGGAGCCAGGATGCAGCTTGGTGCACAGCCACCGTAGTCGCCGGTGTTAAGTAGAGCGCCGTAGTCGCACTGCTCGCCGTCCTGCTGGACGCCGTCCCCGCAGCCGCCGGGCTTGCGACAGGCGGGCGTGCAATTGGGATCGTTCGACATGGTCGGCTCGCAGTCCTCGCCGTAGTCGGATTGCACCACGCCATCGCCACACCGCGGGCCGAGCGTGCAGTCGGGATTGCAAGTACCGTAGGTCGAGTCGTTGACGCCGTCGTCGCATTGTTCGGGCCCATTCTTGATACCGTCACCGCAGCGACCGCCCGCTTTGCAGTTCGACATGCAGCCGCCGTAGGCCACCTTGGGATCGCTGCTGGTGGCGTTGTTCGGACCATCGTCGCACTCTTCGTCGAAGTCGGTCTGAATGACTCCGTCCCCACAACGCGCCGGAAGCTTACAGCCAGGGGCGCAGCCGTCGGTCGCACCGTAGTCGTCGTTGTTCTTGCCGTTATCGCACTGCTCGCTGTCGTCATTGACCTGACCGTCACCACAGAACGGTCCCCACTTGCACTCGGTGGTGCATCCGTTGTGCGCCGGATTCCCGTTGGGGCCAGCGCAGGTGTCGGGCACCTTGACCTTGCCGTCGCCGCAGTCGCATTCCTCATCGCCGACGGTCACCCCGTCGCCGCAGGTGGGCACGCAGTCGGTGGGCGCGGCATTGAAGCCACTCAAAGTCAGCTTGTACGACGAGCACGTAGTCTGCCGTTCGGCCTGGAAGACCGCGATCTGGTAGACGTTGCCCGACTTCATGTTGTTGAACTTGGCAGCCGCAGTGGCGTCGAGCGTGGTCGAGCCCTCGACCGGCATGTGGATGCCGCCTAGATCCAGCGCCAGCTTCTTGTTGATGAAGACCCACACGTCATCGTCGCCGACGAAGTCGAGCAGGTAGCTCTTGCTCGAGTCGTACTTGAACCAGTAGCGCACCTCGCTCGTGAAGCTAAAGTTGTGCAGGATGTCCTTGCCGTTGGCGTCCATGTCATGCGGCCAGGTGCCCTGCGGGTCGTAAAGGGGTGGGACCTGGGCGAAGTGCGCGTCGGCGGCGGAGAAGTTGTCGCCGTCAACCGGGAAGAACAGAGGGTCACCGTCCACCGCCGAGATGATGAAGCGGGCGGTGTAGGAACCGTCCTTGGTGGTACAGCTGTCCGGCAACATGGTCTTTCCAGCCGCCACCTCCTTATCACAGTCCGTCGAGCCGTACTGCGACGTACAGGGGATTGGATTGCCGTCGGCGTCGATCTGCTCGGCGCCAACGTTTCCGCAATAGTACGCTATCTCGGTGTTGTACCACTGGGCCCCGTTGGGATCGTGGCGATTGACGTACGCGCCTTGGTCGTTCTTCCACAGCACCAGCTTGCCGGAGGTTGCGTGATTGACCCCCGAGGTGTTGTGGTACCAGGATGCGAAGGAGCTCGCGCTCTCGACGTGGATGGCGTTGCCGGTGATGCCGGTAGGCACGGGCTCGCCGTCCGTTCCGAGGTCGTCCTTGACCATGCCCGGGGATGCCGCAGCCGAGCCGGTGACTCCGGCCTCGAAATCGCTGGGGTTGTGGAACTTGAAGTCGCGGTACAGCGCCGGCACGACCATCTTGTCGCCCAGGTCGGGCTGTTTGCAGGTCCAGCCGGGCTCGACCTTGCAGTCCTTCGAGCAACCGTCGCCGCTGCCCGCGTTGCCGTCGTCGCAGTCCTCGTTGAGCACGATGCCGTCGCCGCACTTCGAGGTACACGAGCTGCCCGAGCAATCTGGCTCCCATTGGCAGTCCGCCGAGCATCCGTCGAACGGAAGGCTGTTGCCGTCGTCGCAACCCTCAGCGCCTTCGATCTTGCCGTCGCCACAGACCGTAGACGTGCACTTGCCGCTGTCGTCGCACTTCCAGCCGAGTTCAAGCTTGCAGGTGGCCGAGCAGCCATCGCCGCTCACCGTGTTCCCGTCGTCGCAGCCTTCGACCCCGGACTTCACGCCGTCGCCGCACTTAGGCGTGCAAGTCTTGCCAGGCACACGGCACTGGTAGCCCTTCTCGACCGTCTTGCAATCGCCGGAGCAACCGTCGCCGCTGGTTGTATTGCCGTCGTCGCACTTCTCGCTGCCCTCGATGGTTCCGTTGCCACACTTCATGGTTGGGCACTGACAAGGCTTGCCTGGCGTACAAGCGCATCCGATGCCCTTGGTCTTGCAGTCAGCCGAGCAGCCATCGCCGTCGTTCGTGTTGCCGTCGTCGCAAACCTCGCCGGTCGCCGGCTGCATGATGCCGTCGCCGCAGCGCGGCCCCGCCTTGCAAGGCTTGCCCGGATTTGGGCAGACCCAGCCCTCCTCGAGGTGGCAGCTACTGCTGCATCCGTCGCCGTCGCTCTTGTTGCCATCGTCGCAGTCTTCGCCGGGCTCGATGCGCTTGTTGCCACAGTCGGAAACCCGAACACACGGCTCTCCGGGAACGCAGCTGAAGGCGGGGTCCTGAACCGTGCAGGTCGAGTTGCAGCCGTCGTTGTCGGCGGTGTTGTGGTCGTCGCACACCTCGCCAGCTCCGACGATCCCGTCGCCACAGATGACCTTCTTGGTACAATCACCTGACCTCTTGTCGGGCGGGCAGGTCCAGTTTGGCTCGACCTTGCAGGCGCCGTTGCAGCCGTCGCCGGGCAGGACGTTGCCGTCATCGCATTCCTCGATGCCGCCCTGGTTGTTGATGCCGTCGCCGCAGCCCTCGGGGATCTTTTTCGTGCAGCCGACGCCCCCAGGGCCGGTACATCCGGTCGTCTCCGTGGTCCCGCCGGTGCCCGTGGGTACGGAGGTATTGATGGTGAAGCCGCCCGCGCCGCCCTTGTTGCCTCCGCCGTTCTGGCTGCTGCCGCTGACACCGCCGCCGTTACCACCGCTATCCTCGATGGTTGGATTGCTGCACGCACCGGCCAGCAGTCCAAGCGTGCCGACTAGGCCGACGACTTGCATGGATAGTGTGGCGGCAGATCGGGCGCTGGCGAGCGAACGTGTTCTATGCGCTGTTTTCATGGAAGAGACCTCGGGTCACCGGGGAAGCGAACGAGACGCTTCCATTTCTATCTGGTGGGCGATACTATGGCAGGTTTTGTGCAACGTCATGATCGGGAATCGACGGGAAGTGTGAACTCAGTGGGACTTTTGCCTACCTCTCGCACGCTTCGAGAGCGGAGACGGGGGCGCCACCGCAGGCGAGCCGGCCGGGGCGGAGCCCACCGACCCTCGAAACATTGGTGCCTCCGCAGCTTTCAACCTTAAGGGGACATTCTTGCGCTTTCACGTTCTCAGGGTGCCGTAGGGTCACAGCAGAACAACCCACGTCCCCTCCAGAACGAGAACTGCCCGATGCGGCATTCGGTCAATCGCAGCTCCACAGCCTCGTCGAGACGCTGTTCAAGTACGGCTTCGGGCTGAGGTATCCGTGGCTACCGCACGTACGCCGGTCCCTGGCCGTTGCGCAGAAGATTGCCTCGGCCGGTGGGCCAGGGCAGACACTGCGTGCCGGAGCCGGGCACCGTGTAGACGTCGACGCCGTGATCGAAGGTGAGCAGCACGATCTCCAGATTGCCGTCGCCGTCGAGGTCAGCCACCGAGGGCGCCGCGGGTACGCCGACGCCGTTGCCGCCGCCGTCACCCTGGTTTTCGAGCGTGATATCGTATAGCTCGTGCCCGGTGTTATCGAGCACCACCAACCGCCCGCCGTTCTTTTGCAATGAATAGGTGCCGAACACAATTTCGGGCACGCCGTCGCGATTGAGGTCCACGATCACGGGCTCCGAAGCGAAGGTCTTGGGCGCGCCCTTGGCAAAGTCGTAACGCCACAGAAGCTGTGCGTCCGGGCTGATGGCGTAGATGGCGCCGTCGTTGATAGTTGCGACGATTTCGGGACGACTGTCGCCCAGGATGCTCGCGATGGCGGGCGCGGGCACACCGTCGGGTGGATAGTAGTCGTCTTGACTTCGCACCGCAGGTTGCGAAGACATGGGCAAGCTCTCCCAGCCAGGCAGGCGCATGGCGCTGGTGGAACCGTCGCCGTACGCGCCTTGAAGGACCATGAAGGCGTAGCCCTGGGTTACGTAGGGCTCGCCCTTCTCGGCGTTGGGAATGCCGACGACGTCGTTCTTGCCGTCGCCGTCGATATCGGCCACCGAGGGCGGCGACGCCGTCCACTGCAGCCACATGGTCTTGTTG
This sequence comes from uncultured Myxococcales bacterium, assembly GCA_964491625.1. GTDB lineage: Bacteria > Myxococcota_A > Polyangia > Fen-1088 > Fen-1088 > Fen-1118. The sequence goes on from CAZBIU010000021.1 coordinate 18,229, forward strand.
ATGTCGGGCCAGTCGCCGGTGTGCAGATGATAGTGATTTTCCTCGACCACCGGATCGACCCAGCGGATGAATTGTCCCCAATCCAGGCGATTGCCCAGGTATTTCGTTTCGTGATTGGTGAAGTACGGCGAGGCCAGGATCGAAGTGCCGTCGAGCTTGAACGCGTTGATCTGATGATTGTCGTAGGTGACGATGATTTCCAGGTTTGCGTCGTCGTCGATATTGCCGATGCCCACGTTCAGTCCGTAGCAGCCGTAGCCCGTCTGGCCAACTCCATTGGTGTCCGTATCGCCGCCAGGACCGCTGCGCGTGTTGTAGCGAGGCCAAGCCGGCCAACTTGTCCCGGCTGGTTGGAAAAGCTTGCCATTGGACGAAAATACGAACACCTGCGAGCCGGTGTCCGAGGTGTTGGTGGTCGTCACCACCACTTCAATCTTGCCATCACCGTCGAGGTCGGCCGCAGCCATGCCGCGGTTTTCGGGATGGTCGCCGTTGGGATCGCTGGACGCAGGCCAGCCCGGCTTGATGGAAAGCCCGCTGTTTTTCCATTCGTAGGCAGCGACCGTGCCGTCGTCGCCACCCGCCACGATGTCCATGACGCCATCACCTTCCAGATCGGCGACTACCGCAGGAGCATAGATGCGGTCCTTGGTGTACGTACCTTGCTTGACCGTGGACAACAGGTTGCCCGCGCTGTCGAACACGAACAAGCTGTAGAAGGGCGCGATGATCTCTTTCTTGCCGTCGCCGTTCAGATCGACGAGGCCCGGCGACGAGAACCAGCCGGTCTCGGCCCACGACTTGTCGCCGGTCATGGTGCGCAGGTGCACCGGTTTCGCAACCGGCGCACTGCCGCCCTCGGAAAGGCAAATCGGCGTGGGTGCCACGCTGCCGTCGGGATAGGTCAGGTTGGGGCCGGGCTCTGCCCCGCCCGACTTTGAAGAGCAGGCGGAGAGCAAAGCGACAAACGCCACCAGGAAAGCAGCCCTCACCTTGTTGGCCATCGCATCCTCAATACGGTCTTTGCCCGTTGATGTTACCGCCGGGCGAGTAGTCGCACAGGATCGAATTACTGAATTTCACGGACGGGCAACTGACAATGGCGCAGCCGATGCGCACGCTGTCGCGCCATACCACCTGCGTGTAGTGCCCCGCATTGCCCGAGTTGGATGCATAGTCATACGACGAAGCCTCGCTCATCCAAAGATCCACGGCGTCGGTGGGTGTGGCGGCGGCTCCTTGCATGGCATAGATGTTCTCGCCCACGTAACCCGAGCCGCCCAGCGCAACGTAGTCCGAGCTGCGGTTCGGGTTGTGGTCGACCAGGCTGCCGCTGCTGGACGTACACTTCGAGAGGTAATTGTAGGCCGAGTCGGCCAGCACGGCGTCCCAGCCGACCGGCGGCAGCGCGGGTGAAGGAGGCGGGTCAAGCGGCCCGCCGCGCGCCTGGTTGTGGGCGGTGACGAACTCGTCGACGAGGTTCTGGCTAAGCGGATTCGTGTGGGTGCCGCCACCACTTCCTCCGCTTCCGCCCTGCAAGGAGCCGTCATTTTCCGCCCCAGACCCAGAACATCCGAAAGCCATGGTCAGAAGAGCGATCAGGACGACGCGCATGCGAGACCTCCGCCGGTGAGTAAAGTCAACTATGCCACGAATCGGGATATTCTATCTCGTATGGCTTACATCGCTTCCTGTGCTTTTCGGCGAACGCTAGCGACAACGGCACTTGCGTGCCTGTTCTGTGCCTGCGGCGGCACCAGCGGAAAGGCTACGCCCGGCGACGGCGGACGGCCTGCCGATGCCGAGACTCCCGGCGGCTACCTTTCTCCCGACGGCGCCGCGAAAGGCAATTTGAGCGTTTGGACGAGTGGCGTCGGAAGAAAGGTGCAGCCCACGACCACGCCGGGCGACGGCACTTCGATCGCGGTCGCGACCTGCCGCGATGCCTACGCCTCGGCACAAGTGGTCGTGCGCGCGACCGGCGGCGATCTCTCGGGCGTCCGAGTGACCGCGGCCGACCTCTCCGATGGGGCCGGCCACACGCTTGGCGCAGAGAACCTCGCCTTGTTCCGGGCGGTCTTTATCGATTTCACCCATGTGAACGCCAACGGCGGAAACCTCGACGTGCCGAAGAATTCACCCACGGGCGACGGGCGCATTCCCGATCCGCTGGTGCCGCTCATCGATCCTTACAGTCAAGCAGAAGCGGGCCAGCCGTTCGACGTCGAAGCGGATCACAATCAACCTTTGTGGCTGGACGTGCACGTGCCCAAGGGAACGCCGGCAGGAGCCTATGCCGGCTCCTTGACGGTCACGGCAACGCAAGGATCAAGCGCCACAGTACCGGTCAGCGTGACGGTGTGGCCCATCGACCTGCCAGACATGCAATCTGTGACGACGCACTTCAAGATGTCGACCAACGATCTGCTTCAGTACCATAAGGGAATCTACTCGTGCTCTGGCAGCAATTGCTGGCTGGACTTTACGCCCGAGGCGCGCACGCTGGTCAAGCGCTACGAAGAGCTCGCCCACGCCCACCGCATCGACACCGCACAAAGCTTCGTGGTCATGCCCGACAATGGTTGCGCCGCCCCTACGGATTGGACCGACTACGACACCGCGATGGCTCCCTATATGAACGGCGCGTACTGGTCGGACGCTGTGCCGAGCTCGCGACTGGAAACGCCGTTCTCGCCCGGCGTGACCTGGGGGCTTGAAGCACGGTGCACGCAGGCCGAATACACCGCGCTCGCATCGGCGTGGGCCGCGCACCTCAAGGCCAAAGGGTGGTTCAATAAAGCAATTGTGTACGCGGCTGATGAGCCGGAAGACAGTCAGTACCCGGACATTGCGCGCAATTCGGCTTGGATGCAGGCCGGCGATCCGGATTGGAAGGCCCACATTATGGACACCACGTCGCCGACGCCGAGCAACGTTTCGACATTGAATCCTGCCCTCGGCATCTATTGTTGTGCCCTGGCTTGGTACGACAATTGGAACGATCATGGCGCCATCTACGGCCGAAAAGACTGGCCGGGGCTGCTGTCCCAAGGAATCCAACTTTGGTTCTACGAGAGCAATGCCCAGGATCCGCCGTACGTCACCTTTGCCAGCAATACCCTCGACGGTCTGGAGCCCACCATTATGATGTGGGGTGCTTGGTACGAGCACGCAACCGGGTTCCTCTACTGGGACATCGCCGCCTGGACACTCGACGATCCCTGGGGGCCGACTATCGGATTCAATAAGACCGGCGACGGCGTTCTGCTGTACCCGGGAAACCATGATGGCGCGATGGCGCCCATCGGCTCGCCGGCGGACGTCGTCGTGGACGGCCCAATTCCCTCACAGCGCTTGAAGATGGTTCGGCAGGGATTGCAGGACTGGGCGCTCTTCCAGCTCGCCGAACAGAAGGGCTTCGCAACCCAGGCGCGGGCCGCGGTGGCCAAAGTCTATTCCCAGCTCGGCGGGTGCACCTATTCCGGCTGCCCGGCGCCGGCGGGCGGCTTCTTCTGGAAATCCGACGAGGCTTTGCTGGCCGAGGTGCGATCGGAGATCGCTGCGCTACTGTTGCAGTAGAGAAGGCGACCGGACACCGGCCGAGATGGAGTTTCGCCCTCAGAATTCTGAGACGACCGGCAACGATTCCGCGCGGTTCCGCTTCCGGCGCGCGACCTTTTCACTTGGCCCAACGCTTGCTGTAAGAGAGGGGGTGTCTCGACGGCCAAATACTGGAGGATCCCATGAACCGCGCGATCTCGATCAATCTGGCTCTGTGCTGCGTTCTTTCCCTGGCTTCGCCAGGCTGCGACTCCGGTTCGGGCGGGCAGACCTTCGATGTCGCGAAATCCTCTGCCGCCCGCGTGACCGACCCGCCGGTCAGCGCAACCGACAGCGCCACCCTGGCCGCGGACAATGAGGCCTTCGCGCTGGCGGCCTACCAGCGCCTCGCCGCGACCAACGAGAATCTGGTCTTTTCGCCGTCCAGCGTCTCGATTGCCCTGGCCATGGCGTATGCGGGCGCCGCCGGCACCACCGCCAGCGAGATGGCGTCGGCCCTGCACTTCACGCTGCCGCCCGAGCGCCTGCATCCCGCATTCGACGCGGTGGATCTGGCGCTATCGTCGCGGGGCGAGGGCAAGACGGGCGCGGATGGCGGACCGATGCGCATGCACGTCGTGAGCTCGGCCTGGGCCGAACGCACCTATTCGTTCAAGAGCGACTACCTCGACCTGCTCGCCGCCAACTATGGCGCCGCCATCAATCTCCTCAATTTCCAGGGCGCACCGGAATCGGCACGGGTGACGATCAACGACTGGGTCGCAAACCAGACCGAACAGAAGATCAAGGACCTGCTCCCCCAGGGGACGATCGACGCGCTCACGCGACTGGTCCTGGTCAACGCCGTGTACTTCAACGCCGCCTGGCTTTACCCCTTCGATCCGGCCAACACCGCCGACCGCAGCTTCACCAAGCTCGACAATAGCACCGTGACGGTGAAGTCGATGGGCGACCATTTCAGCAGTCTCCCCGCCATGAAGGGCGATGGCTATTCCGCGGTCGCCCTGCCCTACCAGGACGACCGGCTCTCACTCCTCTTGGTGGTGCCCGAGGTTGGCAACTTCGCGAGCTTCGAGGCCTCCCTCGACGCGGCGAAGCTCGATAGCATTGTGGCCGGCCTGACCCCGCAGCCGGTCATCCTCGACATGCCTCGGTTCAAGGTTGAAACCGATGCGTCCTTCGTCGAGATCTTGCAAGACCTCGGCATGACCTCCGCGTTCGTGCCCGGCGCGGCCGACTTCTCGGGCATGGATGGCACCCAGAACCTTTACATCACAGACGTTCTCCACAAGGCCTTCATCGACGTGGCCGAAAAGGGCACCGAGGCTGCTGCCGCCACCGCTGTGATCATGGGTGTTGGGGCCATGCCTACGGGCCTCATGATCTCGGCCGATCACCCCTTCCTCTACTTCCTGCGCGACCAACCCACGGGCGCCATTCTGTTCATGGGCCGCGTCCTCGACCCAAGCAAGAACTAGACTAGAGCACTGCGGACCGCGCGCAGGTCCTTTTTCACCACAGAGAACACGGAGGCCCGGAAAATGAAGGTCCTCCGGATCTTTCCTTTCCCATCCGTCTCTGTGTCCTCTGTGCCCTCTGTGGTTAGAATAGGTCTTTGTCTTGGGCGGACCCAGGGGTCAGGTGATCCTGTTGCCGGCGACCTGTTCGAGCCTGAGCAGGGTCACCGACACACCGTCGCGGGTGCGAACCGCGACGTCGATTTGATCCTCGTCGGAGCTGGGCTTCCACAGCACCTCGGCGCCCTCCCCGTCGATGGTGCCCTGGGCCTGCCAGCGCGTTTTGAACTCGCCGGGAGTACATGCGAGGTGCACGTGGACTCTGTCCCCTCGCCATTCGCCAGAGAGCCGCGCCTCGGGGCACAGGCAGAGCGGCAGGTCCTGCGATCGCTTCATTCGGGTCGGCGAGATCAGCGCCCAGTGCTCGCGCGCCGCCCGGCCTGATTCATTCTTCACTTCCGACGGCACGACCAGCCCTTCCCTGGCCTCGACCACGGGATCGACAATGAACGGCGGCTCGTTGCGGCCAGCATCCTTCACCGCAGAATTTGCGTCGTAAACCGGGGCGTCGACTGGCGCCATGTCGGCCACGATCCCATAGTCGCGCGCGCCAGCGTCTCGCGCGGACAGGTCGCCCTTCTCCGCTCCGTCGATGCCGGTCAGTGCGTCGCCGCCCGCATCGCGCGCACCCGCGTCGGGCGGCAAAGCGTCAGCCACGACGATGGCGTCCTTGCGGGCGCCGCTGTCCGGCGGTAGGGCATCAGCGACGACCGGCCCCCCCTGGTCAGGGGTGCCGTCTTGCTGGCCGGCATCGCTGGCATGGCGGTCCGAGGGCGCCGGATCGGGGAGAAAGCACCCGGCCGACCAGAACGTCAGCCAGCCTGCCATGGCCGCGCCCTGTGCGGCCCGCGCCACGTGGCCAAGGCTCCGATGACCAGCCTGCGCCTCGCCGCGCGCAAATCTCGCCATGTCACCCTCCAACGCGTCCAGGGCGGCATGCCACACGCGATCCGACGCCGCCACTCGCAGCCCCAAGAGCGCGGTCTGGCGCGCGATGTGATCGTGGTCCGCCAGATCGACGTCGGCCGCGAGGTCGAGCGCCCGCTGAAACAGATCCGCGGTGTCCAGCGTAATCGATCGCGTGATCTCCTGCGCGCGTTCCACAAAACCCTCCACCTTGCAGCCTGCGTCCCGGTAGAAGAAGTCCAGCAGCTTAGCCGAGTAGCCCAAGCTCATGTAGCGATTGGCGACGCCATCAGTGCCGAAGTTGTGCTCGCGAAAAGCCGAACCCGCGATGCGAAAGAGTAGCTCGGCACGATCGTCCGCGATGCGGTAGTCGCAACCCAGAAAGCCGCCTTGCAGTCTGCCCGCGGCCCGCAAGCGCTGGTACATGGGTGTCCCCAGGTAGGGCTCGGCCCGGCAGAAATTGATGGGCGTGGTCGCGTGCTCGCGCATGAAGGCGATGTTCGTGGCCACATCGTCGAGGGTGGTCTCGGGCTCGAAAACCAGCAGGTTGTAACAGACGAAGATCCCGGCCGCGGCGAAGGCGTCGAGAGCGGCCGACATGGTCGCCGTGTCGGTTCGGCGATGGAGGTGCTCGGCGCCGTTCTTCGAGGTGTTCTCGATGCCGACGTACATGCGGATGACGCCAAGGCGCGCTAACTCGTGCGCGAGAGCTGGCGTGACCGTGTCGGGCCGGCACTTGCCGATGAGCGCAGCGCGGGCGACGCCCTGCTCGTCCAACACTTTCCGGAGGGCGCGGATCCTTTCCAAACTGTCCGCCGGCCTAGGCAACAGGAAGTTCTCGTCGTGGAAGCAATACACGGCGCTGCCCCCCACGGCGTGCGCCAGCATGGCCATCTCGAGCCCGACGTCCTCGGGCGAGCGCAACCGCAAGCGGCGGCCGTCCACACCATGCGCACGCCCGTCGCGCAAGACGCTGGTGATCGAACAGAAAGCGCACGCGGCCCAGCAGCCGCGGCTACCGCTGATCGGGATGAACGGTATGCCGAGCTGCCGCGAGTGCTGGCGGTACCGGTGGGCCAGCGGCAATTGGTCGAGGTCGGCCGCAAGCGTCCGCGCGACGGTGCGGAAGCACCCCCCCTTGCCGTCAGGCAACGCCAGACCGGCCACGTCCGCCAACTCACGCTTGCCGGCGACCGCTTCGAGCAGCTCGCTGATGGTCCGCTCGCCTTCGTACAGCACCACGCTGTCCACCCCGAAGCGGCCCGACAGAATCGACTCGGCTGCCATGGTCGCGAACTGCCCACCCGCGGTGATGTGGCCGCGAAAACCGGCCCGTCGCAGGTCGCAGGCCAGGCTAAGGTAGTCGAGCCCGCGGTGTTGGAACTGCGCGGCCAGCCCGACTGCGTCGGGCCGCAAAGCTAGAATGCGTCGCACGACATCACCACGCCCATCTCCGAACGGAACCACATCGGTGTGATGGCCGGCCGCCTCTGCCCCGGCGGCGATCATGCACATTCCCAGGTTTTCCTCGTAGTCGGCGCCGACAAGCACGAGTCGCATGCGAACCTCCTCGATGACAGCAGGGCGAAGGAAAATGGTATCACCACCCGGTCCGGCCCGGTTGCGACATCGCGCCCGCTGCGGGCGTCTCTGTGGCCAGCGTCACCCCGCAACGGGAGTCCAGGCCTGGGGAAGGTCGCTTTAGCATCAGGTGCCCGCCGATTGACAAGGTGCGCGGCTTGCCATACGATGCCGTTCAGTTCCAAGGGGGGCGTGCCATGATCCAGATGGACATTCCGGCAGCGTTTGTGTGTTCGCAGATCTTCGCCTACAGCGGAAGGGAATGGCTGGCGAAGGAACCTGTGTCGTGGTCGGGGAGATACACCGCCTTGGCGGCCTGTTTCGCCCTCGGAGTTATTGGGGCGTGCGGCGTGTATCTGTACTCCGGCTGGACTGAGTGGGAAATGATGTATTGGTCGAGCTTCGTCCAAATGAATACGGCGAATTTCGGCAATTATTGGCTAGCCCTGGTCGCGCCATTGTTCATTGCCGCGCTTGGTTTTTGTGGCATGTGGGGTTTCCGCCTGGCCCACGGATTCATCGCCGCCGGAAAACCGAAGAACGTGCTGGTGGCGCTGTGGATCGGCACAGCTATCTCGCTCGGCACCGTGTTGCTGACGCCGTCGGCGCCATTTCTCGTCGGTCACTACGCCGACTACCACGCGTACGTCAATGAAGCGCTGAGATCACCCAGCCCCTGGTCGTACGGCATCTTCCACGTGGGCGGTTGGACCGGATGCTGGCCCTTCGCCGCCAGCGCCGACCATCTTGCACAGTTCCACCTCATTACTTTCTTCGGGTTGCGCTTCTTCGTTCCCTGGGCCATCGACATCGCCATTTTCGTGGGCTCTACCGTGGCGCTCTCGCGCTGGTTCAAGAAGCCTCGGCAGTTCAGGTTGACCTCCGCCGAGGGCGTGCTACGTTAGACCCACACATGCAGCGTCGCCCCGCATTTTACGGCTACTTTAGCTATTCCTGGTGGAAGCCAGGGCCGCGGGGACTTGCCTAAGCAGCGCATGCATCGAAGTCATCCAAGGCCCTGAGAAACCCTCAGGGCCTTTTTCGTTTCTGCAGAAGGAAGAGTCACCATGCTAGAGACCACGAACCTACGCATCGCCGAATTCGCACCGCTCGCCACGCCCCGCCAGCTCGAACAAGAGCTGCCGGCCTCCGAGTCGATTCGGCAGATGGTCTGGCAGAGCCGCGACGCCATTTCCACTATGTTGCACGGCCACGATCGCCATCGCCTGGTTGTGGTGGTCGGCCCTTGCTCTATCCACGACCCGGATGCCGCCCTCGCCTACGCGGAAAAACTGAAGGCCCTGGCGGACGCCACGCGCGAGCATCTGCTTGTCGTCATGCGGACCTACTTCGAAAAACCGCGCACGGTGGTGGGATGGAAGGGCCTTATCAGCGACCCGCACCTCGATGGATCCAGCGACATCGCGGCCGGGCTTGTGTTGGCGCGCAAAGTGCTTCGGCAAATCGCAGGCTCGGGGCTGCCGTGCGCCACGGAATTCCTGGACACCGTGGTGCCCCACTACCTAAGCGACATGGTCACCTGGGCCGCCATCGGCGCACGCACTACGGAAAGCCAGGTGCACCGCCAGATGGCGAGCGGTCTCTCGATGCCGGTGGGATTCAAGAACAGCACTGACGGTTCTCTGCAAAACGCCATCAATGCCGTGCTCTCGGCTCGTTACGCACACGCTTTTCTGGGCATCGACAGCGACGGCACGTCGGCTGTGGTCAAGACCAGGGGCAACCAGGACGCGCACATCGTCCTGCGCGGCGGCGCCTCGGGCCCGAACTACGGCGCTGACGACATCGCCGCTGCCGCGGTGGCGGTGGACAACGAGGGACTGGTGCGCGGCGTGATGGTGGATTGCTCCCACGACAACTCAGGCAAGGATCACCGCAAGCAAGGCGCGGTGTTTTCCGAGGTGGTGCAGAACTTCGCGTCGGGACAGAGGGCGATCCTCGGCGTGATGCTGGAGAGCAATCTCTTCGCGGGCAAGCAAACTTGGGTACAGGGGGTGCCACCCCGCTATGGCGTATCGATCACCGATAGCTGCATCGGCTGGGACGAAACGGAACGACTGCTGACCGAGGCTGCCGAGCTTGTCGGCAAGTCTGTCCGAGACTTGGACCCAGGACGCGTCGCGCCGCCCGGCCCGGAGGCGCGGGCTGACTGACTCGGATTCCTTTACCTTGGTTCTAACTCCGGGTTATTTTATGGAATGACCTTCCCGCGGCCCGCTGGGGCCGTGTGATCGTAACGACCATGGCATACCAGCCGGACAGAAGGAGCATCTCGATGTTTGATACACGCCGCCCCCGTACCACCAACCTTCCGGTGTGGTGGCGGTTGGTCCTGTACCTCGCCCTCGCCTGGGTGGGTGCGCTCGCCGGTTGCGAGCAGAAGGACTTGGGACGCTCCTGTAGCCTGGGCCAGAACGTCACGATCCAATCGAACCAAGGCTACTACAGCCTCGGCGTCCCCGAATGCTCGACCGGCATGTGCGTGAAACCAGCGATCCCCGACGGCGCGGACCAGACGATCGATACCGGCCCCTATTGCTCGTCCTATTGCACGGCTGACGCCGATTGCGATTGGCCGACGCGCGACATATCCAATCCCAACGACAAGCGCTGCAAGCGCGGGTATACGTGCGCCATCGCCTTCGGTGCGAGCGAGGACATCGCGGACGGCGGCAAGCTATGTTGCCAGAAGATCTGCCTGTGCAGAGACTTCACGGCGTCGAGCGGGCCGGCGGTGCCCGAAGAATGCCAGAGCGGTTCCCAGTACTCGTGCTCTTCGCCGCCCCAAAGCAATTAGTAGCACGATTGCTCGCAGCGGCAATTGGTCATTGAATTCTCGGCGCTTCTGGGTTTTGGCCAATAAATCTGCCCGCTCACGGGCACAGCAGTGGGATTTTCTCGACGATTTCGTCGCCCTCGCCACCCATAACGCAAGCTAGTATCCTAGCAACCTTAGTGTTGACGAGATTAGCGGGCGATACGGAAATAGCCGTTGCACCCTTCCATCCGCCCGAGTCAGTTCGGGGAATCGCACGAGCCGCGGCGTGTGCCGGGGTGAGACCTAGCCCAGAGGAAAATCATGACTGGCGCCAATGACGTGGAATCCGACCGCAAACCCGAAGCTGCCAACGAGCAGAAGGCCACGGCCGAAACAGCCGAGGCCACCACAGGCAGCACCGCCGAGCCGTCCAGCTCGGCCGTCAGCGACCCGGAGGAGAAAATCGAAAGAAATGGAGCCGAGGAACCGGCGGAGGGCTCGGTGCCTGAAGCCTCCGGGGACGAAGAGAGCGCCACCGGCGAGGTGGAGCTGCTTGAAATCACGCCTACCCCGGTGATGCTGCCGCCTTCAGAGAGCGAGGCTCCGAGTCGGGCGCCCAGGCGGCCGCCTCCCCTGCCAAGGTCGACCCCGCACGCGCTACAGGCAAAGAGCACGCCGCCGCCACCGCCGCCGGCACGCAAATCCCAGACGGCTCTCGCCCAAAGCCGTCTGCCGCTGGAGAGGGGCGCGCCAGCCGTAGTCGCACCAGTTCCCGCCGCTGCGAGAATCACCGGCAGAATCGCGCTCTTCGCCGCCACCGTCCCCGTGCCGATCCCGCCTCCGTCGGTTGCGCTGCCCCCGGCCGACGCCGTCCGGCCGCGCGCGACCGATTTGGACCACTTTTTGCCGGAGCAGAGCATCGCCGACGTACGCAAGCGCACGGAGCAAGCGGCCGCTGGCGATCGTACGACGGTCGCTCGCGCCAAGACCGAGCTCGGTCTGTTGCTCGAAGTGGCGGGTGGCGATCCTGCGTCGGCTCTGGCCGAGTACCGTGCGGCCCATGGCATGGCCTCAAATCTGCTCGCGCCGCTCGCGGCCGCGCGCCGGCTGACGCCCTTCCGCCCTGCGCCACCTGCGCTGGCACTGATGGAAGCCGAGCTGCGAGCCATGACCGATGCGGACGCGAAAGTGATGCGCGAGCTGGAGCTGGGCATGCTGCTCGCTTCCAGCACGGCCCCGTCGGAGCGCACCTGGCAAGCGTACCGCGCGGTGCTTGCCGTGCGCCCATCGCACCCGGGCGCGCTGCGCGGGCTCGAGGCCGCATTGCTTACCGCACCTCGCGCCGCCGAAACCCTGCTGCAAATCGAAACCCTGGCAACCCACCTTGAAACCATGGCCGGGGTATTCCGCGGCGACGCGAAGCTGTCGGCCTGGATCGAGGTCGAGCGCGGACAGCTGCTCGACAAGCTCGGCCGCACCGACGCGGCCCGAGCAGCATTCGAGACCGCGCTCGGACTCGACGGCGGCATCGGTCCGGTCCGCGACGCGTACACCAGACATCTTCTCATGCACGGACAGATCGAGGCCCTGGTGCACGGGTGGGCTGCCGAGGCCGCCCTTGAAAGCGACGGCGCCCGCGCGGCACGGCTCTTGTATTTCGCCGCCCGCTTGGCCGCCGAGCGCCTCGATCAAAAGCCGGCGGCCATCGATCTGTACGAAAGGGCGACCAACCAACCCGGCGTAACCGTTGCGATTCAGCGGGCCTCTCTGCGAGAGCTTTGGCGCCTCTACGAGATGGTCGGAAACGTGGAAGCGGCGGTCATCACCGGAAGCCGACTCTTGCCGCTGGCGCGAGAATCGGAGCTGGGGTTCGTCCATCGCCGTCTGATGCACGGCTGCGAACAGCTTGGCCGCTTTGCCGACATGGCGGCGCACGCGCACGTCGTGCTCTTTGCCGAGCCCGATGACGAGCCCGTACGAGAAAAGCTCGACCACGGGCTGGCCGCCCTCGGGCAACATCAGCAACGGGTGGCGATGCTGACCGATCAGGCGTCGCGGACGTCGACGCCGAACGCGCAAATCGACTTGCTGTTGCGGGCCGCGCGTATCGCCGAAGAGGACATGGCCAGGCCCGACCTCGCGCTCTTTTCCCTGCGTTCGGCCTGGGCAGCGGATCAGAGCCAGCCCGAGGTTTGCGACGCCATCGTGCGACTACTCACGCCAGGCACACCCCCGTCGCCGACCGACCCCGACGATCCGTCGCGAGTCCGGGCGCGCATCGACTTCTACGTGGAAGCGGCGGCAGCGGCGGACGCTGCAAGGCGGGTCGCCCACCTGGAGAAGCTGGCCCTGATCTGGGAGGACGAGGTCCGCGCCCCTGATCGGGCCCTGGCCGTCTACGCCGAGATTCTCGGCATCGAGCCCACCCGTCGCAGCGCCATCTTGGGTCTCGCACGCTGTGCGGCCCGCGCAGGCAATGCGCACGAGCATCTGCGCGCCCTCGTGCTGGAGGCCGACCTGTCGGAAGACGACATCCTCCTCGAACGCTCGCTATTGTTGCGGGCGGCGGATGTGGCCTCGCGGCAGCTTGGCGACCCCGACACCGCGCTGGAGTTGGTCAAGCGCGTGCTCGCGCGTACCGGCGGCGATCCGGCCGCTTTGCGAGCCGCATTCCGGATTCACGAGCGGGCCGGCCGCCAGGCCGACGCCTTGGCCCAGTTGCGCCTCCTCCTCGGACAAGCCCGGAAAGAGCAGAGCAACTATCCCATTCAGGCCGAAATCGCCCGCTTCCTCGAAGAACGCATGCACAGGCCGGCCGATGCGCTCACGGCCTGGCGGGAAGCCCATCGCATGGATTCGAGCAATCCCACGCCGCGGGCCGAGATTCGCCGCATCTTGCTCGCGAGCGGCGACTACCGACCGGTGGCCGAGGAGCTGGCGGGTTTGGCGGCAGCGACGTCGAATCCTACCGAGCGCGGCGAGCTGCTGCTCGAAGCTGCGGAAATCTACGACGACCGCTTGGGCGACGTGGAACGGGCGATTCCGCTGCTCGCCGAAGCGCGCACTTGCATCCCGGACGATCCAGCCATCGTGGAACGACTGGACCGCGCCTATCTGCGCACCGGCAAGAAGGCCGAACGACTGGCCTTGCTGCAAGCGACGGAAGAGCCCGATCCGCGCAGTCAGTTCGCCCTTGGCAGCCTGCTGGTCGAGGAGCGCGATCCGGGCAAGGCGCTCAAACGGTTCGCGGATCTGGCCGGAACTGCCGCGGCCGGCGTGCCGGCCTTGCGCACCTTGGAGCATGCCTTGCGCCGGGCCGAGCGCTGGAGCGACTTGGATTCGGTTCTGCGCAAGCAGATTGAATGCTTCGAGTCGCGCGAGGGCAAGCTGGGCAGCGCCTACGAATTGCTTGAGCTTGAGGAATACGGGGAGGTTCGCGCCCCCGACGGACAGGCGACCGCGCGTGAGATACTGGCCAGGCTAGCGCCCGACAGTCTCTTGTGCCACGAGCTATTGCTGAAGAAGACCGGCCTTGGCTTCGAGGGCTCCACCCCGGTCGACGTCGTGGTCAGCGCGCTTGCCACCGTGGCGGCAGCGGCGACCGATCCGCTGACGGCGGCGTCGCTGCAGTTGGCGGCCGCGCTCATCCTCGAACATCGCTCGGAAGCCAACCGCGAGGCGCAGAAGGAGGCACTTTTGGCCTACGCCATGGCACTCGAGGGATGGCCCGACTGCTTGACCGCCGCGAGAGGCCTCTATCGCATGGCCTTTCGCCTGTCTGAGACCGAAACCCTGGTCAGGGCGGCGAGCACGCTCGGCGCTCTTGAGTTGGATCCCGTTATCCGCTGCGAACGGCTACTGGAAGCGGCGGATGGCTATCGTGCTCGCCCCGAGCACAAGGACAAGGCTTTCGACTTGGTCTGCCGCGCCCTCAACGAAGATGCCGGCTCGCTACGCGCCGCCGACGCCGTGATCGCGGCGCTGGGCAATGGCCTCGACGCCGGCAAGGCAGCCGAAACCCTCCGCGCCGCCTTGGAACGCGCCCTCTCGCCCGACCAGGCTGCCAAGCTCGGGGCGGCCCTCGCGCACGTCGCCCTGCGCCACCTGAACGACCCCACCGTGGCGCTTGAGGGATTGCGCCGGGCGCGCAAACGCGCGCCCAAGCACGTGGGCAACTTGCTCGCCCTCGCCGACGTCAGCATGGCCCTGGGCCTTCAATCCGAAGCGGTCGAGGCGGCCACCAGCGCCATGGGCATCTCGCGCGATCCGAGTGAACGCCTGCGCGCCGCCATCGCGCTCGCCGAAGTTCACTCGCGTGCGCCTGCTTTCAGGGAAACCGCGCGCCGCGAGGCGATGGAGGCGGAAAAGCTTGCCGAGCAAGTGGGCGTCGCCAGTGGCGATATGATCGCCCGCCTGGGCGCTGTCTTCCGCAACCTGGGCGACGAGCAAAGCGCCGAGCGGGTCCTCATCCAGGCAGTTCTGCTGGCCACCGACAGCACCGGCGCCATCGACAAGCTGTGCAACCTGTTCGGCAGTGGCAAAGACGCCGCCGAGAAGGCTACCGCTGCGCTTGGCAAGGTGATGTCACTGGCTGAATCGACTGGGCGACCGAAGCGCGCAGAGTGGCTGGCCGCCATCGGCAAGCTGGAAGCCACCCTGCTCGACAAGCCGCGCGAGGGCCTGGCGCGCCTGCGTGACGCCGTCCACATGGCCCCCGGCCAGGTGGAGACTTACGAGGCGCTCGTCGAGGCTCACGCCGATGCCCACGACGAGGCGATTCTGGAAATCAACCAGCTGTTGCCGGAATTTGGCCGCGCGCAGCCGACCAGCCAGCAGGTGGGCACGATGCTGAAGCTCCTGGCGCGTGTGCACGTGCAGGCGCAGCGACCAGAGGCCGCCTCCACGGCCGACCAGGTGTTGGCTTTTCTCGGCCAGGCCGAGGACCCAAGCTCGCGTCCGCGAATCCTCCCGCTCGACGCGCCGACGCCGATGTCCCTCTCGCGCGAGACCATTGTCGCTGCCCTGATTCGCAACGAGGCGCATGCGCAGCTCCTTGCGGTCGCGGCCGCGCTGTCTGACAACGTGTCCAAGTGGATCCGGCAAGAGCCAGAGGCCTTCGGCACCTCCGCAAGAGAGCGACTCTCGTCGCGCGCGTCGCACCCGGTGCGCGTGCTCGCCGATCGCGTCGCGCGGGCCTTCGGCGACCTGCAATTCGAACTGTACCCGGATGCCAGCAGCGCAGAATTTCCCCGGGTTCTGTCGGGTGACCCGCCAGCGCTGGTCCTGCCGCCAAAGTTCGGCGAGCTTGCGGAAGTCGAGCAGGCTGCTGAATTGGCGCGCCTTCTGACCTACGTGGCGCTCGACATTCCTTGGGTCGCGGGCGCGACGCCCGAACAGGTTGACGGCATTTTGCTGGGCGCCCTGCGGTCGGTCTCGGAGTTGTGGGGACAAGGCGAATTGTCGTCGGATGCCGACATGAACGCGGGACAGTGGCGCCCGCGCATCGTCAAGGGCGTCGGCCGTCGGGTCAAGCGCATCCTTGAAGATGCGGCGCAAAAGTTGCGCGCACAGCCTGACACGTCGTCGTGGCGACAAGCCATGCGCGTCGCAAGTCTGCGCGCCGCCTATCTGGCCAGCGGCGACTTGGCCGCGAGCCTCGGTACCGCGCAACGGGCAGAGCCCGAGCTGGCCGAGCTTTCCAAAGAAGACCTCGCGCGGAAGTTGTTCAACAATCCGCTTACCCGCGGCGTGGTCCTGTTCGCCGTGTCCGATTCCGTTTCCCTGCCCGGCGCTTCGCTCGTTCAGCCGATTATGTCCGGCACCCTTGCCGCCGTCGTCGGTTTCGCCAGCGCCTTCACCATTGTACTCGCCGGCTTCACCGCAGCAGGCGCCACCCAGGCCGAGGCCGCCTCGGGTCTGTTCGCGATCACATTTGGCCAGGGCATTCTCGGCATCCTGTTCGCGCTGCGCACCCGCATGCCCGTCACCATTGCCTGGTCCACGCCCGGCGCCGTGCTGCTGATCGCCGCCGGCAAGCCCGAAGGCGGCTATGCCGCGATCATCGGCGCCTACCTCGTCGCTGCCGTGCTGATCATCGCTGCCGGCCTGTGGCGTCCGTTCGGCGAGCGCGTGGCCGCGATCCCGATCCCGCTTGCCGGCGCCATGCTGGGCGGCATCCTCCTCGAGCTTTGCCTGGCGCCGGTTCACGCCGTCGCCACCGAACCGACGCTGCCGCCGGTGTAATAAAAGGTCACGTAA